>NZ_QQWW01000033.1:0-7309 GCF_003950435.1 Sphingomonas sp. ABOLG
GAGCTTCATGGTCAACGGCCTGCTCGATTTCGGCGACGACGACAGCATTCAGGGCTTCATCGGCGGCGGTGCAACCGGCTCGCCGAAGTTGTAGGTCAGACCGCCCAGGATGCTGTGCGACCGGAAACGACCGTCAAAGCCACGGTTCGCCACGTCGACCAGCTTCACGTTGCTGGCGTTGAAGAAGCGATACTTCAGCGTTGCATCGAGGTTGTCGGTCAGCGGTGCGCGAACGCCCGCGATGCCCTGCCATGCGAACACGGTGTCGGAGTCATCGAGGAAGCTGCCACGCTGGTTCAGCGCGATACGCGACTTGACTCGCGCCACGCCGACACCGCCGCCGATGAAGCCCTGAATGCTGTCGTCGTCGCCGAAATCGAGCAGGCCGTTGACCATGAAGCTCAGCGCCGAGGTACGGCCGCCAGCATAGTCATAGGTGCCCGGAGCCGCGATACCCGGCCCAGCGGCGCCGAGAACCGGCGTACCGACGGTCGACGAATAGCCGTCAACCACAGCCGACTTGTAGGCGACTTCGGCTTCCAAGCGGAAGCTGCCAAAGTCGTAACCGGTCACGCCACCGACGTCATAGCCGTACTTGCTATCGACGGTGCCGGTGCCGCTGGTGGCGGCGGTGATGTCGTACTCGATGTCCTCGACGATCATCCCACCGAACTCGGCGCCTACGTACCACGCGTTGTCGCGGGCAAGTGCAGGCGAGGCGAGTGCGGTAGAAGCGAATGCCAGAACTACGGCAAGCTTCCGCATAATATTCCCCTTTCCATGGTGTCACTACGGACAGCGCTAACTCAGTAAAGAAGGGATAGTTTCCACGCAAGACGACAAAAAGAAGCGACTGTTGCGGGTTTGCCACACCCTCAGCGGGCGATCAAACCGTGCGCCCGAAGCGCCTCCAGAACAAGGGAAAGCGTGGCCCGGGCGGCGGAATCGACGTTAGTTCCGTTGGTTGCGTCGGCGATGGCGGGCTGTTGCGTCGTGAGCACGCGGGTTCCGCCGACGAAAACACCGGTTGTGTGCACTGCCCCGGCCACCCATTCACCGTTTCCAAAGCGCGCGATCACCCCGCCCTCGCGGCACGCCACCGCCATGCCGTCGCGCGGGCCAACGAAGCGCCAGCCGCCCGCCGTCCATCCCGCCAGCGCCAGCGCCTGTCCCGCCCAGTCGCCGACAGGTTCCGCCCCGACGATCCAGCATTGCCCGTCCACCGGCGCGCTCGGCGGCACATCGACCCCGATCGCCTCGACGCAGGCGTGAAGGGCAAGATCGATCAGCGCCAGCGCTTCATTGTGGTCGAGTTCCTTCTGCGCCTGTCCGGCATGCAGCAGCGGCAGCGCCCAGCGCGCCGTGGTGTTCACCATCATTCATCATCTCCCAGGGTCAGCGTTGCGGGCGAGGATGCGCCGAGGCTGCCGATCTGCCGCACCGCGGCCCGCAGCGGCGCGCCGTTCAGCGCGCTCAGCGGCACCGTCACGTACGGAACCGCCGTCACGACAATGTGGCTGGCGATCGCAGTGGTGACGGTAACCTCATAGGCCTCGCGCTCTTCGCCAAGCGGCACGTCGACATGGTCGCGCCACCACCAATCGACGCGGCTGCGGCGGCGCCAGCGCAGGGCGAGCGCCCCCTCGCGGATGTCCGCCGACAGATGCACCGGCGCCAGCGGAAGGCTCGCAGCGCCGGTCAGCCGCACCGCGGCCTCCACACCTTGCTCATCCCCGACCCCCCGCGCCATGACGCGCACGGTTCCACCGGCGCCCGTGAGAGGAAGGATCCGCAGCATCGCTTCCCGCTCCAGGATCACGAAGCGATCCCCGGGTGCCAGCAAGGCCGGCGTCGTCCCGAACCGTCCGCGCCACAGATCGGAGAGCCGCCAGCGACCCGCCCCGACCTGCTCGACGCTTCCGAATTGCAGCAACTCGTCACCGACCAGCGCCAGGTTCCCGCCGCGATCCAGCCCTGCCGCGTCCATACTCGTCAGCATCATGCCGTCATGCGCCAACGATACCTCGATCACGGTGCGGCGATCGACCAGCGTGGCGGGCGCGGCCGATGCTGCGGCCACGATCGTGCCGATGGTTCCGGCGGCCGGCGTTGCCCCCGCCGCCGTCCAGCTCGCGCCATCGTCGATGCTGTGATGGATCATCGCGCGTCGCCAATGCGGCGTGCTGCCCGCCGCGACGACGGCGATCGTCGGACCGGCGCCCTCCCCCATCATGGCGGGCAGTTCCGCGACGTGCACGATCGTCTGCCCCGCCGGCACATCCACCTGGCGAAGCACCCGCCCCGACGCGGCCGGCAGCGCAACCACCGGCGGCGGCAAGGCCACCAGCTCGATCGTCACGGCAAATCGCTCGATCTCCGCCGATCGCACACGCCACGCCCCCGCCTCGCCGGACAGCGACACCACGCTTCCCGGCAACACGTCGACCGCCGCGATGTCCGTGACGATCCGCCGCGTGGCGCGCGCGCTGGAGGTGCGCGCCAGCATCGTCTCTGCCACCGCCCGCGCGCGCTCCGCCGGCAGCGCCGCGGCGAGATCGATCGACATCGCCGGCCCAAGTGCGCCGGGACGAGCCGCGCGTTGTACGCCGGCCTGCCAATCGCGTGCCGGGTCATAATGGCTGACCGTCATGGCGTGCGGCGCGCGCGCGGGCGGCGCGATCCGCCGCTGCCCCGCTCCCGCCGCCAGCATCCGCGTCGGCGCGGGGTCACCGCGCATCGCCACCCGGTCACCGATCGGAACAAACCAGGCACCCGCGACCTCGGCCAGCGTCTCGATCACCGACCGGACACTGTCGCCATAGGCGGAAAAGCCATCGATCGGCAGCATCGCCGCCTCGTCACCCGGCATGCTCGCGATCACCGCGGGCGCCAGTGCCTGCGCGATCGTAGCGGCGGGCACCGGTTCATCATCGGCAATCACCTCGAACGTCAGCGACGGGATGCGATTGCCGAACGCCTCCAGCGGCAAATCCTCGAATACGGCATAAGCGATGCCGCGATGGGCCGGCGCATTTTCGCCACCCTCGGCGCTCGCGATCAGCGGGTCGGCCGCCTGATCCTCGCTACCCAGGTGCAGGCGGAATTGCACCGGCACTTTCCAGTCCCCCGCCGCTCCGCGCAACAGGTTGCCATCGGCCCAGATCCGCCCCACGCCGCGGATCGCTCGCGCCGACAATGCCACGGCAACGCTCGCCGAATAGGAGTAGCGCGTCATCGCCGGCTGTCCCTTGCTCCCGCCCTGCCGCTCGCGCCGCTCCACCAGGTCGGTCGCCCAGATCACGTGGCCCGCGACGCGCATCCGCCCGAACAGGCGCGGGATCGGTTGGCCATAGCGCGACGTCTGCACCGCCAGATCGTTGAGGCGCGGCCCATGTCGCCCCTTGGGCCGGAACAGCACATTGCGGTCCACCGCCTGGCCCAGCATGCCGCCCAGCGCCGCCCCGATCGGCCCGCCGGCAAGCCCGCCGACAGTCGTCAGCACCAAAGTCGCCATCAACCTTCCCCCAATTGCCACGCCGTCTCGATCGGCCAGGGTGGCGCGCCCGGTCGCGCCACCACCCGGCCCAGCCCGACATCGGCATGGATGATCCCCTCCTGCGTGCGCACCGCCAGATGCAGGTGCATCGCGGCCACCCGGCACAACAGGATGTCGCCGGCTTGCCCGCCCCCCGCCGGCGCGAGGCCCTGCCAGCAATCGGCGTAGCCCTGCGCATTGCCACAACGGATCGCATAGCCCTCCGGCATCGGGCCGATGTGCCCCGCGCCCCGCAGCGCTGCGGCCACCACGCCGACGCAGTCCAGCCCGATCGCCGGATCACGACCATGCAGCCGAAAGGGTACGCCGATCAGCGCCCGCGCCGCCGCCGCGACGCGCTCTCCCCGGGTCATGCGCCGGGGTAGCGCGTCAACAGGTCCATGCCGGGCAGGTACGGCTCCCCGCGAAAGTTCACGATATTGCCGAACCGCGCCACGCACGTCGCAACCGTCTTGTCGCACCCCTCGCGCAGCAGCACCAACAGACCCGGCGCCGCCCCAACCGCCGCTTCGGCGGACAATGTCACATTTTCGTCGTCCGATTGCAGGATCGCCTGCTCCAGCCCGCACGCGGCGCCGCCGATCCAGCGCAACGTGCCCCCGCCATAAGCATCGGCCACCGGTTCGCGCTGATCGAGCATCACGCTCGCCCCCTCGACCGCGCGCACCCGCGCGAACCGCCGCCGCCCGGCCATCGCCACCCGGCATCGGCGATCGCCCAGGCTGGCGCGGCACGTCGCGCTCGTCTCCTCCGCCACCGCGCGGTCGAGCGCAGCGGCCGGCCCGTGAAGCTCGACCCGAAACGCGCCCCCGCCGGCCGCATCGACCTCCAATTCTACCGCGCCGATCGTTCCGCTGTTCAGCACCAGCGGCGCCCCGCCGCGCGCCCAGTCGACGATCGCCACCGTGATCCGCGCTGCGTCCCAGCGGCCGGCGATCAGGTCATCCGCCGCGATCGCCGCGCTGCTCAGCGCCCCCTCCGTCTCGCTGGTCGCGGCATCAAGCCCATCGCTGCGCCGGATCGCCGCCGGGATCATGCCGGGCGCCGCGTGATAGCGCCGTCCCTCTATGACGAGGTCGCGGTCGTGATCGGTCAGCCCGATCGTCACGCCGTCGCGCCGCTCCAGCGTCCACAGCATGGCAAGGGTGGTCAGCCTATCGCTCATGCCTCATGCACCTCGATCAGCGGCACGGCCGGCGCCGCCCCCGCCAGGAACGTCGCGCGCGTCACGCTCAACCGGTCGTCGGCAAAGCGCACCGGCACGTCGAAGGCGAAGCTCGCCCGCACCGTGACCCCCGCCGCGGGCGCCTCGTCCAGCATCACCACCCCGCCCGGCTCGACCGTGAAGCCCTGCGTCTCCACCCCGTCGAGCAGCACCCGCACCGATCCCGCTACCGGCCGGGTAATACGCCGCGCGGGAGCATCGCCCGCCTCGCCGTAGTGCTTCACCAACACAAAGCCGCGCGTCACCCCGTCGCCCCTGCCGATCACCACCTCTGACGCCGCGAAATCGAACGGATCGCGCAACCGGAATCCCCGCGCCGGCCCGACCCGCGCGCGGAAGAAATCGAGCAGCGCCGCGATATCCGCTTCGCTGCGCACCCCCGGCCCCACGTCATAGCGAGTGCGCGCCCCCGCCCAGCTCGCATTGCGGCTTTCCCGCCCACCCGCGCTCGTCACCACCGCCGTCGAGAACTCCGGCGTCACCTCCGCCTCCGCGCCAAGCGCCAGCGGAAACAGCACATCGTCAAAGTCCTGCACCCCGTCCTCCCCGTGTCGCGCGCCCGGCGCATCCCAATGAACGAAGCCGTCGCGCATCACCTGCGGCAGCGCCCAGACATGCACGCCGCGCACGCCCCGCCCGCGCGCGACTGCGGCCGCCGCCTCGATCGGCGCCCATTGCGCCTTGTCCTCAGGCCACAGCACGAAGCCGGCGAGATAATCCTGCCGCGCCGCCGGATAGCCGAGCCGCGCGCTCGCCAGCGCCACCCCCTCGCGGGTCGAGGCGACATCGCCCGCCGTTACCCAGTCATAATCCTCCAGCTGAAGCACATCGAACGCCGGGCTCGCCCAGCCGATCGGCAGGTTCATCCGCTTCGCCTCTGGCGCCGCGCGGTCCAGCACGGTCGGCAGATAGGCCAGCAGATGCGTCTCGCACCCGGGATGCGCCGCCGCCACGGCCGCGCACAGCGCCGCGGTGGAGCCGGCCAGCACCGCCCCCGCCTGGTCCAGCGTGTCGCATTGCGCCACCGTCAGCGATGCGCGCACGCTGGCGATCGCCACCGGCGCGAACAGCGCCAGCGCGGCTTCATCATACAGGCACGGCCGCCCGTCCGCCCGCACCCACCACCATGGCTCCCCCACCTGGAACCGCGGCGGCAGCCCCGCCTCCACCCCGATCGCGACAAAGGCGCAGGCAATCCGCTGCAGATACGCCATCGCCGCCGCATGGGCCGGCGACAGCAGGGTCGACGGCGGCTCCCACCCGGTCAGCGCCGGGGCGCCATCGGCGTCACGTTGCTTCCAGTCCGCCGGGCAATGCGCATCGAACAATTCGTATGACAGCGACCAGATCACGTCCTGGCCAAGCGCCGCCGCCGCTTGCGCAAAGGATCGGTGCCACGCCGCGCACGGCGCATTCACCCCGCCGGTCACCATCATGTCGGCGTCGAGCCGAAAATAATGGCTCATCCCGACATAATGGATGATCGCACCGCGATAGCCGAGGTGGAGCACATTGCGCAGCAGCCGCGCCGGCGTCAGGTGATAGCTGTCGTCATAGCCGCTCGCGATGCGCAGCCCATGCTCGGGCAGCACCGCATCGCCGATCCCGATCACCGATCCCGCGCCCTCGCAACGGATTGCGCTCAGTTCCGCCCAGCCCTCGGCCGGCGCGTCCAGCATCGCGTCGCTCGCGTCATAGCCCGGCGCGACGAGCGAGATGAACAGCCGGTCGACATCCCCCGCCCATACCGGATCGGCATCGGTCGGCAGGTCGAACCCGCCGGTCAGGTCGGCAAAGTCGATCGCGACGACCGCATCCTCCGGCGTTCCGACGGCATAGTTCCACAGCCGCACATACCAGGCACGCGCCACGCCCGCCGCATCGCGCCCCTCGATCGTCAGCACCGGGCCGTGGATCGCGTCCAGCGGCCGTACCCCGCCCGATCGCCAGCGGAACGACAATCGGCATGCGCGAAAATCGCGCTCGGTATCATAGGCCAGCAAAGGGTGATCGTGGCGATCCTCCGCCTCCCAGATCAGCCCCGCCAGATCGTCACGCCGGTAAAAGGCGCAATCGACCCGCAGCGCGTCGGGCGCGGTCGTCGTCACCGCCGCCATCATCGGCCGCGGGAAGTTGATCGTCCAGAATGTCGGGTCGAACCGCGTGATCACGTCCGCGGCATGATGCGGCCGCCGCTCGGCCACCAGGCAATGCGCCATGTCAGTCCTCCAGATCCGCCAGCGCGGCCTTCACCGCACGCGCCACCTGCCGGCTCGATCGTGCCAGCGCGGCCGGCGCCGCCTCGGGCGCGGCGTTGATCGCGATGCTCACCCGCACGTCGCGCCCGCCCCCGCCGGCTGGCCCGGGCGTCGGCAGCACCGATCCCGCCGCGGTCGGCACGAACAATTCCGGCCCCCGCTCGCCGACCCAGAAGGGCCGCCCGGGCGACACCGGCCCGCCCGTCGCCCGTCCCGGCGCGCCCAGCGCGGCAAGCAGCACGCTCGCCAGCCCGCCGCCCGGCGCACCCC
>NZ_QQWW01000034.1:0-6612 GCF_003950435.1 Sphingomonas sp. ABOLG
AAACACGTTTTTCGCCAGATCGACACCGACGGTCACGACATCCTGCTGCATGGATCAACTCCTAGACGTGGCTCAACGACCACATCATCGCACAGCTACGCTGGTGCAGGGGCCGTCCAACCCATCACGTCAGTGCCGCCGTCCGAAACCATAGAGACCAAAGCCAGCGAACCTACTCTCCCGTTGGAAGACGGGAACGAGTAGACGCCCTTTTTAACTGCCGGTTTTCGGACATGTCATGCTCAACGACCTAGAAGCACTCGCTGCCGATATTGCGAACCTGTCCAAGGCTTGCGCCGAGATGGAAGGTACGGAAGCCGCTATGCTACTGAGCCAGGTGATTGCGCACCTTGAGGTGGCATTGTCCGAGTTAGCGGAGCACCCCGGTATGCTCGTCGGCGACATGCCGTGGTGGATCAGCCGCCAGAGTGAACGCAATAGCCTCCGCTAGAACTTACCAAGGCACCTGCCACAAGGGCTCGAACGCTCTACCTAGGCTATTCGCCGCGTAGGGAAATCAGCGCGTTCTCGATGAGACGCAGTGCATCTGATCGACTAGGACCCTGCATGCCCTCTCCAGCAGCGCGCATGTAGGCTTCCTTGTCGTCTCGCCACGATTCAAGCAGTTCGATCTTCTCGCCGGTGCTCAGGTCCTTGTCAGCGAGAAGATCGGCCGGTGTGTCGTATTTGGCGAAATACCCCATCACATCCTCCTCCGGACCTTAACGCTGCATCTTGCGTCTGATCCAACGTCCAAACCGTCTCAGGGCCGAGACGATGATAAACCAGAAACTCAGCGTGGCGATGAACGAACCCGCGCGAAAATTGTCCTCGACTCCGACGTTATGAATAACCGAGGTGTTCGGATTGTCAGCCAGATAGGGGGCAGGCCAGCCTGCCACTTCGCGAGGCAGCCAATTTTGCTCCACCGGGCCTTCATGGCCGTACATCGTTCGCTCGTCCGTGGGCGGATTGATCCAGGCGGTTGCGATCGTGATCGCCAGCGCCAGCAGTAGCGACAGAATACTTCTCAGCACTGCGGACTCCACTCACTGCCGATCAGCCGCTTCTCCAACTCCTCCAAGACACTTTCCGCGCATTTCATTGCCATCCCCGCAGAAGAGGCCGAACCCGACCTTGAATCCTGGTGATCCGAATGGGACACTCTCCACGTCCAGCGCCAATAGCCGCTATGCCGTACATCCAACTGCCAAATTCCACCTTCGGTTGCGGCGACGGTTCCCTGGTGGGGCAGCCCCAAACACCATTGTACGACAGGCATTCTTTCTCCCGAAGAGCTGACACAAGCCCGGAGAATCAACCTGGATCGATATCGGTCCCGACAACCCTGACGAAACGCCCCGTTGCGACGTTTGCCCCCACAAGCTACTTTTCTCGCTCAGAGCCGATGCTGACGGTGCATCGAACCGTCTCGCGCTCCCGGTTCGCACGCTTCCGGCACGCCTCCAGCACCTCACGGTTGGCGGCAACGATCCGGTCACCTGCCGCCAAGGCAGTGAGCGCGCCGGGCGAGGCTGCCTCCATCATTCGCTGCCCGCCTTCCCACATCTGCATGGCGAGCGTGCGCGCTGCCATCTTCTCCGGCCATTGCCAACTCGCCGGCACGGCGCGCGCGACAACGCCAGCGAAAGCCGCCCAAAGCACCATGCCGAGCACCACTCCGCCGATCGCGGTCCACATCAACCAGCGGTTCTGCTCGTCGTCGCGTCGCGCCGATGCGGCGACACCCTGGAGCACGCGGATTGCGTCCTTCAGCTCTGCGGCTGCGGTTGCGATCATTCGCCGGTCCTCGGCGCGGGCGCCGCCCTCCCCCGCCACGATCCGGTCAACGACATAGCGCGGGCTCGCTCCGTCCCTGACCGCCGCCGCCAGCGCGTCGACGCGCTCCAAGGTGGCGTCGATCTTCTGCACCATGCCTGCCAGCGTCTCGCTATAGTCGGGCAGCTCCGGGAGTTCGGCGCGCTCGCTCGCCATCCGCTCGGCGACGCGGCGTAGCAATGCCAGTTCACCCTCCACCCGTGCAAAGGCTTCCTGGGCTGTCTCGGGTTCGTGCTCGTCCTCGCTCATCCTGTCTCCCTCACGCACCCGAAAGCACGCCTTCTATCGGCTCAGTCCCCGGTCACGCTCGCGATCCGGCCCCAACGACTTCGCCAGCGCGTCACCAACCGCGCGGTCCTTCTCCAGTTTCAGCGCCAGCTCGGGCGCGCGGCGGCGCAGCGCGGATTCCAGCTGCGGATCGCGCCCGATCGCGCCGGCGACCTTCGCCATGTTGCCGCGCATACGCTCCGCGCCGGCGCGGTCGCCGACCCGCTCCAGGGCGGCACGATCGCGCTGCATCGCCTTCCATGCTTCCACGAACCTTCCGGCACGCGCCTCCGGGTCGAGCCGCACGCGCTGTTCCTCGGCCATCGCGCGCACCGCTCCGCCGGTGTTGCCGCCGGCGGCCTGCTCGACCAGCCTGGGATCGCGCCTGAGCGCGGAAGCAAGGTCGCGCGCGGCATGGGGCCGGTTCGCGTCCAGCACCTCGCCGGCCTTGCGCAACGCGCTCTCCTGATGGGGTAGAACCGGCAGGCCCTTGGCGCGCATCCGGCGTATATCGGCCGTGGCGCGCGCATAGCGTTCGATTGCCTTGGCTTGGTCCGGCTTGCCGCCGGTCGCGGGCTCCCGTTCCGGCGCGGACGCCTTCTCCGGTGCCCGGGGTCGGAAGCCGTCGAATATGCCCTTGGCCTTGTCGCGCACCTTGGCGGCGATCTCTCGCGCGACTTCCGCGAACCGGATCTCACGCCGCTCGGCGAAGGCGCGTGCCCAGTCATTGTCGGACGGCGCGGCATAGTCGCCGGCCATGTCCTTGGCGCGGTCACGCGATAGGACGCGGGCGAGCTGGCGCTGATCGGTGAAGTCGTCGCGGCCATAGTGGAGCTGCACGCCCTCGCGGTGCCGGGACAAGGCGACATAGGCACCATGCCGGTCCATCCCCGGCGTCGCCAGCACATGCGCGCGATCGACCGTCACGCCCTGCGATTTATGGATGGTCGCCGCATAGCCATGATCGACATGGGCATATTCCTTCGCCGCGAACGTCACTTCGCGCCCGCCATCGAGGCGGACAGTCATGCCCTCCGGCGTGACGTGCGCGATCGTGCCCAGCGTGCCGTTCTTCACCCCCAGCGACCGCTCGTTGCGCAGGAACATCAGCCGGTCGCCGGCCGCGAAGTCACGGGCACCACGGTCGGCCGCGAACGCCACGTCCTCGCCCAGCTCACCGCTCGCGCGCAGCCGGTCGCGCGCTTCCCCGTTCAGCTCGCGGACCTCGGCGTTGGTGTGGGTGAGGATGATGCGGGTCTTGTCCGGTTCGGCTTGGCGCTGACGATCCCATCCGTCGACCAGCTCGGCCCGCGCCGCCTCGCGCGTGTCCGCCGCGTGAACCATCCCGTGCGCGGCATAGGCGGCCAGCGCCTCGCTTGTGCGGCCGGTCGCCAGCGCCCGCGTGGCATCCCGTTGCCAGCCCTCACGCTGCCGGCGAACCTCGGTGATCTCGGCCGCACCGTGACGCTCGGCGATCGACCGGAACGCCGCGCCCGCCTCGATCGCCTGCAACTGCTCAGGATCGCCCACCAACACGACCTTCGCGCCGGCGTCACGGGCATGGGACAGCACCCGCTCCATCTGGCGGGTGCCGATCATCCCCGCCTCGTCGACGACCAGCACGTCCTTCGGCCCGAGCTGGTCACGCCCCTGCGCCCAGCCATGCTCCAGGCTGGCGATCGTGCGCGACGCGATCCCCGATCCGCCCTCCAGATTCTCGGCCGCGATCCCCGACAGTGCCGCACCGCGCAACCGGTAGCCTTCGCGCTCCCATGCCTCGCGCGCGACGCCCAGCATCGCCGACTTGCCGGTGCCGGCATAGCCGACGACCGACGCCAGTCCGTCGCGTCCGGTGATATGGTCGAAGGCGTCGCGCTGCTCGCCGGACAGGACAAGCCCCCTGCCCTCGGCCGCCCCGATCGCGGCATCCCGCTGCCGATCGGACACACCATGATCGCCGCGGCGCGCCAGCTCGTCGCCGGCCTTCTCCAACCGCACTTCGGTCGCGATCATGTCGCGGGAGGTGAACCGTTCCTGGTCGCGCCCGTCCTTCCCCAGCGCAATCAGCTCGGGGTTGGCGCGCACCGCCGCCATCACCCGGTCGAACTGCTCCTTGCCATCCGAATGACGGAACGCGAACACCGCCAGGTCGCGGGTGGTGAAGGTCGATTGCTGCCGGGTAATGCCGTCCAGCGCGATGCGCGGATCGGCCGCGATCTTGTCGCCGTTCTCGCGCGCGATCCGCCGGTGATCGTCGGCGCGCTCGGCGTCCTCGCCACGATCGAGGCGGCGCATTCCCGCCGGCCCGATCTTGTGCTGCGGCTCCAGTGCGATCCCCTGATCGGCATAGGAGCGATGGTCGATCCGCCCCTCCAGTCCCAGCTCGGCCATCGCCAAGTTGACATGGGCCGCCCACGCCTCGCGCCATTCCTTAAGCAGCTCGGTGCCGTTCCAGTCGCGGTTCTTCTGCCCGAACCCGTCCGGTCCCACGTCGCGCATCGACAGCATGACATGCGCGTGCGGCTTCGGGCTGCCGTCCTTCGCCTTGTCCCAATGCACGTTGAGGTCGGCGACCATCCCGCGCTTCACGAACTGCTCGGCGACGAAATCACGGGCGAGCGCGACGCCTTGTTTCTCGTTCATCTCGCGCGGGATCGAGAACTCCACCTCGCGGGCAAGCTGCGCGTCCTTGCGCTTCTCGCCTGCCTCCACCTCGTTCCAGAGCGCGGTGCGGTCGTTTAAACGCTCTGGCGCGCCGTCCGGTAACATCACCTCGGAGTGGATGACGCCGGCCTTGTTCGAGAAGTCGTGATGGCGGTTCAGCTTCTCGTCGAACAGCCGCGACGCCGAACGATAGGCAGCGGACGCGACGGCACTGGAGCCCTTCGCGCGGCTGATGACCTTGGCGCTGAAATGGTAGATCGCCATCGCGACTACCATGATGCACTTCTTAGCGCACGTCGACAACGACGTATAAGCGCGCACTCACCACTCGCTTCGCTCCCGCTGATTGACTGCCGTGCGTTTCCGTTATGGGTTGCCTGCTCGTTCCTGTTTGCTAGGCTGCGGTGAACCTGACGCGGAAGGAGAGAGCACCATGCGCAAGGTGCGCGACTATGACGCGGAGCTGAAGGCGCTGGAGAGCCGCGCCAAGGCGATCAAGGCGCGTCGCATCGAGCAGCTAGGCCAGCTCGTCACCGCCACCGGGGCCGATGCGCTCGACATGGAAACGCTCGCCGGCGTGCTGCTCGATGCCGTCGCCTCGCAGAACGCGGAAGTGAAGGAGGCGTGGCGCGCGAAGGGCTCCGCTTTCTTTCAACGGCGCGGGCGCAAAGGTGGCCGGACTGCTGGCGGCAACGGCGATAGCGGGAACGCGCAACCGGGCGATGATCCAGCGCCTGGAAGCGGCGCGGCGTCGTAACGATACGCGAGCCTGGGTCGTGCAACGCCGCGAGCGCACCCGCCACCTGATCGAGCTGGGCGGCCTCGTCCAGAAAGCCGGCCTGGTCGAACTCGCCGACGACGATCGCGCCACGATCTACGGCGCGCTGCTGGAGCTGGTCGGCCGCGCTCGCGGTGACGATCGTGGCGACACGCTCGCGCTCTGGAAGCGGCGCGGCAAACGTGCGTTCGACACGGAAAGCGAAGCGATGGAGAAAGGCGATGGCGGTCCTGGATATTGAGGCGATCCGCCGGGAAGTCCGCGCACTGGATTTCGAACGCGGCACGTTGGCTGACGTGGCGGAATGGCGCGAAGCCGATGCTGAATCGCGCGCCAACCTCGCGATTGAGGGCATGGCGCTGAGCGCGGACGACGAGGCGCTGTTCGATATGCTGCGCGACGAGGCCGTGCCCCCTCCCCTCGCCACGCAAATCATCCTCAAGCTGCTCGACCATCCCGATGCCGATCCGGCACTTCCGATCACGCCCCTGGAACGGGCGAGCTGATGGCGGGGCCGCTCATCGGTGGGCGTCGGCCGATCAGCTGGCGGCTCGCGATCGTCGTTTCGTTCGTCGCGGCCTATGCGACGGCGCGGTGGCTGGAAGGCATCTTCGGCGTCGGGCAGATTTCCGGCACGGTGTCGTTCCTGGTCCTGGTCGGACTGATCGGCGCGACCTGGTGGATCAACAGCCGCGCCGCCAACCGCCGGAACGAGCTACTGGGCTCGGCCCGCTTCGGCGATCGGGCCGACTTGCGCAAGCTGGAGACGAATGGGGATCTCCTGATCGGCCGTGCCAAGGAGTCCGGCAAGCTGCTCCACTATGACGGCGCGGCGCACCTGCTAACGATCGCACCCACCCGCTCGGGCAAGGGCGTCGGCACGATCATCCCCAACCTGCTGCTGCTCGACCGCTCCGTGGTCTGCATAGACCCAAAAGAGGGCATCGCGTGGAAGGTACGCCAGACAACGCTAAGCGAGAACATTTCAAGAACCGCATGATGGCCGTTACCGCCGGAGGTCGCTAAGCCCCAGTTCTTCCCACATCCATGTAAAGTCATAGGTG
>NZ_QQWW01000035.1:2500-5965 GCF_003950435.1 Sphingomonas sp. ABOLG
TCGCTGAGAGCTTCGGCTCGAGGGGGACTGGCTACGGGGTTCGAGGCGTCCAAGACTATATCTCTACAAATAATCTGGCTGAGATTTAATCATCCACATCAGCTGAGCCGCTCAGTGATACGCCTTGTGTGTATCGACGACGGCCAGATCAGAACCACGCTTCACTGCTCTGCCGAGTTTCGTGTCGCTCTCCTGACGGAGAACGATCCAGTGTTGTCGTTGGTGGTGTGGACTCTCAAGCGTGAGGTAAGGGCAATTCGTGGATGCCTTGGCATGTACAGGCGATGAAGGACGTGGCACGCTGCGATAAGCGTCGGTGAGGTGTGAGCAACCTTTGACCCGACGATTTCCGAATGGGGAAACCCACCTATCCCGATTATTTCTTTCCGGTTCGCCGGGTGGAGGTAATCAGGAAAAAGGTATCACTTAACCGAATAAAATAGGTTTCGTGAAGCGAACCCGGGGAACTGAAACATCTCAGTACCTGGAGGAAAAGACATCAACCGAGATTCCGTTAGTAGTGGCGAGCGAACGCGGACCAGGCCAGTGCCTTCAATTCAACTAGCAGAACGATCTGGAAAGTTCGGCCGTAGCGGGTGACAGCCCCGTATGCGAAAGTGAGATTGAAGGACTTGAGTAGGGCGGGACACGTGTAATCCTGTCTGAATATAGGGGGACCACCCTCTAAGCCTAAATACTCGTACATGACCGATAGCGAACTAGTACCGTGAGGGAAAGGTGAAAAGCACCCCGATGAGGGGAGTGAAACAGTACCTGAAACGGATTGCCTACAAGCAGTTGGAGGGTCCTTGAGGCCTGACAGCGTACCTCTTGCATAATGGGTCTGTGACTTAATGTATCAAGCAAGCTTAAGCCGATAGGTGTAGGCGCAGCGAAAGCGAGTCTGAATAGGGCGCCATAGTTTGATGTATTAGACCCGAAACCCGGCGATCTAGGCATGACCAGGATGAAGGTGCGGTAACACGCACTGGAGGTCCGAACCGATTAACGTTGAAAAGTTACCGGATGAGTTGTGTTTAGGGGTGAAAGGCCAATCAAGCCGGGAAATAGCTGGTTCTCCGCGAAAACTATTGAGGTAGTGCCTCGGACGAACACCCTAGGGGGTAGAGCACTGGATGGATGCGGGGGTCGCGAGATCTACCAATTCTAACCAAACTCCGAATACCTAGGAGTGATATCCGGGAGACAGACGGCGGGTGCTAAGGTCCGTCGTCAAAAGGGAAACAGCCCTGACCTACAGCTAAGGTCCCCAAGTCACGTCTAAGTGGGAAAGCATGTGGGAATCCCAAAACAACCAGGAGGTTGGCTTAGAAGCAGCCATCCTTTAAAGAAAGCGTAACAGCTCACTGGTCTAAACAAGGGTTCCTGCGGCGAAGATGTAACGGGGCTCAAGACGTGCACCGAAGCTTAGGGTGTGTTCTTTGAACACGCGGTAGCGGAGCGTTCCGTAAGCCTGCGAAGCCATCTGGTAATGGGTGGTGGAGGTATCGGAAGTGCGAATGCAGACATGAGTAGCGATAAAGAGGGTGAGATGCCCTCTCGCCGAAAGACCAAGGGTTCCTGCGCAAGGCTAATCCGCGCAGGGTGAGCCGGCCCCTAAGACGAGCCCGAAGGGGGTAGTCGATGGGAATGCGGTTAATATTCCGCAGCCTGGTGGTGTGTGACGGATGGTGTGTGTTGTACGTCCTTATCGGATTGGACGTGCTTCGAAACTGTCCCGGGAAATAGCCCCACCGTATAGACCGTACCCGAAACCGACACAGGTGGTCAGGTAGAGTATACCAAGGCGCTTGAGAGAAGTGTCCTGAAGGAACTCGGCAAATTGCCTCCGTACCTTCGGAAGAAGGAGGCCCTCATTGCGCGCAAGCGTTTTGAGGGGGCACAGGCCAGGGGGTAGCGACTGTTTAGCAAAAACACAGGGCTCTGCTAAGTCGGCTTCAAGACGACGTATAGGGCCTGACGCCTGCCCGGTGCCTGAAGGTTAAGAGGAGGAGTGCAAGCTCTGAATTGAAGCCCAGGTAAACGGCGGCCGTAACTATAACGGTCCTAAGGTAGCGAAATTCCTTGTCGGGTAAGTTCCGACCTGCACGAATGGCGTAACGACTTCCCCACTGTCTCCAGGACATGCTCAGCGAAATTGAATTCTCCGTGAAGATGCGGAGTACCCGCGGTTAGACGGAAAGACCCCGTGCACCTTTACTGCAGCTTCAGAGTGGCATTAGGAAAGAACTGTGTAGCATAGGTGGGAGGCTTTGAAGCATTGGCGCCAGCCGATGTGGAGCCATAGGTGAAATACCACCCTGTTGTTTTCTGATGTCTAACCTCGTTCCGTGAAGCCGGAACAGGGACCCTCTGTGGCGGGTAGTTTGACTGGGGCGGTCGCCTCCTAAAGAGTAACGGAGGCGCGCGATGGTGGGCTCAGGCCGGTTGGAAACCGGCTGTTAGAGTGCAATGGCATAAGCCCGCCTGACTGCGAGACTGACAAGTCGAGCAGAGACGAAAGTCGGTCATAGTGATCCGGTGGTCCCTCGTGGAAGGGCCATCGCTCAACGGATAAAAGGTACGCCGGGGATAACAGGCTGATAACCCCCAAGAGCTCATATCGACGGGGTTGTTTGGCACCTCGATGTCGGCTCATCACATCCTGGGGCTGGAGCAGGTCCCAAGGGTTTGGCTGTTCGCCAATTAAAGTGGTACGTGAGCTGGGTTCAGAACGTCGCGAGACAGTTTGGTCCCTATCTGCCGTGGGCGTCGAAATTTGAGAGGAGTTGACCCTAGTACGAGAGGACCGGGTTGAACGTACCTCTGGTGTACCTGTCGTCGTGCCAACGGCGCAGCAGGGTAGCTATGTACGGACGGGATAACCGCTGAAAGCATCTAAGCGGGAAGCCTCCCTCGAGATAAGATTTCACAGGACGGTCGGAGACCACGACCTTGATAGATCGGATGTGGAAGTGCGGTAACGCATGGAGCTAACCGATACTAATCGTCCTATTCGCGCTTGAGAGTCCCACCATCAACGACAGCCCTGGCTGTCCATGACGGTCGGATGATGAAAGCTCGACGCCAGAAACAACACATACGTAAAGTGTGCATCGATTTTAGAACCGTACACCCGCAGGCTTCATTGCCTGGTGACCATAGCGTCGGTGTCCCACCCGATCCCATCTCGAACTCGGCCGTGAAACCCGACTGCGCCAATGGTACTATCGCCTAAGCGATGGAAGAGTAGGGCGTCGCCAGGCATTGCAGCTTGCGTGTGTACGATAAAACGAACCCATTCATCTTGTCGTCCATCAAGGACACACCGTCGCCTCCGCTAATCACGGAGGCGTTCGTGTTTCCAAAACGGACAAAAACACAGTGTCGCGGGGTGGAGCAGCCCGGTAGCTCGTCAGGCTCATAACCTGAAGGTCACAGGTTCAAATCCTGTCCCCGCAACCA
>NZ_QQWW01000036.1:0-5426 GCF_003950435.1 Sphingomonas sp. ABOLG
ATCGCCAGGGTCGCCGGCGACTGGCCCGCCACCCGCTGGGACGAGCTGATGCCGTGGAACTGGGTGCCCCAGACAGATCAGCCAACAGCCCAAGCCGCATAAACTGCGGTCCTCACGCCACGCTTACCCCGCGCGAGACACAGGAGATGCTGTTCGACGCGCATGCGCGGGCGTTTGCCTTCTTCGGAGGCGTACCGACGCGCGGCATCTACGACAACATGAAGACGGCGGTGACGAGCGTGTTCACCGGCAAGGAGCGGGTCTTCAACCGGCGCTTCCTGGTCATGGCCAACCATTACATGGTCGAGCCGACCGCTTGCTCGCCCGCGTCGGGCTGGGAGAAAGGTCAGGTAGAGAACCAGGTGCAGACCGCACGCGGCCGCTTCTTCCAGCCACGCCTACGATTTGCCAGCTTCGAGGAGCTGAACGGTTGGCTGGAGGCGGAGTGTCGGCGCTGGGCCGAGTTGCACCAGCATCCTGAGCAGAAGGAACTGACGGTTGCTCAGGCATGGACAGCCGAACGGGCGGTGCTCCAACCTGTTGTCGCGCCCTTCGACGGCTTCCACGAGAGCGAGCATGCGGTAAGCGGCACCTGCCTCATCAGCTTCGACCGCAACCGCTACTCCGTTTCTGCCAGGGTGGTGCGGCGCGTTGTGCAGGTCCGTACCTACGCCGACCGTATCGTCGTGCGCTGCGACGGTGAAGTCGTCGCCGACCATTCCCGGTTTTTCGGCCGCGACCGGACCATCTACGACCCGTGGCATTACCTGCCGGTGCTGGCGACCAAGCCGGGCGCCCTGCGCAACGGCGCGCCGTTCCAGGGCTGGGAGTTGCCGCCTGCGCTGTCACGGCTGCGGCGCAAGTTCGGCGCCGGGGATGACGCCGACCGGCGGTTCGTGCGAGTGCTGGCGGCCGTGCTCGACGACGGGCTGGAGGCGGTGGAAGCGGCCGTGCGAGAGGCGCTGCTGGCCGGCACCGCCAGCGACGACGTCATCGTCAACATCCTGGCCCGCCGGCGCGAACCGCCGCGACCGCTGACCATCGTCACGCCAGAAGACCTGGCGCTGCGCCATCCGCCTCGCGCCGACTGCAACCGCTATGACAGCCTGCGAGGTCTCCATGCAGCGGCATGAGATGATGACGGCCATGGCAGAGTTGGGGCTGAAGGGCATGGCTGGTGCCTTCGACGAGGCGGTTACCACCGGCCTGCAACGCAAGCGCACGACCATGGAGGTTCTGACCGACCTGCTCCGCGCCGAAGCCGCCCATCGCCATGCAGCGTCGGTCCGTTACCGAATGTCGGCCGCAAGATTGCCAGCGGTGAAGGACCTCGACGCCTTCGTCTTCGACGACACCCCTATCAACGAGGGGCTGGTGCGCTCGCTGTACAGCGGCTCGTTTCTTCCGGGTAGGCGCAACGTCGTGCTGGTCGGCGGAACTGGCACCGACAAGACGCATCTCGCCACCGCCATCACCGCCAATGTGGTACGGGTCGGCGCCCGGGGGCGCTACTTCAACACGGTTGATCTGGTAAACCGGCTTGAGGAGGAAACGCGCCTTGGCAAGGCCGGCACGCTGGCAGCCCAGCTCTCCCGGCTCGATCTGGTGGTGCTCGACGAGCTTGGCTACTTGCCTTTCGCCCGCTCGGGCGGTCAGCTGCTCTTCCACCTCGTCAGCAAGCTCTACGAGCAGACCTCCGTCATTGTCACGACGAACCTGGCCTTTGGCGAGTGGCCGACCGTCTTTGGCGACCCCAAGATGACCACCGCGCTGCTCGACCGCGTTACCCACCATTGCGACATCGTCGAAACGGGCAACGACAGCTGGCGCTTCAAGCACCGCAGCTAACGCCCAGGAGCACCGGCAGAGAACGCTTCGCTGCGCCCGCCATACCCGTCACACCGCTCGACGAAGGGGGTCCCTTTTGCACGCCGATAAGGGGTCCTTTTTGGACGCCGATTGACAACATAGGTTCAAGAACATCCTCACTATCGTTCGTTCTATAGTGAGCTAGAGTCTGGGAGCGGCTTCTTCGATCGAAGAGGCCCGCGACGTAATCGACATGCGACTGGCGTCGTTAGGTGGTGCCGTCGAGCAACTTCTGTCATCGGATTGGCAGGCGGCGCCGCTTCCGGCCTTGGCGGACCAAGCACTGGCTCACCTCTCCTTTTACACCGAGCGGCTCAGTTTTGTGGGCGAAACGGTCAGGATCGGTCCGAGGGCCGCAATGACGCTGACGCTCGCCTTTCACGAACTGGCGACCAATGCGATCAAATACGGGGCGCTCTAGAATGAGACAGGTACCGTCGAAATATGCTGGCGAGTGCGTGAGTCAGGCAACAATGCGGAGCTGCTGCTTCAGTGGATTGAGCGTGGCGGCCCGCCCATCGCAACGCCTGAACGCCAGGGATTTGGAACTCGGCTGATCTGCACAGCTGTAGGCCGCAGCCTGCAGGGGATCGCGAAGCTCGACTTCCCCGCGACAGGGGCCGTGTGGACCCTGGTTGCTCCCTTGGCGTCAGTCAGATTGTGAGCTGAGCAGCTGAGCGCAACAGCCATGCGATCAAACCATATAGGGGACCAGCGAGCGAAAGCCTCCGTATAGCATGCCCGTACCATTTCTACCGAGCCGACGGTATCAGAACATGGCCTGCCTCAGTGCTCATTGTTGCGCTATCCGGCAGTGTTGTGGGGTTTGAGGGGTAGCGTCGGCCGTCGAAGCGCAGCCGAACTGCATGCCCCGACGCGCCACCACCGGACACTGCTACGCCCAGATCGTGCAGGCCGTGACTTCGCGAAGACAATAATCTGATCGGCAACTGGGTGACAGTCGTACGCCCAATAGTATCGTAGCCCTTCCCTGTCGCCCTTAGGATGCCCATCGAACATCCACCGCTGCCGCAATATTCAGGGCCAGACGCATAGGCGACGATGTCCTGCTTGCCATCTCCGTCCAGGTCGACAAAGGCCGCCTCGTAGGTCACGTGATCGCCTTCGAAGAGCGTCTTGATCGCCTTGCGCGCGAGCGGCGTCTCCATCGGCGAAGGGGCAGTCGATATCGGCGCAGCGCTGTTCGCGATCATTGTTCGAATGTCGGCAGGTTTGCGGATGTGCGATCCCGGTGTCTTGTAGACCGACAGAGCGCCATTAGTCCAAAGTCCGACTTCGACTGCTTTGTGCGCCTGGTCGAGCAGGAGATAGGCAGCCTCAGACCCTCCCTCATGCGCCCGGTTTCCCGAGGTGAACAGCACCGTTCCATCGCGCTGGAGCGGTGAAGCCGTCTCGAAATTCTGCCGCAAGGTCTGCAACCTCGCTTCCCCCAGCAAGGCGCGGAGATCATCGACGACCGCGCTTTTTGTAAAAAGACCGATCTGCGACGGATATTGACCAACCTTCGGGTCAAGCGATGCCCAGGCAACGTCCGGCTCCGCGTGCCGTTCGCCCATGGCGGACGCCTCAGCCGCGTGCTGAGCGCTGGTCACGTTGTGTTGATCCTGAACCGGGGTTCGCTCACAAGATGCCAGAACCAGTATCGCTGCCGCGACCAGAAGCCGTTCGAAGGGGAGCATATTGTTACCTGTTCTGTCTACCGATCCTGACAGTCAGCCTCTAGCAGGCCAACGATCGCATCGAAAGTTGTCGGCGACGCTCGGTGTCGACGTGGATGGCTGATCGTCGCCAACTGTGCCGCGGATTATGGATGGCGATCTCCGAAGCGGAAGCCAACCCTGCCTTTCAGGAACGTCTCGCAAAGGCTCTCGCCGCTGACGAGAAGCCGGTTAAAGCTCCCGTCGAGCGGAAGCGGCAGACCAAGCCGGCCGAACACAAGCGTCCGAGCAACCGGCGGACCCCTGCCATGCTCGATCCAGTGCAACTCGCCCGAAACGGCGAGTCCGAACTGCGCGAGGCGCTAGCGAAATTGGATATCGAGCAGTTGCGCGATGTGGTGGCGGACTACGGTATGGACCCAGGCAAGCTGGTGATGAAGTGGCGCGATGCAGACCGCATTGTCGATCGCATAGTCGAGGTGGCACGCGGTCGTGCGCAGAAGGGCAGCGCGTTCCTGCTGACGTGCTCCCCTGAAATGTGACCGCTTTTTGGTAAAGTCTGACCCCAGGAGTCGGACGATATGAAGCGAAGCAGGTTCAACGAAGAGCAGATCATTGCGATTTTGAAGGAGCAGGAAGCTGGGATGGCGACGGCGGAAGTCTGCCGCCGTCACGGGATCAGCTCGGCGACATTCTACAAGTGGAAGTCGAAGTTCGGCGGTCTGGATGTGTCTGAGGCCCGGCGGCTGCGGTCACTCGAGGAGGAGAACTCGCGGCTGAAGAAGCTTCTGGCCGAAGCGATGCTCGACAATGCGGTGCTGAAGGATCTGGCATCAAAAAAATGGTAACGCCCGGCGCCAAGCGGGAAGCCGTCGCCCATGCCCGGGAGCATCACGGGGTGAGCGAGCGTCGGGCGTGTGCATTGGTTGGTGTGAGCCGGAGGGTGCTCCGTTACGAGCCAACAAGGCCGGATGACGGGGCGCTGCGACAGCGGCTGCGCGAGCTGGCGGCGGAACGTCGCCGGTTCGGCTATCGCCGCCTGGGCTATCTACTGGCGCGGGAGGGCATCACGCCCAACCACAAGAAGCTGCTGCGCATCTACCGCGAGGAAGGACTGCGGGTGCGTCGCCGTGGCGGCCGGAAACGGGCATTGGGCACGCGCAGGCCGATGGTGCTGCCGGATGGTCCGAACCAGCGCTGGAGCCTCGACTTCGTCTCTGACAGCCTGATCTGCGGTCGGCGCTTCCGCATCTTGTGCGTGGTCGATGACTACACGCGGGAGTGCCTGGCGCTGGTGGCCGATACCTCGCTGTCTGGGGCTCGGGTGGCCCGGGAACTGACCAGCCTGATGGGCAGCCGCGGCAAGCCCCATACGGTGGTCAGCGACAATGGGACTGAGCTGACCTCTTCGGCCATCCTGCGCTGGTCGCAGGAGCGGCGGGTCGAGTGGCACTACATCGCGCCGGGCAAGCCGATGCAGAACGGCTTCGTCGAGAGCTTCAACGGTCGCCTGCGGGACGAATGTCTCAACGAGACCCTGTTCACCTCGCTCGCCCATGCCCGGTTCGTGCTGGCCGCTTGGCGGCACGATTACAACACGGTCAGGCCGCACTCGAAACTGGGCGGGAAGACCCCCGCCGAGATCGCTGGCCAACGTGTCTGGGGGCATGCCCCCAGACACGTTGCGATCCCATCAAACAACCATCATGAAGGGGCGAGACTCTACCTCTGACTGGTAACAATCAGGGGAGCATGTGTGGACGGCCCCTGCGGTGCAAGAGCTTTTGTGCAGCGATGAGCACCGGTCGGGTGCATCCATGTGTTCGGCCTGTTCATGCAGCACCGCATGGCTGCTGGCCCTGATGAAGTCCGCGGATC
>NZ_QQWW01000037.1:0-5181 GCF_003950435.1 Sphingomonas sp. ABOLG
GAGGGCATAGCGTGGATGGTACGCTAAACAACGCTAAGGGCGAACAATCAGCGAACGCTTAGGCGGCGCGGCTATCCGGCGGCAGATTGAGGGCCTTGCGGCCAGCGGAAGCGGCTGCTCGATCCCAGAGGAAATCGCCCGAGAAAGCAATATGCTCCCAACCTACTGGGGACGTATGGGCGAGTAGATCATCAGGCACCGCGACCGATGTTGATCGTAGATGCTGGGCGGCGGCATCCATGTAGATCGTGTTCCAATAGACGATCGCGGCGACGAGCAGATTGAGGCCGGACGCCCGATATTGCTGCGCCTCGTGGCTGCGGTCGATGATGCGGCCCTGGCGGAATGTGTAGATCGCCTGCGTCAGGGCATGGCGCTGCTCGCTGTTGTTGAGACCGGCATGGCATCGCCGGCGCAGATCGGGATTTTCTAGCCAGTCCAGCATGAACAGCGTCCGCTCGATCTTGCCGATTTCCTGTAGCGCGACATCGAGCTGGTTCTGCCGTTCGTAGGCAGCGAGCTTTCGCAGCATGACCGATGGCGCGACATGGCCGGCCTTGATCGACCCTACGAGGCGCAGCACGTCTTCCCATTGCTCACCGATGATGTCGGTGCGGATACGCTTGCCCAACAGCGGGGTGATGGACGGATAGGCCGTGACCGGCGCGATCGGCGCGAGCCGCCTGTCGGGGAAGTCGCGCAGGCGCGGGCAGAAGCGAAATCCCAGCATCGCGCACAGGGCGAAGACATGATCGGTCGCCCCGCCGGTGTCGGTGTAATGCTCGACGATCCTGAGATCGGTGCCGTGGCTGGTGAGGCCGTCGAGGACATAGGGCGCCTCATGCGTCGCGGCCGAGATCACTTTGACGTGGTAGGGCGCGCGCTGATCAGAATTATGGGTGTAGAAGCTGAAGCCATGATCGACGCCATAGCGGGCGTTGATATCGCCGCCCGACGCGCCGCGCTTCGCGGCCCTGAAGAACTGGCCATCGGAACTGGACGTGGTGCCGTCGCCCCATACTCGTGAGAATGGCAGGCGGTGGTGCGCGTTGATGAGGAGGGCCAGCGCCGCGCGGTAGCTGTCGTCGCGGATATAGGCGTCATGGGTCCAGAGGAGCTGATCGCGCGTGACGCCCTGACTCGCCGCCGCCATGCGCGACAGGCCGAGATTGGTCGCATCGGCGAGGATCGTGGCGAGCAGCGCGTTTTCATTGGGACACGGCTCGCCGGTACGCAGGTTGGTGAACGCCGCAAGAAAGCCGGTTTCCTGCGCCACCTCATGCAGTAGCTCGGTGATGCGGATGCGTGGCATCATGGCATCGAGCCGGTCGGCCAGCGCTTCGGCGTCGGGCGTCGCGATCGTGCGAACGGGGGATATCTGGAGGCGGTCGTCGCGATATCGCACACCCTCCAGAGCGTCGCGCTTCAGGCGCTGGGCAAATTTCTTAAGCCGCCAGTCAAGTTCGCGGCCCCGCTGTTCGAGCCATTCGCCGGCTGTGGGTGGCAGACCGAGAGCCGACACGATCGGCTTCGCCTGGGGTTCGCTGAGCAGGTAGCTGTCGAACCGGCGGTATCCTGCCGATCGCTCCACCCAGACATCCCCGGAACGCAGCTTGTTGCGCAGATGCGCGATCGTCGCGATTTCCCAGAGACGCCGGTTGATCTTGCCGTCATCGCCCACGACGATTTTCCGCCATTCCTTGCGGAAGGGCATCGGAGCGTCGGCAGGCAGATCGCGTTTGCCCGACCTGTTGAGGTCGCGCAGCATCTCGATGGCGGCGATCGTTTTTGCACTGCCCTTTCCGGCCCTGAACTGGAGCGCCTCAAGCAGGTCGGGGGCGAACTTGCGCAACGTCGCATAGCGGTCGGCCGCCACCGTCAGCGGATCAAGGTTGGCGGTTTCCGCGATTGTCGCCACTTCTGGCCTCGCCTTCAGGAGGGTGTTCCACCCGACCGATGCGTCCAGGGCCTCCATTGGATCTTCGCCGGTATCGACCGCATCGGTCAATGCGTCGATTGTCCTGCGAAAGATCAGCATCAGCCGCGCCACATTCTTTGACGTGGTGGCATAGCTGCGCGCCTGGGCGTTCTTCGCGCGGGTGAAGATGCTGCCGATCAGCTTGTCCGCCATCTCCAAGGCGTTATCGGTCAGTCGTTCCTCGAGGTCGAGCAGGAACGCAACCAGCGTAGCGCGCCGTCGGGAGGGAATATATCGCTCGATCATATAGGCAGGCGAAGCGCGGCCTTCCCTGACATATTGCCGAAATCGGTCGGCATGGATGCGGCCAGCCACGTCCGGGGAGATGCCGATCTTCCGCACTTGCCGCAGGCGGTCGAGAATCTGGCGGATGTGATCGGGCCTGGCCGCAACGGGAATGGTCTTGAGCGAAGCGAGTTGGCTCATGCCGCCGGCGTCGTCAAAGACCTGGTCGAGGGCGTGGACCTGTTCGGCGCTAAGATCAGCGATCAGGGCGTAGGCAGCCTGCTTGCGGGCACGCGCGCGTCCCGCACTACTGGCGCGTTCGATGGTGGAGATGGACGGCAGTAGAATCCGGGCCTCGCGAAGGGCGGTGACAACGCCGATCGCTATCGTCATCCCCTTGTCGGTCGCCCATGCCGTTTTCGCGGCCGCTTCGATCATGAAGGGAATGTCGGCGCGGGTTGGTCCACGAAGGCCCGCTCGCATCGCCAGCTCGCGGGCATGGTCCGTCATCGTCTGATCCCGCGCTGCATAGTTGGCCAGGTCGGTTACGTGTAGACCAAGTTGTTCCGCGACGAAGGCGGCGAGATCATGGGGTATCGCTCCCTTGTCCTGTATCAACTGCGCCAGTGTGATGCCCGGGTGCCGCAAGAGCGCGAGTTGCAGCGCGACACCCAACTGGTTCCGTCGCTCCCGTCGTGCGCCGATGATCTCGATGTCCGAAGGCTCGAAGGTGTAGAGCCGGGCTAGATGGTCGCGCTCGCTCGGGATGGCGAGGATCTGATCGCGTTCGCTCTCGGTCAGGAGTTGATGCTTACGCTTCGTCATTCCGATTCCCGTCCACAAAAGGTCATCTGGGCCTATGGACAGCCATGAGTAAAGAGACATAGTATGTGGACGGATATGGATGGGGCGAAGCGATCGCCCTTCAGATCGTCCACAGAACGACCGTTTGGGAGACGCACGGGATGGGCGATATTCTGGGTTATGCCCGCGTCAGCACCGGCGATCAGGACGTGGCTGGACAGACCATGCGTCTGGAGGAGGCCGGCGCGATCAAGGTGTTCACCGACGTCATGTCGGGCAAGAGCATGGAGCGGCCCGGTCTGGCCGAACTGATCGCCTATGCCCGCAAGGGCGACACGCTGGCGGTGGTCCGCCTCGATCGGCTTGGGCGCTCGCTCGCCGAATTGCTCACCACGGTCGAGACGCTACGCGGCCAGGGCATCGCGCTCCTGAGTCTTGAGGAAAAGATCGACACATCGTCGGCCGCCGGCGAACTCATCTTCCATGTGTTCGGGGCCATCGCCCATTTCGAGCGGAGACTGATCTCCGAGCGAACCAGGGATGGGATCGCCGCCGCGCGCGCCAAAGGCAAGTTGCCCGGCCGTCAGCCGCTCGACATGTCCAAGGTACATGCCGCCATCAAACTGGTCGAAGCGAGCATCTCGCCGACAGAAGCAGCACGACAACTCGGCATCGGCCGATCGACCATCTATCGAGAAATGCGCCGCCTCGGCGTGGAAAGGCCCATCTGAATGTCCAGATCGAAATCGGCTCACGATCTTTCCGGCCTGATGAAATATGCGGATCGCGCGCCATGGGATGAGGCATTGGCCGAAATGCTGTCCGCGCATCTCGATCCGGCGAGCGAAGCGACCGGACTCGAGCCTGACGCCATATTCGAGATAATTGGCGATCACTGGCAAGGGCCGCTATGGGGCTGCGCCTTTGAAGATCTGCTTACGCAGGAACTGGAACCCGACGGTCGCAATCTGGTCGATGACTATCTCAAGCGCCGGGGCTGGAACGAAAAGGCGCCGAACAAGGCCTATATGCGCGCGTTACGCGATACGGTCATGTCGCTCTATGAGGTCAGCGAAGTCGTGCCTGGTCAGTCGATGACCTTGCGCGATCTGCTGCGCGACGTTGCTCCGGTGACGGTGCGCGAACACGGTGCAACCCAGACCCTGGTCAACTGGGACAAGATCGCCGCAAGGGTTGTCGACGTGAACGGGCGCCATGGCATTTCCGGAGCGCTGTTGCCGTTCAGCGCTGAGGGCGCCGTGCGAGTGGTCGAGGCATTTTCCCGACTTGCCGACGAAACTCAGGACACTGCGGAATTGGACCCGTCCGATCGGGACGCGCTTCTGGGAGCATCGGGACCGATGTTCACGAACATGTGGCTGCTCGACTGTCTGGGCAAGGCCATGCCCGGCAGCGCGCCGGATATGGTCAACGCCGACGGCGATGACCTGGTGTTCCACCGTATCGTTTTTCCGCTGGCGAAAGGCGTGGTCGGCAAGAGCCTGATCCGAAGGCTGAACGCGGCACAATGGCTGGAACCTGCCAGCGACAGTTTCTGGAACTGGCTGGCACCAGCGACGAAGAACAAGAAGCCGCAAGCGACCAAAGGCAAGCGGGCCTTCGTCACGACCATGGATGACGGCACGCCGGTTTTTGCCAATGTGGAACTGGCAGGGCGCAAGCTGATCGTCGAGGTAAACAGTGCCGCCCGCGCGGAGCGAGCAATTACCCAGATGGGCGAATGGCTTGGTGATTGCGTGAGCGCGCCTATGGCCGAAATCCGGACGCTCGATCAGGTTATGGCCGACGATGCCGCCCGCACGCCACAGGACGAGGCGCTGGATATTCCACCGCATGAAATGGAGCGCATCGTTCACGATATGCTGACCCGTGAATATACGAAAACGCTCGATGAGCCGGTCCCAGCCCTCAGCCACAAGACGCCACGCGTTCTGGCCTGTACAAAGGCGGGGCGGGTAAAGGTAGCCGACTGGCTCAAATATATCGAAAATGGCGCGGCAAAATCGGGCACCGCCGATCCGATGGGCACCTATGACTTTACATGGATGTGGGAAGAACTGGGGCTTAGCGACCTCCGGCGGTAACGGCCATCATGCGGTTCTTGAAATGTTCTCGCTTAGCGTTGTCTGGCGTACCTTCCACGCGATGCCCTC
>NZ_QQWW01000038.1:0-4530 GCF_003950435.1 Sphingomonas sp. ABOLG
CCCGGCCTATGTGGTGATCAAGGCCGCCGATCAGTTCCACACCAAGACCACCCGGCCGAACGAGATGTGGCAGACCGACTTCACCTACTTCAAGATTATCGGGTGGGGCTGGATGTACCTGTCGACCGTGCTCGACGACTTCTCACGCTACATCATCGCCTGGAAGCTGTGCACCAACATGCGCGCCGAGGACGTGACCGACACGCTGGACATGGCACTGGCCGCATCGGGCTGCGACAGCGCCACGGTGCTGCACAAGCCAAGGCTGCTGTCGGACAATGGCCCCAGCTACATCGCCGGCGAACTGGCGGAATACATCGAGGCCCAGAAGATGAGCCATGTGCGCGGTGCCCCGCTACACCCGCAGACCCAGGGCAAGATCGAGCGCTGGCATCAGACCCTGAAAAACCGCATCCTGCTGGAAAACTACTTCCTGCCCGGCGACCTCGAGGCCCGGATCGAGGCCTTCGTCGAGCACTACAACCACCAGCGTTACCACGAGAGCCTCAGCAACGTGACGCCCGCCGATGCCTACTTCGGTAGGGCACCCGCCATCATCAAACAACGCGAAAGGATCAAACGACAGACCATCGAATATCGACGCTTGCAACACCGCAAGCTCGCCGCATAACATCAACCCCGAGACGAGGCCCGCACTCCGCTAATTTACGCCGCGAGTTGTGCCGAATGTTCTGACGACGGACACTCTATGTCACGCTCGAAGGTCCGCATCGGCCTGCGCGAGTTCACGGAAATACTGGCTGGGCTAAGGACGCTCGAGGACAACGGCGCGAAAAATGTCGAGGCGGCACGAAAACTGCCGAGAGAGCCGAGTTCGGTGCAGGGTTACATCCTTCGCAACCTGATGGAGGGCCGGTTACCCTCGTCCATCGATGTTGTTAAGACCGGCGAGGACGACAGCGACGACTGGGTCGAGATCAACTTCGGCGACATCGATCCCGCGATCTCGCCGCTGAGGTAGCACTTGCCGGAAGTCATCGCCGGGATGAGGATGGCCGCGCCGGATAATCGAGGGGTGTGAATGGCGACGATCGAGATCTACGCAAAGCCATCGAACCTCTACCGATACAGGCCGCTTGGCTCGAAGCTGGACCAGGAGATAAGCGCGCTTCTCGGCGGCTACATCTTCTGTCCGCTCTTCTCCGAGATGAACGACCCCATGGAGGGCTCGCACCGCCTATCTCAGCGCTTCTCCGGTGGACCCCCGGACAGCAAGCGGCAGGAGGCCGTCGACGACGCGCTCGCCACCACCGGGATCGCGTCGATGTCCGAGGTCTCGGACCACGAGCCGATGTGGGCGCACTACGCCGACCAGTTCGGCGGGATGTGCGTGCAATACAACGTCAACGCCCTCCTGCGCGGGCTCGACGACACGGTCGCTATCACCAGGATGATCTACTCCGAGCTCGAGCCGATCCTGGCGATGGACCGCAGCACCCCCACCGAGAAGGCGCGTCACTGCCTGTCGAGCAAGACGGTGCGCTGGGCGAGCGAACGCGAATGGCGGATCTTCCGGGACGGGCGTGGCCAGGCGTCCTACGGCCGGGCGGCCGCCGTCAGGAAGATCCTTCTGGGATCGCGCACAAGTCCAGCCGGACAGGGCAGGCTCGTCGAGGTGGGACAGCAGCTGCAGGTGCAGGTGTCGGTCATGAAGGTGGAAGCCTATTCCATGCAGTTCACCACGCTCTACCAGCCGCCCAAGAAGGAAGCGCGAAAGAGTTGACCTGACTGTCCGCGTCTTCCGCCAGGGCAGCCGATAACTGACAGTCCGCTGTCGGCCCATGAGCCGGTGGGCAGGTACTGGCATCAGCTGCCGGTCAGGAATGCGCCCATGATTGGACGTTTCAGACGGCGTCCGTACGAGCCGAAAACTGCCGTTTGCTCGTGCGGTCGAGATCGCCTCGAGAACGACGGCCATTGAGACAAAGCGGTCGATCCGGCGGGTCAGCTCGATCGTTCACCCCTACCATAATCGGCGGCCGTGTACCCCCAGGCTTGAAGCCGTGCGGTGCGCCTTGAGATAGGTTGTGACGGTCCCCCGGTTTCTCATCCGGGCGTGATGCGAGCTTCCGGCTTGCATGACGGTCCCCCGGTTTCTCATCCGGGCGTGATGCGAGCTTCCGGCTTGCATCCGCCGGGGTTAACCCCGGCGGATGCAGCATATTCAGCTGGCGTCAGCCAGCCAAGAGCCGTGTGAGGACGGCTCTCGTTATAGTCCCGCCGCCAAGCCTCGATCTTGATCCGGGCATCGGCCAGCGACAGGAACCAGTGGCTGTTCAGGCACTCGTCGCGCAGGCGACCATTGAAGCTTTCGACGAAGGCGTTGTCGGTAGGCTTGCCCGGCCGCGAAAAGTCGAGCGTGACGCCGTTTTCATAGGCCCAGCGGTCGAGCGCCTTCGAGATGAACTCCGGCCCATTGTCCACCCTGATGGTCTTCGGCGCACCACGCACCGAAGCGATCCGCGCCATCGCGGTCACCACCTGCTCGCCCTTGATGCCCTGGTCGACGTCGATCGCCAGAGCCTCGCGCGTGAAGGCGTCGACCACCGTTAGCGCTCGCAGCCGGCGACCGTCGAACAGCGCGTCCGAGACGAAGTCCATCGACCACATCTCGTTCGGCGCCGATGCCGCCGGCTGGCGCTCGCGGTTCGCGGCGCTGACGTTGCGGCGGGGCCGCCTGAGCCGAAGGCTCAATCCATCCTCCCGATACAGCCGGTACACACGCTTGTGGTTCACGAGCCAGCCTTCCCGCCGCAGTAGAATATAGATCCGGAAATAGCCGTAGCGCACCCGTGCCGCTGCCAGATCGCGGATGCGCAGCCGCAGAGGAGCCTGGTCTGGCTTGTGCGACACGTAGCGCACCGACGAGCGGTCGACGCCGAGCGCGAGGCAACTGCGCCGCTCGCTGATGCCATGGGACGCCTGGACGTGCGCGACAATCTCGCGCCGCCGCCCAGGCGTCAGAGCTTTTTTGCGAGCACGTCCTGCAGGATGTGCTTGTCGAGGCTCAGGTCCGCGACGAGCTGCTTCAACTTGCGGTTCTCGTCCTCGAGCTGCTTCACCCGCCGCAACTCGCCCACGCCCAGCCCGCCATACACCTTCTTCCAGCGGTAGAACGTCTGCTCGGATACCCCTATCCGCCGGATCACCTCCGCCACCGGCGTGCCGGTCTCCGCTTGCTTCAGCGCGAACGCGATCTGCTCTTCCGTGTACCTCGACTTCTTCATGTCCCAGCTCCTTGCACACAGGCTTTAAAGGGCCGGAAAACTCTCACTCAGCTTGGATGAAAAAACAGGGAGAACGTCAGTTGCGTCGATCATGACCGTCTTCGGTTCGGCACCGACCGCAGCCAGACCAGACGATGCCAGGCGCACAGTATTTCGGTGGTGAGGTCGGTGCTGAACGAGCTAGCAACAGCGGTCATCAGCTCGGCGACGCCGTTCTCACGTTCGCGTTGCCGGAAAGGAGCTGATAGGCCGAGACTGCGACGTAGCGACGATTGGACGCTTTCGCGATCGAGAATTTCGCCCTCGATCAGTGAGGTGTCGATCGCCTCTTCCTCGAAGAGGTCGATTTTAATCGCTGTCTTGCGATCTTCGGGAAGATGATGGATCGTTCCGACGGCGACGCCGCTGAGATGAAGATAACGGTCCTCAAGCCCGCGGAGCGCGGGAACGTTTTAGTTTAGGCTGGGCCATTCCGGCTGTTCCCAGATCCACTGCGTCATCGGATAACCTCTCTATTCCTCATGCATCGCGGCACTATACGAGGAATGGAAGCCATTCTATTCCTCACGAGTGGCGGGCATTCTTTACCGAACGGCATAAGAAAACCCGCCTCGGCGCATCGCCGGGCGGGCCTATTCTGGTTAGCGTGGATGGTCTCAGGCGGCCAGACGGTTACGCCGCACGAGTGAGGCACATGCGAGATCCTCAATGCGTGTGAGGCCGGCGACCCGAACACGGCCACCGCGCAGCTGGCGCTCAGGCAGTCCGGTGCGCGGGTTGCGATCCACCCAGACGTTCGTCGGGATGCCGTCGGCCCAGTCGGCCCAGTCGGCGCAAGTGGCATTGACGTTGTCGGCGAAACGGATGCGGCTCCGGCCCTGGGTGATGGTGAAATTGTCGCGCAGATCCCGGGCGTATCGGCCGATGCCGGGCATGATGTCGCTCCGTTGCAGAGGGATACCCCTCAGCGGACCGTCCAACGCTAGCCAATCGGTAACACAGCAAATGCAAAGCTGATCGGACCAATCCCATCCACCGTCAACCGTTTACATCGTGGAGGCTTCCCCGGCCGCAGTCACGCTTTTACGGAAGTGGTGTAGTTGCCTTTCACGCGTTGATCGCGGTGGTACCCGCGAACAGATGACCGCTCCTGGATGTTCCCCGTCAGCGCCAATGGCACAGATTTGAGGTTGTGAATTAAGGAGTGTTGGGGCTTCGTCGTAGTGACGAAGGAACGAAGATGAAGCCCCAACACTCCTTGAAAAAATCGCCTGCCAAGGCC
>NZ_QQWW01000039.1:0-4310 GCF_003950435.1 Sphingomonas sp. ABOLG
GTCGTACGAGCGCTCGTACGACCAGTCTCAGAACCGAAAACTTCCCGCACCGCCCGCGCCCTCGTCAAAGACGATAAGCATCCCGGCTACGGCCAAACGGGCAAGGCGGCCCTCAGGCCACGCTTACCGCGCGGGTAGGCCCGCACATACATCGCCCGCGACGCGCACAGCCGGACATGCGCGACCTTCACGCGCATCGGCTTGCCCGAGATCTCGACGTCCTCGTGGCTCTAGTCGAACTGATACGCCTCGCCCGGCCGGAACAGCAGCGGGATGAACGCCGGTGCATTCATCACGTCCCGACGACGTGCCTGCCGCCAGCGGGTCGCATAGCGACGCACCGCATCGTATGAGCCATCGAACCCCTCGCGCAGCAGCAGATCGTGGATGCGCGTGATGCGCAGCTTCTCGCGCCGCGGACGCGCCTCGTCTTCCTCGAGCAACGCATTCAGTCGCGCCTGGAACGGCCCCAGCTTGGGCAGCGGCTGCACCTCCCGCCGGTACCCCATGTCCGCCTCCGGCGCCTGGATCGCCTTGCGCACCACCTTGCGCGACAGGTGCAGGTCCCGCGCTATCGCCTTGATGGCCTTCCCCGACGCGTGCTCGCGCCGGATCCTCAACACCGTCTCCAATACCAGCATCCCGATCTCGCCGCCTGACACACCGCCAAGCGAACAGCCTAGACCACCGGGATGAGGGGTCCCTTTTCCACGCCGATCCACACTCTTGCACCGCAGGGGCCGTCCACACATGGCTCAACGACCACATCATCGCACAGCTACGCTGGTGCAGGGGCCGTCCAACCCATCAGGTCACGCACACAAACTTCTTTCGGGGCCCGCAGGTAAAGGGCCATACGTCCTGGCGATGCATGCTTGGACAAAGTGGCGGACAACATTGGAACGCCCGCCTGCGTCGTCGTTCGCGCTGATATGGATCACATGCGGCGTGTCTTAACGGCTGCGCGGACCTTGTCATAGTCGCGAGCGGGGGTAAGGAACGGCTTCATCCGCTATCGCGCCCAATAGCAGGACTGCGGCTACTGCGCCTAGCGGCAACGCTGCACGTCCAACATGCCGGCCCGGAAGGTCTGCTCGCTCCACGAGGGTGCTCGCGACCTCCCCCGCGACGTCGCCACCACCAACGCCTATGCCACATCCCGCCGCCAACGAAAGAAGGTCGAGATGCTGTTCGCGCACGTCAATCGCACCCTGAAGCTCGACCGATTGCGCCTTTGAGGTCCGTACGGTGTCAGGGACGAGTTCTACATGGCAGCCAGCCGCCGCTCAAAACCTCCGCAAGAAGGCTAAGATCATCCTAATGACGACACAACCGCTGCCAGCCTGAGCCAATCAGCCCTGTAGCGCAACTCAGTTGCAGCGGCCTCCAAACCCAACACCGACTTCTTTAACACAATTGGGTCAATACCGCCCCCTTTAGCTGTTAAGGTGCGGCAAGCGCTATCAAAGACCCGTGACGTCGCTCCAAATCAGCTTCCACTGTCTAAGCGCCCGGTCGGCAGGTCTCGGTGGCATGTCTTAGCCAACGCGGCCGCTGCTTACCGAACGTTCCTCAAAAGAGTGGGGAAAAACTTCAATAGCGGCGGGGAATGCTGACGCGCATCGTCTCGTAGCCTTTCACGAAGTTCGAGCGCACACGTTTCGGTTCGGCGACGACATTGATCTCGGGAAAGCGTTTCATGATTTCCTCCCACACGATCTGCAGCTGCAACTCGGCGAGGCGATTGCCGACGCAGCGGTGGACGCCGAAGCCGAACGAGATATGCTGGCGTGGCCGGGGACGATCGATGATGTAGTCGTTCGGACGATCGATCACCTCGTCGTCGCGATTGCCCGACACGTACCACATGACGACGGTGTCATCCTGCTTGATGTGCTGCCCGCGAAACTCGACGTCGCGTGTCGCGCGGCGCTTCATGTGCGACAGCGGCGTCTGCCAGCGGATCGTTTCCGACACCATCGACGGCAGCAGCGCCGGATCGGCCATCAGCTTAGCATATTGGTCGGGATTTTTGGATAGCGCGTAAACCGAGCCGGTCATCGTGTTACGGGTGGTATCGTTACCACCAACCGTCAGCAGCATGACGTTGCCGAAATACTCCATCGGGGACATGCCGCGTGTCGCGGGATCATGCGCGAGCATCGAGATCAGGTCGCCCGTCGGCTCCGCATTCACGCGGTCGTTCCACAGCTGCGTGAAATAGGCATGGTAGTCGCGGAAGATGCCCATCTTCTGTTCGCGCGTCTCGACCAGGCCATGCCCCGGCTCCGCGGTGACGACGTCGGACCAGTAGGTCAGCTTGCGGCGATCCTCCTGCGGCATGCCGAAAAGCGTCGCGAGCGTCATCGCGGTCAGCTCCATCGATACCTTGTCGACCCAGTCGAACTCCTTGCCGATCGGCAGCCCGTCCAGGATCGCGGCAGCGCGCTCACGGATTAAGGGACCCAGGATCTGAAGGTTGGTGGGCGACACGGCGGGGCTGACTGCCTTGCGCTGCACGTCGTGCTTGGGCGGGTCCATCGCGATGAACATCGCCAACCCCTCGAGCTGCGGCGTTTCGCCCGGCGCGAGCGGCGGGACCATCATGATCCCTGGTTCTGACGAGAAGGTGTGGTGATCGATGTCGACCGCCATGATGTCATTGTACTTGGTCACTGACCAGAACGGGCCATAGGCGCTGTTGGCAGTGTAGTGCACTGGCGCCTCGGCACGCAGCCGCTCGAAATTCCACCACATCTCGTCGGCTGCGAACGATTCTGGACTTGACGGGTCCAGCTGATCAAGCGGAGTGGCATAGGCGGCGTCGCGTGCGGTGTTGGCTGAGGTGAGAACGGCAGATGCGGTGGTGCTCATGCGACAGGTCCTTCCGAGACGATGGGATGCTGTGGGGGCGATAGCGTCAGTGCTGGCTTTCCGGCATCGTCACGGTCAGCCCGTCGAGGGCGGGCGAGACCTGGATCTGGCAGGACAGCCTGCTGTTGCTCTCCACATTCTCAGCAAAATTCAGCATCTCCGCTTCTTGCTCGGTGCGCTCTCCGGTCGCGTCTAGCCAATGCGGATCGATATAGACGTGACACGTCGCGCAGGCAGCGGCGCCACCGCAATCGGCATCGATCCCGGGCACGCCATTCTTCACCGCGCCTTCCATCACGCTCCAACCGTCGGCGACCTGCTGTTCGTGGCGCGTGCCGTCATGTTCGATGTAGATGATCGTTGCCATCGCTTCCTCCCCGCCCCATCCCGTCAATGACATGGATGGTTTTTCATATCGCTACAGCTTGTGTCGCTTCAGCCATTACTTGCGGCGTAATCTTTATTGGCAAGCATGACAATAGACGTCGAGCAGCCTGTCCGCCGGCGCCGGCCCGCCGACCAGGTACGCCAGCTTGCACTGGAATGCGCACGACGATTGCTGCTGCAGCACGGACCCAGCGCGATCACGCTCCAGGCAGTGGCAGGTCAGCTGGGCATGACGCATGGCAACGTGACGCACCATTTTGGCAGCGCCAACGGGTTACAAGGGGCGCTGGCGGAGGCGATGATCCGCGATCTGGTCGATGCGGTGCAGGCCGCACTGGCGGGGCTGCGCGCAGGTGAGACCGATGTGCGCGACGTAATTGACCTGGTCTTTGACGCGTTCGACGCGGGTGGTGCGGGGCAGCTGATCGCGTGGCTGGCGTCGTCGGGGCACCGCGACCGGCTGGTTCCCCTTTGTCTGACGGTAGCCGAACTCGCCACGACGCTGGAGCATCCCGCTGTGGACCAGCAAGCCGAGGCGAGGCGTGTGGGAAGGATCATCTCCGCCGTGATCGTGCCGGCACTGGGCGCAGCGCTGCTTGGACGTGAGCTGGCCGGCGCGCTGCGCTTGGGTGACGACGCGTTCCGCGTGCTGGCGACCGATCAGATTTCCACGATCGGCGAGGAACAGCCGCCTACGCTATGAAGGTGGGGTAATCGCAGGAGCGAGCTGCCTGGATCAGCGATGGCCTGAATGCAGGTGGCTGGTCGCCGATAGATGAAGGTGTGGGCTTGCGGCTTTGATGCGGCGCCTGGCTCTCCACCCTTTCTCTATATAGCAGCACAAGTGGTGCGGGCGGTGCACCACTTTTGTTGTTTTATGGCCCTCCCGGCGGGGCGGAGTGCACCTTACCCTCTTAGCAACCATGTGTGGACGGCCCCTGCGGTGCAAGAGCTTTTGTGCAGCGATGAGCACCGGTCGGGTGCATCCATGTGTTCGGCCTGTTCATGCAGCACCGCATGGCTGCTGGCCCTGATGAAGTCCGCGGATC
>NZ_QQWW01000004.1:0-319364 GCF_003950435.1 Sphingomonas sp. ABOLG
CCGGCGGGGTGGGCGTTCGTTGCGGCGTCGCCTTTGGTTGCTGTTGCGCGCGCGGCTGTGCCGCCTGCGGCGCGGGGCCGGGCGAGCTGACGTCGAAGGTGGACAGGATGCTGCCCTCGCCCGGCGGGCGGCCGGGCCAGGCGCCCATGCGGATCAGCACCAGCACCAGCAGCGCCACCAGCAGCAGCGCGAGGCCTGACGATACGAGCCGCGCACGCCAGGTCGGCCGGGCGCGGTACGTCGCATGAGTGGTGGACGCTCCCCGCATCGCCCGCCGCCTAATCGGTTGCGGCGGCGGGAACAATGCAGATGTGGCGGCCGATCAGCGCCGGCCGCCAGTGAGGCTTAGTTCTTTTCCTTGTCGACCAGCTTGTTCGCGCGGATCCATGGCATCATCGCGCGCAGCTCGGCACCGGTCTTCTCGATCGGATGCGCTTCGGCCGCCTTGCGCGCGGCCTTCAGCTCGGGCTGGCCGGCGCGGTTGTCGAGGACGAAGTTCTTTACGAAGCGGCCCGACTGGATGTCGGCGAGGACTCGCTTCATTTCCTTCTTCGTTTCGTCGGTGATGATCCGCGGGCCGGTGGTGATGTCGCCATATTCGGCCGTGTTGCTGATCGAATAGCGCATGTTCGCGATGCCGCCCTCATACAGCAGGTCGACGATCAGCTTGGTTTCGTGGAGGCACTCGAAATAGGCCATCTCGGGGGCGTAGCCCGCCTCGACCAGCGTCTCGAACCCGGCCTGGATCAGGTGAGTGATGCCGCCGCACAGCACGGCCTGCTCACCGAACAGGTCGGTCTCGCACTCTTCCTTGAAGTTCGTCTCGATGATGCCCGAACGGCCGCCGCCGACGCCGCTGGCATAAGCGAGCGCGATGTCATGCGCGTTGCCGCTCGCGTCCTGATGGATCGCGATGAGGCAGGGGACGCCGCCGCCCTTCACATATTCGCTGCGCACCGTGTGGCCCGGGCCCTTTGGCGCGATCATGATGACGTCGATGTCGGCGGGTGCCTCGATCAGGCCGAAGTGGATGTTGAGGCCGTGCGCGAAGGCGAGCGCGCTGCCGGGCTTCATATTGCCCTTCAGGTCATTCTCCCAGATCGCCGCCTGATGCTCGTCCGGCGCCAGGATCATGAGGATGTCGGCCCAGCCGGCGGCTTCCTTGTTCGACAGCACCTTGAAACCGGCGGCCTCGACCTTCTTCGCGGTCGCGGAGCCTTCACGGAGCGCGATCGCCACGTCCTTGACCCCGCTGTCGCGGAGGTTCTGCGCATGGGCATGGCCCTGCGAGCCATAGCCGACGATGGCGATCTTCTTGGAAGAGATCAGGTTCAGGTCAGCGTCGCGATCGTAATAGACATGCATTTATAGATACTCCTTTGCTCGTGCGTCCCGGCGTCAGGTCCGGGGCCCGGCGGGCGGCCGGGCGAAACGGTTGGTTGGTGAAAAGTCAGGCGGCCTCGTTGCCGCGGCCGATCGCGACGATGCCGGTGCGGGCGACCTCGATCAGGCCGACCTCGCTCATCAGCTCGACGAACTTGTCGATCTTCTCGATCCCGCCGGTCACTTCGAACACGAAGCTGGAGGTGGTCGCATCGACCACGCGCGCGCGATAGACGTCGGCGAGGCGAAGCGCCTCGATCCGGTGGTCGCCCACGCCGCGTACCTTCACCAGCGCCAGCTCGCGTTCGACATGCGCGCCCTCGGCGGTGAGATCGCGCACCTTGTGGACCGGCACCAGCCGGTCGAGCTGCGCCACGATCTGCTCCAGCATCGGCTTGCTGGCCGAGGTGACGATGGTGATGCGACTGACCGCCTTGTCGGCGGTGATCTCGCTCACCGTCAGGCTTTCGATATTATAGCCGCGTGCGGTGAAGAGGCCGGCGATCCGCGCCAGGATGCCCGGTTCGTTGTCGACGATGACGGCGAGCGTATGGCGCTCCGCAGTTTCGGATTTGATATGCATCGTAGGTCTCGCGCCTCTCCCGCGGGCAGGAGAGGTTAGGGGAGGAAAAGTGTCGGACGGCTTCGATCGGCCGGACGGGCCGGCGCTCAGACGAGCGCCTTGGCCTCGTCGTCCATCGTTCCCGACACTTCGTTCGCCTGCAGGATCATGTCCGTATGGGCGGCGCCGCTGGGGATCATGGGGAAGCAATTGGCGAGCTTCGCCACCATGCAATCCACCATCACCGGGCCATCATGCGCGAGCATGTCGGCGATCCCCTGATCCAGCTGGTCGGGATGCTCGATACGGATGCCCTTCCAGCCATAAGCCTCGGCCAGCTTCACGAAATCGGGCAGCGAATCCGAATAGCTTTCGGCGTAGCGGCTCTCATAGGTGAGCTCCTGCCACTGGCGGACCATCCCCATATATTCATTGTTGAGGATGAAGACCTTCACCGGCAGGCGATATTGCGTTGCCGTCGCCAGTTCCTGGATGTTCATCTGGATCGAGGCTTCGCCCGCGATATCGATGACCAGCGCATTGGGGTTGCCGAGCTGCGCACCGATCGCCGCGGGAAGCCCATAGCCCATCGTGCCGAGCCCGCCGGACGTCAGCCACTTGTTCGGCTTTTCAAAGCCGAAATGCTGCGCGGCCCACATCTGGTGCTGGCCGACCTCGGTGGTGATGATCGGATCGCGTTGATGGGTCGCCTCCCACAGCGAACGGATCGCGCGCTGCGGCATGATGACCGCATCATCCTTGGGGAAGTTCAGGCATTGCACCGCACGCCAGCCCGAGATGCGCCGCCACCATTCGGCAGTGTCAGGCTTGGGATGCTGGCGCCCCTTCCACACGCGGATCATGTCCTCCATCGCATGGCCCGCATCGGCAACGATGCCGAGGTCGATGCGCACCGTCTTGTTGATGCTGGACCGGTCGATATCGATGTGGACCTTGCGGCTGTTGGGCGAAAAGGCGTCGAGCCGCCCCGTCACGCGATCGTCGAAGCGCGCGCCGATCGCCACGATCAGATCGGCCTGGTTCATCGCCATATTGGCTTCATAGGTGCCGTGCATGCCCAGCATCCCCAGCCATTGCGGCGAGGTGGCGGGCAGGGCGCCCAGACCCATCAGGGTCGAGGTGACCGGCGCGCCGGTGACACGGGCCAGTTCGATCAGCAGCTGCGACGCCGCCGGCCCCGCATTGATCACGCCGCCGCCGGTGTAGAAGATCGGGCGTTCGGCCGCGGCGAGCATGTCGACGACCTGCTCGATCTCGCTCCGCGTCGCCTTCAGCGCGGGACGATAGGTCTTGTGCTGGATCGGGCCGGGCTTCGTATAGCTGGCGGTCGCGACCTGCACGTCCTTGGGGATGTCGACCACCACCGGGCCGGGGCGGCCGGACGTGGCGATATGGAACGCCTCGTGGATTACCTCGCCCAGGCGCGCGGGGTCCTTCACCAGATAATTGTGCTTGGTGCAGTGGCGCGTGATGCCGACGGTATCCGCCTCCTGGAAGGCGTCCGAGCCGATCAGGGCCGTCGGCACCTGGCCGGTGATGACCACCATCGGGATCGAATCCAGCAGCGCATCGGTGATGCCGGTGACGGCATTGGTCGCGCCCGGGCCCGAGGTGACCAGCACCACGCCCGGCTTGCCGGTGGAACGGGCATAGCCCTCCGCCGCATGGGTCGCCGCCTGCTCGTGGCGTACAAGAATGTGACGAATTCGCTTGGACCGGAAAAGGGCGTCGTAAATCGGTAGGACCGCGCCGCCAGGATAGCCGAAGATGACCTCCACGCCGAGATCGCACAGCGCCTCGACCAGGATGTCTGCTCCGCTTTTCTCAGTCACGTTGAAATTCCTTTCTCTACTCTACGCACCCGGCTGGATGGGTCGGGCGGCGCTACGGTCGCAAAAGTTGCGCGTCAAGGCTCCGTCTTGAAATAATATTCCAGATTGATCGTATCGCTGTTGTTTATGCGTGGCCAGTCCGCCGGCGGCTGGTGCCTAAACCAGGTATATTGCCGCTTGGCGTAGCGGCGGGTGGCGAGCGCGATCCGCGCCTTCGCTTCATCGCGCGACAGGTCACCGGCTAGCATCGCTGCAATGTCCTCCACCCCGATCGCCCGGCGGACAGGCGCGCCGGGATCGACGTCGCTGCGGGCGAGCAGCGCCGCAACCTCCTCTACCGCGCCGCCATCGAACATCGCGCTCAGCCGGGCGTCGATCCGCTGGTTGAGCAGGTCGCGATCGGGCAGCACGATCAGCGGGGCGAGCGTGACGGCGTCGCCGATCCCGCCGCTGCGCGCGGCCTGCCACCCGGCCAGCGGTCGACCGGTCGAGCGCACCACCTCCAGCGCGCGGGCGATGCGCGCCGTGTCGCCGGGCGCGAGCCGGTCGGCCGCGGCGGGATCGCGTGATTGCAGCTCGCCATAGGCGATCGCCACGGGCATCGCGCGGATCTCCTCCCGGATCGCAGGATCAATCTCCGGTACGGGCGCGATGCCGTCGAGCAGCGTGCGAATGTAGAGCCCCGTGCCGCCTGTCAGGATCGGCAGGCGGCCGCTGCCATGCGCCTCCGCGATCACCGCGCGCGCATCCTGCGCCCAGCGGACCGCCGACCACCCCTCCGCGCCGTCAACATAGCCGTAGAGGCGATGCTCGGCGCGGCGCTCGTCCTCCGGTGAGGGGCGCGCGGTGATGATCGACAGGTCGCGATACACCTGGCTCGCATCGGCGTTGATGATGACGCCGCCGGTGCGTTCGGCGAGCGCGAGCGCCAGCGATGACTTGCCGCTGGCCGTCGGCCCTGCAATGAGCGCCAGCGTCGGAAGGGAGTGCCGTTTGTTCACCGCAACGCTGATAGCAGCAGGGCGCCTGTCGCCCCAGACCCTCACGGACGCCGTCGCGCGCCTGACGGACGCCGGATGCGCGCCGGGGACGCCCGAATGGCTGGACGAGGGTGACGCGGCGGACATTGCGATCACCGCCGACCCGGCCGCCGCACGCACCGCGCTGGAGGGTGCAGCTGACGGCGTCGATGTCGTCGTTCAGCCTGCGGCGGGTCGCGAGAAGCGGCTGCTGGTCGCGGACATGGATTCGACCATGATCACCGTCGAATGCATCGACGAGCTCGCGGATTACGCCGGGCTGAAACCGCAGATTGCCGAGATTACAGAGGCGGCAATGCGCGGCGAGCTGGATTTCGCCGCGGCGCTGGACGCGCGGGTGGCGCTGCTGCGCGGGCTGGATGCGGGCGCGATCGACCGCTGCCGCGCGGAACGCGTGCGGCTGATGCCCGGCGCGGTCGCGCTGGTGCGCACGATGCGCGCACGCGGCGCGAAGACAATCCTGGTGTCGGGTGGGTTCACCGCCTTTGCCGAGCCGGTCGGCGCCGAGATCGGATTCGACCGCGTGATCGCCAACAAGCTGCTCGTCGCGGAGGGCGCGCTGACCGGCAAGGTGGCGACGCCGATCGTCGATTCCGGTACCAAGGAACGCACGCTGCGCGAGGCGCGCGCCGCGATGGACCTTCCCGAGGCGGCGACCCTGGCGGTCGGCGATGGGGCCAATGACCTCGCCATGATCGGGATCGCCGGGCTGGGCGTCGCCTATCGCGCCAAGCCGATCGTCGCGGCGGCGGCGGCGGCGCGGATCGACCATAATGATCTGACCGCGTTGCTCTGGGCGCAGGGCATCCGCCGGCGCGACTGGATCACTGCCTGATCGGCCAAGCCACTGTGCGCCCTTGCGGAATAACACGGCCGGTTCGATAGCGCGGCCTTCCCTGGGGGGCGGGTGATGACGACGACCGAACTGTTCCTGGTGGCGATGCTGATCGTCTTCAGCGCGCCCTATCTGCTGTGGCGGGTCGCCCGCACCGATTATTACGCGCCGCTGGTGGTGGTGCAGATCATCGGCGGCGTCCTGCTCGGGCCCGGGATCCTCGGCGCGCTTTTCCCCGCCTGGCATGCCAGCGTGTTCAACCCTGAGGTCATCACCGCGCTGAACGGCATCGCCTGGTGGGCGGTGATGCTGTTCGTCTTCGTCGCCGGTGTCGAGCTGGACCTTGGCGCGGCCTGGCAGCATCGCCGCGAGACGCTGGTTACCGCGTCCTGCGCGCTGTTCGTGCCGCTGGCGATCGGTTGCGGCGCGGCGCTGCTGCTGCTTGGCTGGCGTGACGGCTGGGCCGGCGCGGAGGGCGCACGATGGCAGGTGGTGCTGGGCATCGGCATGGCCTGCGCCGTCACTGCGCTGCCGATCCTGGTGCTGCTGCTGGAGAAGATGGCGGTGCTTCGCCACCCGCTCGGCCAGCGCATCCTGCGCTATGCCAGCCTCGATGATATCGCGATCTGGGGCGTGCTGGCGCTGATCCTGCTCGATTGGGAGCGGGTCGGGCGGCAGGCGGGTTTCCTGCTGCTGTTTCCGGTCGCCGCGACGCTGGTCAGGATGGTGATGCGGCGGCTGGCGGAGCCCGATCGCTGGTACGCCAGCCTGATCTGGCTGGCCGCCTGCGGGCTCGCCGCCGATTGGGCCGGGCTGCATTATATGGTCGGTGCGTTTCTGGCCGGGGCGATCATCGACGCGCGCTGGTTCGATCAGGCGCGGATGGACCAGTTTCGTGCGACGCTGCTGCTGGCGGTGATGCCGGTCTTCTTCCTCTCCACCGGGCTGCGGACGGACTGGTCGACGGGCGGGGTTGCGGTGCTGGGCGGCGCGCTGGTGCTGCTGGCGGCGTCCGTTGCCGGGAAGCTGGCCGGGGTTCAGCTTGCCGGGCGGATCCTGAAATGGCCGCGCGGGGAGGCGGGACTGATCGGGTGGCTGCTGCAGACCAAGGCGCTGATCATGATCATCTTCGCCAACATCCTGCTCGACCGCGCGATCATCAGCGCGGAGACGTTCACCGCGCTGCTGCTGATGGCGGTGCTGAGCACGATGCTGACGACGCCAATGGTCGCGCCGCGGCTGCGGCGCATGGGGATCAGGCCGCCCGCCGGCTGATCGCCGGTCGTGCCAGCCATCGCCCACGGGCGGTGGCTGGCGGGTGGTAGCTGGCGGATGGGGTCAGGCGAGCAGCTCGAACTGCCCGTGCACGCCCTCTGCCTGCGCGGACGGCGCGATCCACAGGTCAAAGGTGCCGGGCTCGACCGTCGGTTTCAGGTCGACGCCGATGAACTCCAGATCCGGCCGCCGCAGCGTGAAGGTCACGACCTCGCTGGCGCCGGGGGCGAGCGCGATTTTGCGAAATGCCTTCAGCTGGCGAACCGGGCGCGTCGTGCTGCCGATGCGATCGCGGATATAGAGCTGCACCACTTCTTCGGCGCTACGCTGGCCCTTGTTGGTGATCGTGGCGGAGACAGTCAGCGCACCGTTGCCCGCCATCGTCGCGGGCAGGTTCAGCCCCGAATAGGTGATGTCGCCATAGGTGAGCCCGTGGCCGAACGGATAAAGCGCGGTGTTTGGCGCGGTGCGGTAGGTCGCGCGATAGGGCGCAACGGCGTCACCGCCCGGTCGACCGGTCGGCTTGTGATCGTAATAATAAGGCTGCTGCCCGGATTCATGCGGGAAGCTGACCGGCAGGCGGCCCGACGGGCTATAGGCGCCGAACAGCACGTCGGCGATCGCCCGGCCGCTTTCGGAGCCTAGGAACCAGGTGACGAGGATCGCCGGCGCATCCTTCACCGCACCCTGCAGCGCCAGCGCGCGGCCGTTCTTCAGCAGGACGACGACGGGCTTGCCGGTTTTCGCCACCGCCTCGGCCAGTGCCTGCTGCGCCGCGGGGACGACGATGTCGGTCCGCGACTGTGCCTCGCCCGACATATTCTCCGCCTCGCCGATCGCGAGCAGCACGACGTCGGCGGCATTGGCGGCGGCGACCGCGGCCTCGATCCCGCCGGGCAGCGGCTCGTCCACCTTCGACCCGGCTGTCACGGTGACGTTGGACGCGCCAATCACCTCGCGCACACCCTGTGCCAGGTCGATCGACTGGGCATTGTCGCCATAGATCACCCAGGGGCCGTTCAGGTCATGCTTGTCGTCCGCAAACGGGCCGATGATCGCGACCTTCTGGCCGGTGCGGGGGAGGGGCAGCAGACTGCCCTCGTTCTTCAGCAGCACGATCGACTTGCGCGCCGCGTCACGCGCGAGGGCGAGGTGGCTTCTGGTGCGCGTGCGTGCCTGTTCGCGCTTCGCGTCGATGCGGCGGAACGGATCGTCGAACAGGCCCAGCCGATGCTTCACCGCCAGCACCCGGCGCACCGCCTGGTCCAGCCGCTCCATCGGGACCAGTCCGTCCCGCACCAGACCGGGGAGGAAGCGGGCGTAATTGTTGCTCTGCATCGACATGTCGACGCCGGCCATGAACGCGATCCGCGCCGCGTCGCGCGAATCCTTGGCAAAGCCGTGCGCGATCATCTCCTCGTCGCCGGTGTAATCCCCGACGACGATCCCTTCGAAGCCCCATTCCTGGCGCAGCAGCGTGTCGAGCAGCCACGGATTGCCATGCGCCGGCACGCCCGAAATCTCGTTGAAGGAGGCCATGGCGCTCAGCGCGCCGGCATCGAACCCGGCCTTGTACGGCGGCAGGTACACCTCGCGCAGCGTGCGTTCGGACACGTCGACCGTATTATAGTCGAGCCCGCCTTCCGCCGCGCCATAAGCGGCGAAATGCTTGACGCACGCCATCATCGCGTCCTGCGCGGTGAGATCCCGTCCCTGGAAGCCCTTCACCCGCGCCGCGGCGAACAGCATGCCGAGCCGGACGTCCTCGCCCGCCCCCTCCATCGTGCGGCCCCATCGCTGGTCGCGCGAAATGTCGACCATCGGGCAGAAGGTCCAGTCGAGCCCGGCCGCGGTCGCCTCCACCGCGGCGATCCGGGCGGTCTGTTCGGCAAGTGCGGGATCGAAGCTCGCCGCCTCGGCCAGCGGCACGGGGAAGATGGTGCGATAGCCGTGGATGATGTCGGCGGCGAAGATCAGCGGGATCTTCAGCCGCGATTCGCGCATCACCGCGCGCTGCATGCGCTGCGCCATCCGCGCGCCATTGCCGTTGAAGACGCCGGTGATCTTTCCCGCAACGGCATCCGCCAGCTGCGTTTCGAACGTGGTGGTACCGGTCGACGGCGGGTTCAGCGCGGTGGCGATCCCGCCCGCCCAGGCAGCGACCATCAGGTCGAGCTGTCCGGCCTTTTCCTCGATCGTCATGCGCGGCAGCAATGCGTCGACCGCTGCCGGAATCGTCAGGTTGGGGGATTGCAGCAATGCGCGCGCCGGGCTTGCCGCCCATGCCATGATTGCACCCGCTCCGCCCAATGCGGCGCGCCGCGACACCCGATGATCGACCATTTTCCTCCCCTTCACCGCGCAAAGCAGCACGTGGTCAAAATGAGAACGTTCACAATTGCGCTCGGACGTGGATTGCCGTTGACGCCTTTGTAACCGGTTACGTAGACGGCACGGCCATCAGGTTGCAAGTTTGAGGGGGCGAGCAATGGCCGGAGCCACGATCCGCGACGTCGCGCGGCGGGCCGAAGTATCGGTGGCGTCGGTGTCGCGCGCGCTGAACAACCTCGCCAATGTCCACCCGGACACGCGCGCCCGTGTCCTCGCCGCGGCGAAGGAGCTTGGCTATGTCCCGCATGCCGGCGCCCGCAGCCTGAGCCTGGCGCGGACCCATGCGATCGGCGTCGTCCTGCCCGATCTTCATGGCGAGTTTTTCTCCGAACTGGTCCGCGGGCTTGATCGCGAGGCGAGCGCGCGCGGCTACCATCTGCTGCTGTCCAACATCCATGCCGATCACGATCATGCGACCAAGGCGCTGCGCACGATGCACGGGCGGGTCGATGGTCTCGTCGTGATGGCGCCCTATGCCGGCTCGGTCGCGATCGAGGATCTTCTGCCGCCCACGCTGCCGACGGTGATGATCAACACGCCGCGCGCACACGATGGGGTAAGCCTGCGGATCGACAATCGGGCCGGCGCAGAGGCGATGGCGCGGCATCTCGCGGCGCTCGGCCGCAAACGGATCGTGCATATCACCGGGCCTGATGGGAACACCGACGCGCAGGAGCGGTTGGACGGTTTCCGTGCCGCTTTGCCAAAGGACATCGATCTTGTTGTCGTTCCCGGCGATTTCACCGAACCGTCGGGCGAGGCCGCGATCGCGCGTCTGCACGATGACGGGGTCGCCTTTGACGCCGTTTTTGCGGGCAATGACCTGATGGCCGTGGGTGTGCTTCGGGCGCTGCACCAGACCGGCCGCGCGGTGCCGCAGGATGTCGCCGTGTGCGGCTTCGACGACGTGCCGCTTGCAGGCTATCTGTCGCTCACCACCATTCGCGTGCACATGACCGCAGTCGGTGCGCGCGCGGCGGCGCGGCTGATCTATGCGCTGGAGGGTTGCGACACGGGCGCAGCCGATGAATGGATCACCCCCGAGCTGGTCGTGCGGGCCACCACGGTAACGGAGTCGTGAATGCTTGATCGTCGCCTGTTTCTCGCGAACGCGTCTTTCGGGCTCGCGGGGATGGTGGCGGGGTGCAAGGATCCGGCGGTACCGCTCAGCATCGGCGCCGCGGCGCCCGCGCTGCCGCTGCCGGATTTCTATGCCGAGATCGAATATCGCACCTTTCGCTATTTCCGCGACACGGTGAACCCGCTGAACGGGCTGGTGCCCGAACGCTGGCCATCGCCCAGCGCGGGGAGCATCGCGGCGGTCGGCTGCGCGCTGACGATCTGGCCGATCGCGGTCGCGCGCGGCTGGATCAAGCGAGACCTGGCGCGGGACCTGACGCTGGCGACGCTGCGCTTTTTCGACAGCGCGCCTCAAGGTGACGATGCCGAGGGGATGAGCGGCAACCGCGGCTTCTTCTATCGCACGCTCGACATGAAGACCGGCACGCGGCGCGGCAAGGCGGAGATTTCCAGCGTCGACCACGCCTTGCTCAACATGGGGATGCTGTTCGCCGCCGGCTGGTGGACCGGCGACACGCCGGAGGAGCAGGAAATCCGGCGGCTCGGCGTCGACATCGCGGATCGGGCCGAATGGCTGTGGATGCAGAATGGCGGCACCGCGATTGCACGCGCGTGGCGGCCCGAAAGCGGCTTCGGCAAGGAAGGCGTCGACGGCTATGGCAATGGCATGGCGGCGGTGCTGCTGTCGCTGGGTTCAGGCCGGCACCCGGCGGAGGATGGTGCGTGGGAGGCATGGTGCGCGCCGTACGTGCGCTACTGGCGCGGCGAGGGCGAAACCCGCCATCTCGCCTATGGTCCGCTGACCGGCCATCAGCACAGCCATATGTGGATCGACTTCCGCGGCATCCGCGACACGGTGATGCGCGGCGCGGGGTTCGATTATCATGAGAACAGCCGCCGCGCGACCTACGCCAACCGCGCGTATTGCATCAGCAACCCGATGAAATGGGACGGCTATTCCGCCGACCTGTGGGGCATTGCCGAAAGCGAGGGGCCGGGCGCGTTCAGCCTGCCGTTCAAGGGCGAGAAGCGCACCTTCTACGGCTATGGCCCCCGCGGTCCGCTCGATCAGCCCGGCGAGCGCGACGACGGGACGATCGCGGCGACCGCGGCGCTCGGCAGCCTGCCGTTTGCGTCGGAAATCGTGATCCCCGCCGCACGCGCGCTGACGGCGGTGCCGGGGCTTTACCGCGAATATGGCCTGCTCGGCGGGTACAATCGCAGCTTCCGCTACACCGACCAAAAGGTCACGACCGGCAACGTCAGCGCCGAAAACGGCTGGATGGCGCGCGACTATCTGGCGCTGGGGCAGGCGCCGGTCATCATCCAGGCCGGCAATTACCGCGACGAATTCGTCTGGAAGGTGATGCGCAAGTCGCCCGTGCTTCGGCGCGGGCTCCAGCGCGCCGGGTTCACCGGCGGATGGCTGAAGTAGCCGCAGCGACGTTCAACCGCTCCGCCATTTCCCGTAACGCTGTCGCAAAAGCGATTCGGCAACGACCATTCCAATAACGGCAGGGGAGAAGGATGATGCGGGCTATACCAGCGGTAACCGCGCGGCTCGACGGGGCAGGGGCAATCGTGACCGGCGCCGGCAGCGGCATGGGGCGCGCCACCGCCGTCCTGCTCGCGCGTGCGGGCGCAAAGGTGGCGGTCACCGACGTGACGCTCGACAATGCCAAGGCGGTCGCTGACGAGATTGTGGCGGAGGGGCTGTCGGCGCAGCCCTGGTCATGCGACGTGGCGGATCCAGCCGCGATCTCCCGCGTGGTGGAGGAAAGCGCAGCCGCCTTTGGCGACCTCTCCATCATCGTCAACAATGCGGGCATCTCCGCCAACCTGTCGATCGACGACCCCGATTATGAGGCGCAATGGGACCGGCACCTCGCCATTCTGCTGACCGCGCAGCAGCGGATGATCCGCGCGGCGCTGCCGCACCTGCGCAAGGCGGCGAACCCGCGCATCGTCAACATCGCCTCGACCGAGGGGCTGGGCGCGACGGCGGGGTTCAGCGCCTATTCCGCCGCCAAGGCCGGCGTCATCGGCTTGACGCGTAGCCTGGCGGTGGAGCTGGGCAAGTCCGGCATCACGGTCAATTGCATCTGCCCCGGCCCGATCGAGACGGGCATGACGCAGGGCATCCCCGACGAGGCGAAGCAGGTCTATGCCGCCCGCCGCACCGCGCTGCGCCGCTATGGCCTGCCCGAGGAAGTGGCGTTCATGACCGCCAGCCTGTGCGCGCCCGCGGCCAGCTTCGTCACCGGGGCGATCATTCCAGTCGATGGCGGCCTGATGGCGCGCAACGCCTGAGCGCCGCGCCGACGGGGCGGCGGCGGGGAGGGCGGGTCAGCCGACCGCCTTCTTCGCCGCCTGCTCCACCCGCTCGCGCGAGGCAAGCATCAGGGTCGAACTGGCCTTGGCGAGCACCTTGCCGCTGGCATCCGTCAGCCGCCCTTCGAAGAAGCAGGTGCTGCGCCCGCGCCGCTCGACCCAGCCTTCGGCCACGACCAGGCCGGGGCGTGCAGGGGCGAAGAAACTGACTTTCAGTTCCAGCGTCATCGGCGACACCTCCGGTCCGCCCATAGCGATCGCGGCGTGCGCCATCGCCGCATCGATCCATCCGGTGACGAACCCGCCCTGCACGACACCGCCCGAATGGCACATGTGCGTGCCCGCCTGATATTCCAGCGTCGCGCGGCCTTCGGGGTTCATCTCGACCACCCGCACCAGCCCCAAAGTGCGGCTCAATTCGTGGATCGATGGATCCTGATCAGCCATGCGCCTCGCTCTCCTGCTCGTTCTTGTGTCTTCGCCCACCGTGTCGAGCGATGCGGCCGGACGCAAGCGCGCACCTCAGCCACCAACCCGGGTGGCACGGGCAGACGGCGGATCAGGCGGCGGTCGCCAGGCGATCGCGCCCGCTGTTCTTCGCGCGGTAGAGGGCGCGATCGGCGTTGCGCAGCACGTCGCTTGCCGTCTGATGCCCGCGATACGTCGCCACGCCGCCGCTGACGGTAATGCCGATGACATTGTCATCCACGCGCACCCGCGCATCGCCGATCGCGCGCCGCACACGATCGCACACCAGATGCGCCTGGTTGATCGTCGCGTCGGGCAGGATGATCGCGAACTCCTCACCCCCCAGCCGCGCGATAATGTCCTGGTCGCGAATGCTCGACCGCGCCAGCGTGGCGAAGCGGCGCAGCACCTCGTCACCCGCGGCATGGCCGTAGATATCGTTGACCTGCTTGAAATGGTCGAGGTCGAGCAGCGCGACGCAGCCGCCCGCGCCTGACGCCAGCCGCTTCTCCAGTTCCTCGTCCAGTCCCCGCCGGTTGATCAGCCCGGTCAGCGGGTCGGTCAGCGCGGCGCGGGCGAGCCGCTCCTCCGCCGCCTTGCGGTGGGTCACGTCCCGCACCGAGCAGACGATGCCTGTCACCGTCCCCGCGGGATCGATGACGGCGCGGCTGTGCGTTTCATACCAGCGGTCCTCGCCCTCGCGCGTCTTACCACGGAACTCCTGGACGCCGATCATCTCGGGATCGTCCATGATCTGGCGGAACAGCGTTTGCGCCCGCGCAAGATCGTCGGCTTTCAGTAGCGCGCTGACCGGCTTGCCGATCAGTGTTTCCGGATCGCGCCCGTTGACCTGCCGGATCGAGGCGGAGACGAATTGCAGCCGGCCATGGCGATCGATGTTGACGACGATGTCGGTCGAATTCTCGGTGAGGATGCGATAGCGCGCCTCGCTCTCGCTCAGCCGCCGGAACAGCTGTGCGCGCTGTTGAAGCTCCGCCGTCGCCGGCAGGATCGTCAGCATCGTGCAGGCGATATAGAGCTGCAGGAACTGCATGCGCGCGCCCAGCGGTGCATCGCTCAGCGCCACCGGACCATGGCCGTTCAGCGTGGCAAAGCCGCCGATCAGCGTCAGGATCACGATCGACGCCGCCGAGGACAGCGCGCCGCCACGAAACGTTGCCAGCACGACGGGGAGCATCGGCAGGAACAGCAACGGCGCCGTGCTCTGCACGAACGTGATCGCGCTCACCACGGCGACCAGCGCCAGCAGCGCCCCCATTTCGAGCAGCTTGCGCCCCTTCATCCGCTGGACCATCCGGGCGGCCTGGCCGTCCATGCACAGCATGAAGATCGGCATGAACGCCAGCGTGCCCAGCGCGTGGCCGTTATACCAGTGAAGGGCGTTGCCAAGGAACGGTTCGCCCAGGGTGGCGGAGACCGTCACTCCCGCCAGCACTGCGGTCAGCAAGGGCGCGGCGATCCCGTTCGCCGCGATGAAAACGATCAGCCAGCGGTGTGAATTGAGCACTTCCTCACGATGAACCAGCCGCCGCAGAAAGGTTGCGCCGATCGCGCTTTCCAGCATGTTGATCGTCGCCAGCGGAACGACGGTCGCGCCGCCGAAACCCCAGATCGCCGAGGTTGCGACGGAGGCAGCGAAGCACGCCGCGATCGGCGGGCCCCATTCTCGCGCGGGAAGCGCCGTCAGACGCGCAGTCAACAGCGCCGTCGCAATCCACAGGAATGCAACGCCGCCATCGAATCGCGTGAGCGCAAGCGTCCCCGCAGCCAGAATGAAGTAGCCGCAGCCCAGGCGCAAAGCCTGCGCCCAGCGCGACGTCCGATCATTCTCCATGTGCAGCAGGTATCAGCAGTGGGTAAACGGCGCGTTGCCGCAAGGGGGCGATCACGGGCCGTTGGCGGCCAGTTCGGCAAGCCAGGCGTTGGCGGTACCGTCCGACGGCGCGCGCCAGTCGCCCCGCGGCGACACAGAGCCGCCGGCAGATACCTTGGGCGAATTGGGCAGCGCCGATCGCTTGAACTGGCTGGTGGTGAAGAAACGCACCAGGAACCGCTCCAGCCATAGCCTGACGGTGGCGAGGTCATAGCTGGTGCGCGCTTCCTCGGGATAGCCGATCGGCCAGCGGCCTGCGTCCACATCGCGCCACGCATGCCATGCCAGGAACGCGATCTTCGACGGCGAAAGCCCGTGGCGCAGCACGTAATGCGCGAAGAAATCGTTCAACGCATAGGGGCCGATCTTGTTCTCCGTGCTCTGCATCGCGCCGCTTTCGTCGGCGGGTACCAGCTCGGGCGAGATCTCCTGCGCCAGGATCGACTCCAACACGGCATCGGTTTCCGCATCATATTGATCGGTCGCGATGCACCAGCGGATCAGGAACTGGATCAGCGTCTTGGGCACGCCGGCGTTGACGCCGTAATGGCTCATATGGTCGCCGACGCCATAGGTGCACCAGCCAAGCGCCAGCTCGCTCAAGTCACCGGTGCCGACCACCAGCCCGTTGCGCTGATTCGCAAGGCGGAACAGGTAATCGGTGCGAAGCCCCGCCTGCACATTCTCGAACGTGACGTCATAGACCGGCTCGCCGCGGCCGAACGGATGACCCATCCCTTCCAGCATGGTGCGCGCCGCCGGCCGGATGTCGATCTCCTCCGCGGTGATCCCCAGCGCGCGCATCAGCCGCCAGGCATTGCCCTTGGTCCCCTCGCTGGTCGCGAAGCCGGGCATGGTGAACCCCAGGATGTCCGTGCGCGGTCGCCCCAGCCGGTCCATCGCCTTCGCCGCGACGATCAGCGCATGGGTCGAATCAAGGCCGCCGGAAACGCCGATCACCAGCTTCTCGACCCCGGTCGCGGCGACCCGCTTCAGCAGCCCCTCGACCTGGATGTTGAAGGCCTCGTAGCAATCCTCGTCCAGCCGTGCCGGTGTATCCGGCACGAAGGGGAAGCGGCGGATCGCGCGCTGCAGCCCGACATCGGCAAAGTCTGGGCGGCGATCGAACAGGATGCGGCGGAAGCGCTTCTCCGGATGGCCGGAGAAGGTCGCGGCGTCGCCAAAGGTGCCGTTGCGCATCCGCTCCTGAATCAGCCGCTCCGCGTCGATGTCTGCGATGACGAGTTCGGGCTCGAGCGCAAAGCGCGTCGATTCAGCCAGCGGTTCCCCCAGTTCGTGGATCGTACCCTGGCCGTCCCAGGCGAGGTCGGTCGTGCTTTCGCCCGGCCCCGCGGCGGAATAGACATAGGCGCAGATCGCCCGCGCCGATTGCGAGGCGGACAGCATCGCCCGCTCACGCGACTTGCCGATCACGACGTTGGACGCCGACAGGTTGCAGCAGATCAGCGCCCCGGCCAGCGCGCCCGCGGTCGAGGGCGGCGTCGGCGACCAATAATCCTCGCAGATTTCGGCATGGAAAATGAAGTGCGGCAGATCGGCCGCGGCGAAGATCAGGTCGGTGCCGAACGGCACGTCCTGTTCGCCGACCATGATCGTCTCGCCAGTGATCCCCGCGCCGCTCGCGAACCAGCGTTTCTCGTAATATTCGCGGTAATTGGGCAGGAACGTCTTGGGCACGACGCCCAGGATTCGCCCGCGCCCGATCGCGACGGCGCAATTGTACAGGCGGCCATTGCGCGGCAGCGCTGCGCCGACGAGCAGGGTCGGCGCCAGATCCTCGGTCGCCTTCGTCACCGCTTGCAACGCCTCCACGGTCGCCAGCTGCTGCGCCGTCTGCAGGTGAAGATCGTCGATCGCGTAGGAGGTGATGCTCAGTTCCGGAAAAACGACCAGGTCGACCGCCTGGTCATGCGCGCGGCGGGCGAGCGCGATCGTCGCTGCCGCATTCGCCGCCGCATCGCCGACGCTGGCGATCGGCGTGGCCGCCGCCACGCGGAGCATCCGGTGGTGGTGTATCGAAGTGAACCGTGCCTGCATCTGATACCCGTATCTTTCCTGACGCTATCCGCGATTGATCTACTTTGCCCCGGCGCCGCGCTGGGTTACGCAGCTATCATGGATGATCCACCGTCCAACAACGGTCGTCTTGCCGCTTTGTTCGCAGCTGGCGGGCAGATGGGCCAGCTTGTCAACGCCCATGACTGGAGCCAATCTCCGCTGGGGCCGCCGGAACAATGGCCGGAAACCCTGGTGACAGTGGCCAGCACGATCTTCGCCGCGGGTGCCGAGATCGTGCTGTTCTGGGGCCCGGATTATTGCGCGATCTATAACGATGCCTATGCCCCGACGATCGGCGACAAGCATCCACGCGCACTCGGCCGTCCGGCGCGTGAGGCGTGGACCGAGCTGTGGGCTGACCTGGAACCGCTGCTGCGCCACGTGCACGATACGGGCGAAACCTACACCGCACGCGACCGGCCCTTTTATATCGAGCGCGCCGGCTACGGCGAGGAGGTGTATTTCAACGTCTCCTATTCCGCCGTTCGCCTGTCCGATGGTTCGATCGGCGGCGTGCTGTGCATCGTGTCGGAAACGACGCAGCAGGTGCGCGCGGCGCGTGCCCTGATGGCCGATCGCGAACGGCTGGCGCAGATGTTCGATCACGCGCCCAGTTTCATGTCGGTGCTGCGGGAGCCCGGGCACATCACCGAACTGGCCAATGCGTCCTACCTCCAGTTGGTCGGAGAGCGCGAAGTGATCGGCCGCCCCCTGCATGAGGCGCTGCCCGATGTGGCGCGGCAGGGGTTCATCGACATCCTCGACAATGTCGTCGCGACGGGCGAGCCGTTCCGCGGCGAGAACCTTCACGTACGGCTGCAACGTACGCCGGACGGGCCGGCGGAAAACCGCATCCTCGATTTCGTGTTTCAGCCGATCGCCGACGCCAAGGGCCGGGTCGCCGGGGTGTTCGTCGAGGGTATCGACGTTACCGAGCGCGAACGCCGCGCCGACGCGCTGCGCGAAAGCGAGGTGCGGTTCCGGGCCCTGGCGGACAGCCTGCCCGCGCTGGTGTGGATCAACGACGCGGAGGGGCAGGTGGTCTTTGCCAGCCAGGCGTTCGGCACCATGCTGGGCGTCACTGCCGATGACCTGCAGGAAAAGGGCTGGGGCTGCATCGTCCATCCCGATGACATGGCCGCCTTCGTCAAGACTGGCCGCCGCCATCTGCTCCAGCCGGCGCGTTTCTCCCGCGACGTGCGTCTGCGCACCGCCGACGGCACCGATCGCTGGTTCCATATCGAGGCGCGCCCACGCAAGCTGGGCGACACGTTCGAGGGTTATGTCGGCTGCGGCATCGACGTGACCGAGGCGCATCTCGCCGGCGAGGCGCTCGAACATCGGGTGGAGGAGCGGACCGCCGCGCTCACCGAGCAGATCGCGGAGCGCGAGCAGGTCGAGGCGCGGCTCGCGCAGATGCAGCGACTGGAGGCGATCGGACAGCTCACCTCCGGCATCGCGCATGATTTCAACAACCTGCTGACCGTCGTGCTCGGCAACGTGGCGATGATCGAACGAACCTTCGACAAGATTGGCGTGGACGACAAGACGCGTCAGCGGCTCGCCCACGTGCGCACTGCGGCGGAGCGGGGCGCGAAGCTGACCGGGCAATTGCTGGCCTTCTCGCGCCGTCAGCGGCTGGAATCGCGCGTCGTCTCACTGAACGAGGTGGTGAGCGGGATGCAGGGCCTGCTTGAAAGCACGCTCGGCGGCGGCGTCGCGATCGAGACCGATCTGATGCCGGGCCTGTGGCCGGGGCTGGTCGATCCGACGCAGATCGAACTCATCATCCTCAATCTCGCGATCAACGCGCGCGATGCGATGGCGGTGGGCGGCACGCTGACCGTCGCAACCCGCAACGTCACCCTCGGCCCACCGTCGCGGAGCGAGGAGCCGGCGGCCGGCGATTACGTCGCTGTCTCGGTGTCGGACACCGGCAGCGGGATGACGCCCGAGGTGCTGTCCAAGGTGTTCGAGCCATTCTTCACCACCAAGGAGGTCGGCAAGGGATCGGGGCTCGGCCTGCCGCAGGTGTTCGGCTTTGCCAAACAGTCGGGCGGCGGCGTCCGGATCGACAGCACGCCCGGCGTGGGGACCACCGTCAGCGTCTTTCTGCCGCGTGCCGCCGCGCTGGTCGAACCGGTTGCGGTCGCCGCCGAGAAGGTGGGGGAAGTGGCCGACATCGTCGGGCGCATGGTGCTGGTGCTCGACGATGATGATGCGGTGCGGAGCGTCACGGCGGAGGAGCTGCGCGAGGCCGGATGCTCCGTGCTGGAGGCGGCATCGGGCGCAATCGCGCTCGGCATGATCGGCGATGCCGGTGCGATCGACGCGGTCGTTGCGGATTTCGCCATGCCGGGCATGAACGGCGCTGATTTCGCCGCGCGCGTCCTCGAACGCCGGCCGGACCTGCCGATCGTGTTCGTCACCGGCTATGCGGATCTCGCAGCACTCGCGCACGTGCCGGAGGAGAATATCGTGCAAAAACCGTTCGGACCCGGCGTCATCGCCGATCGGCTGCGCGCGCTGCTCGCCGACGCCCCCCCGATCGCGGCTGGTCAAAACAGCGGATCGTCCATATTGAGCCGGCGCAACGAAAACCTGTGAGGGGACTGTCCATGACGCCTGCCGAGATGACCGCCAAGATCGCTGACGGGGAGGGCTTCATCGCCGCTCTCGACCAGTCCGGCGGCTCCACGCCCAAGGCGCTGAAGGGCTATGGCATCGAAGAGGGCGCCTGGTCGAACGATGAGGAAATGTTCGGCCTGATCCACCAGATGCGCAGCCGCATCATCACCTCGCCCGCCTTCACCGGTGACAAGGTGATCGGCGCAATCCTGTTCGAACGCACCATGGATGGCGAAGCCGGTGGCAAGCCGGTGCCGCAGGCGCTGCAGGACCGCGGCGTCGTGCCGTTCCTGAAGATCGACAAGGGCCTGGAGGATGAGGCGAACGGCGTTCAGCTGATGAAGCCGATTCCGGGCCTCGATGCGCTGCTCGACCGTGCGGCGAAGCTCGGCATCTTCGGCACCAAGGAGCGTTCGGTCATCAACCTCGCCAATCGCGAGGGGATCGCCGCGGTCGTCGCGCAGCAGTTCGAGGTGGCGCAGCAGGTGCTCAGCCACGGCCTGATGCCGATCATCGAGCCGGAAGTGAACATCAAGAGCCCGGAACGTGCCGAGGCCGATCAGATCCTGCTCGAGGAACTGACAAAGGCGCTCGACGCGATGCCGGGCGACGCCAAGGTCATGCTGAAGCTGTCGCTGCCGACCAAGCCGAACCTCTTCCTGCCGCTGGTAAAGCACCCGCGCGTCCTGCGCGTCGTCGCGTTGTCGGGCGGGTTCAAGCGGCCCGAAGCCTGTGTCGAGCTCGCCAAGAACGAAGGCGTCATCGCCAGCTTCAGCCGCGCGCTGCTGGAGGATCTGCGCCACGGCATGACCGACGCGGAATTCGACAAGGCACTGGGCGAGGCGATCGACCAGATCTGGACCGCCTCGGCGCGCAAGACGCCACAAGCGGCCTGATCCTCCGCTCGGCTGAAAGGTCGAACCGAAAGGCACGTGAATGGCGGTCGACGATCACATCGTCGGCCGCCTGCTTGCGCAGCGTCTCTACGCGTTCCGGCACAATCCCATGACGGCGCACGAATAGCTGGCTGTCGCCGTTTGCCGCGATAATGAGGAAAGGGGTGGAGCGGGTAACGGGAATCGAACCCGTGTATTCAGCTTGGAAGGCTGCTGCACTACCATTGTGCTATACCCGCCCGGTCAGTGATCCTGACGTGGCAGCGACCCGTCCGTGCAGGACGTCCGCCGTGCCGCTGCGTTACCGCGCGGTCTTCACCCGGTCAACCGATCTGAAACGCCCACCGTGCGTCGCCCGGATTAGCCATTGCGCGTCGCCGGCGCGACCGGATCGGGCGTGCGATCCTTGGTCTTCTTGCTGCTCAGGTTCATGCCCAGGAAGATCACGATCCAGATCGCCGCGACCAGCCCGGCAACGATGACGGCCAGCCTGGCACGTCGAGAAGGCGAGGGTTTGGACATGCCCGGGTCAACGCGGGCCGCGCGCCGAAGAGCCGCCCTTTGTGCCTTACACAGGTTAGCCGCCTTCCAACGGGTCGCGCGATCAATCCTCGAACGAGGCGAATTGCAGCATCAGGGCGATCAGGTCCCCCGGGGCGAAGGGGGACCCATGCCCCGCGGCGAGCGCCAGCACGGGGACGATCTGCGCCTCGACCAGCATGCGCGGCCCGGCATACGCCATCGTCCAGCGGGCAAAGCGCCGCCGCACCAGCGTCTCCGTATCGATCACCGTCAGGTCGGTGTGCCGTGGATCGGCCCTGATGCTCTCCATCAACGTCGTCACCGCCGCTCCGGGCCCCTCCAGCACCTGCGCGAAATGCGTCTCGACGAACATCAGCGCGCCGGTCACCTCCAGCGCCACATTGCGTCGACGCGATACCGCGACGATGTCCGCCACACGGCCCTCTTCCTGGGGGAGCCTGAGGCAGCTTTTGCTGACGTAAAGCAGGGAATATATCGCCATGGCGCGATCCCTAACGTAGGTTGCTGCTTCTGCGCACCACGTTTGGATATTGCCCCGCACGGCGCCGGGCGTATCGGCGGGCGCCGTGCGTCAGCAGCGTAGCAGAAGGACGATTTCCATGGGTCAGGCCAACCCACCATCGCCGCTCGCTCCGTTCATCGCCAAGCTGGAGCGGCGATGCCCGCTCGACGCCGACGATCGTGAAGCTCTGCTGGCACTGACCACGTCCGTCCAGCGCCACGACGCGGGACGCTACGTGGTCCGGGCGGGGGAGCAGAATCTGTCGTTCATGGTGCTGCTGTCGGGCTATGTTCACCGCCACCGGGTGCTGGCCAATGGCTCGCGGCAGATCGTCGCCGTCCACCTCGCGGGCGATCTCCTCATCTTGCCGCACACCGCGATGCGCCGCACCACGGAGAGCCTTCAGGCGCTGACCCCGGTCAAGGTCGCCGAGGTCGCCGCCGCATCGATGATCGCTTTGTCGCGGGAGCGGCCGGCGATCGCGGAGGCGCTGCTGCTCGAAAGCATCGCCGACGCATCGATCTTCCGTGAATGGGTGATCAACCTCGGCCGGCGCGACGCGCGCACGCGCACCGCGCATCTGTTGTGTGAGCTTGGCACGCGCAGCGCGGAGAGCGACCTGGGCAATCGCACCACCTTTCGCCTGCCGCTGACGCAGGAGCAGCTCGCCGACGTGCTCGGGCTCACCTCGGTCCATGTGAATCGCACGCTTCGGGGGATGAAGAGCAGCGGGCTGATCGATTACGGCAACGGCTGGGTGTCGGTGCCCGACTGGACGAGACTCCGCAAGGAAGCCGATTTCGACGACGGCTATCTGTGCCTGGACCCTGCCTGATCGCGGCACGGCGAGGCTAAGGCACCAGATCGCCGATGCGCCAACCACCGGCGTGCGTCCGACAGCAGGCAGCATCGCTCGATCAGGATTTGCGCGCGTCGTGTCGCGAACGCGTGGGCGGCGTCGCCTCGATATGGTCGAGCCGCGCGAGCAGATTGTCGAAGTCCTTCACGTCCTCGACCGCAAACGCCCGATTAAAGCCCTCGCCCAATACGCGCAGGTCACGTTCGGTCAGCAGGCCGACGGCGATGATGCGATCATGAGGCATTGTGACAGAACGCTTGGCAAACCATTCGTTCCGCACCGCGGTGTAAAGTAGGGGCGGAAAAATCCGAAAAGTTGAAAGGTGTTGCGGCAAGGCCGCGGCCGACGCCATCGTCCGCCGACGCGCTTACATCAGTAGCGGATCGTCGCCGGACCGCACCCGTCGTTCAGGTCGGAATGGAATGTTGGAACCCGGTAAAGGCCGCCGGGTCCAGCCATCTTCCCCGCGGCGAAACCGCCGGGGAGAAATGGTGGAAGGGACTGGATTCGAACCAGTGTACACTTGCGTGGGCAGATTTACAGTCTGCTGCCTTTAACCACTCGGCCACCCTTCCACAGGGCTGCTTCGTCGAAGCGAGGGCGCCCAATGCCGAAGCCCGGCCGTCCTGTCAACGCACTGTCATCATGGTTGCGCGCTTTCTTTTCGACGCATAGCTACGGCACGCCATCCGGGCAGGAGATTTACCACCTATGCGCCATCTGCTTCTGGCCGCGATCGCGGTTGCAGCACCCGTCCACGCGCAGGACCGCAACGACACTGCGCGAATCATGGATGAGGGGCTGGCCCATTCGCAGGTCATGACGACGGCGCAGCACCTGACCGACGTCATTGGTCCGCGTCTCACCAATTCGCCGCAGATGCGCCAGGCGGAGGCATGGACCCAAGCGAAGTTCGCCGAATGGGGGCTGAAGAACGTCCGCAAGGAAGGGTTCGATTTCGGCCGTGGCTGGTGGATCAACGGGTCCAGCGTGCGCATGGTCACGCCGCGCCCGATCCAGCTTACCGCCATCCCGATCGCCTGGACCCCGCCGACGCAGGGCACGCTCAGCGCACCGATCATCGTCGCGCCGATGAAAAGCGCGCGTGATTTCGCCGCCTATCGCGGCCAGCTGGCGGGCAAGATCGTGCTCGTGTCGTCGCCCGGCACCGGCTCGGAAAGCACGCGCGCCCCGTTCCACCGCTACACCGACGAGGAATTGGGCAAGGTCGCCGAATTTAGATTTCCCCGCTACGATCCTGCCGCCGACGCAAAGGTATTGCGCGAGGCTGATTTCGAGAAGCAGCGCGACGCCTTCCTGAAGGGGGAGGGCGCGCTCGCCTATGCCACCATCTCCTATCGGGACGGAAAGCTCGTCCACGGCGAAGGCTATATGTTCGAGGCGGGCAAGTCTCCCTCGCTGCCCGGCGTCGAGATTGCGGCGGAGGATTACCGCCGCCTCGCACGCCTCGCAAAGACCGGCGCGGCACCGACGCTCGAGATCATCAGCGACGTGCGCTATGACGACAGCGATCCGCAGGCGTACAACATCTTCGCCGAAATCCCCGGCACTGATCCCAAGGCCGGCTATGTGATGGCCGGCGCGCATTTCGACAGCTGGGTCGCGGGCGATGGCGCGAGCGACAATGCGGCTGGCACTGCGGTGGTCATGGAGGCCGCGCGGATCCTTTCGCGGATTGGCGTGCGGCCGAAGCGCACGATCCGCTTTGCGCTGTGGAACGGCGAGGAACAGGCATTGCTCGGCAGCCTCGCCTGGGTGGAAAAGAACCTCGCGACGCGCGGCGGCCCCAATGATCCGCCGCTAGTCGGGGAGCGGCGCTATTATGAATGGAGCAAGCGCTGGCCGATCAACCCGCGCCCCGGCTTCAACGACCTCGCGGCCTATTTCAACGTCGACAATGGCTCGGGCCGGTTCCGCGGCATCTATGCCGAGAACAATCCCGCCGCGGCGGAGATCTTCCGTGGCTGGATGGCGCCGTTCAACGGGCTGGGCATGACCACCGTCGCGATCGGTCGTACCGGCGGCACCGACCATGTCTTCATGCAGTCGGTCGGCGCCCCCGGCTTCCAGTTCATCCAGGACCCGCTCGACTATAACAGCCGCGCGCACCATTCCTCCGCCGATACCTTTGATCACCTGAAGGAGGAGGATCTGCGCCAGGGTTCGACGATCCTTGCCGCCTTCCTGCTCAATGCCGCCAATGCCGACAAGGCGTTGCCGCGCCCGCCGATGCCGACGCGCCCGGCGGTTACCGATCCCTTCGCTTATCCTGACCCCGAGGAGCATAATTGATGGCACGCCGCGGACATCGTCCCAGCCAGGCACCGGCCGGCCGGCCCCGTTTCTGGGGCCGCCACGCCGTGACGGCTGCGCTGGCCAATCCCAATCGTACCGTGCGAAAATTGTGGGGCACGCGAGAGGCGCTCGCCTCGCTCGATCTGCCGCCGGTGTTGCCGGTCGTCTATGCCGATGTCGCCGATCTCGGCCGCATGGTCCCCTCCGACGCGCCGCACCAGGGGCTGGTGGCGGAGGTCGATCCGCTGGAGGAAATCTGGCTCGGTGACCTGCTGATGGAGGGGCGCGATGATCGCCGCCCGCTGGTGGTGCTCGATCAGGTCACCGATCCGCACAATGTCGGCGCGGTGCTCCGCTCCGCCGCGGCGTTCGACGCGCTGGGCATCGTCACGCAGGATCGCCACGCACCGCCCGAATCGGGTGCGCTGGCCCGCGCGGCATCGGGCGCGCTGGAAACGGTGCCCTGGGTGCGCGTGGTCAATCTCGCCCGCGCGCTGGACGAGATTGCCGAGGCCGGCTTCTGGCGCATCGGCCTCACCGGCCACGCCGATCAGACGCTGGCCCAGGTGATGGGCGAGGCGAAGGTCGCCATCGTGCTCGGCGCCGAAGGGGAGGGGATGCGCCAGAATACCGAGGCGCATTGCGACCAGCTGGCAAAGCTGCCGATCAGCCCGAAGGTCGAAAGCCTCAACGTCTCCAACGCCGCCGCGATCGCGCTCTACGCCGCCGCCGCGCGCTGAACCGAACGACAAAAGGGGGCGGGTGCCGATGGCGCCCGCCCCCTTTTGCTGTTCACCGGATCACCGCGCCCCTTAAGGGGCAGGCGGTCAGTCTTCCTCGGCGATGCGCACCTTCAGCCCGTCGAGATCGGGGCCGAACGGCAGCTGGCACGACAGCCGCGAATATTCGTCGCGCGTGCTGGACGAATCGAGCAGGTCGTTCTCGTCCTCGCTGATCGGCGGCAGTTTCGCGGCAAATTCCGGGTCGACATGGATGTGGCAGGTCGCGCAGCTGCAGCACCCGCCGCACAGCGCCAGGATCTCGTCAATGCCGCCGTCACGAATGACTTCCATCACCGACAGGCCGGCGGAACCGTCGATCTCACGTTCTTCCCCGTCACGCAGAGTGACGATAAGCTTGGGCATGCTGCTCTCCCCGAAAGTTTATCGTTCCCTTGCCGATCTTGCGGGCCGCCCGCAATGGGGCTGAGCGAGCGCGCGCTGCGCGACGGCGTCGATGCGCTCGCCGCGATCGAGCCGCGCTTCGCCACCGCGCTCGCCCGCGTCGGCTATCCGCCCACCCGCATCCGCGATCGCGGCCACGTCACGCTGATGCGCACGATCGTCGGCCAGCAGGTCAGCGTGAAGGCCGCCGACGCGATGTGGCGCAAGCTGACCGAGGTGATCGGCGATCCCGTCGATCTCTCCCGCCTCGTGGCTGCCACCGATGAGGAATTGCGCGCCGCCGGCATGTCGCGGCAGAAATCGGGCTATCTGCGCAGCCTCGCGGAGGAAGTGACCAGCGGGCGGCTCGATTTCGACCGCCTGCCGCTCGATGACGAGGAAGCGATCGCGCAGCTTACCCGCGTGAAGGGGATCGGCCGCTGGTCCGCCGAAATCTACCTGCTGTTCGCCGAGGGCCGCCCCGACATCTGGCCCGCCGGCGATCTCGCGGTACAGATAGAGGTCGGTCGCATTCTGGGACATGAGACGCGGCCCAGCGAGAAATTGACCCGCGAACTGGCGGAGGCATGGCGCCCGCATCGCGGCGCGGCGGCGATCTTCGCCTGGCACCATTATGGCGCCGGCGCCGACGCAGCGCCGGTCTGACCGATCGCTCAGTTCCGGATCAGGATGCCGGCTTCCACGTCTGCGTCTGGCAGATGAAGGAAATGCACCCCTTCACCTTCAGCGACCCGTCCTTGGCGCGGGTGACGATCGACTTGTAGCTCTTGCCGTTGCGCGGGTCATAGATCCGGCCGCGCCACTCGTCGCCGGCATCGCTGAATTCGCTCAGGATCGGCATCCCGACGATCGGGCGACTGCGCAGCGCGGCATCGGGATTGTTCACATCGGTGGCAGGCGCGCCGGCCTTCGCCTTGATCACCTTGGCGATTCGCCCACATGTTGATCCGCCGCACTGGCCGATCTGGACGATCGCGCTGCCATCCTGGGTCAGCCATTTGCCCGCAATCGGTTGTGCGGCCTGCGCCGGCCCGGCAAGGGTAAGCGCAGCGAGCGAGAGCGCGCCAGGCGCGGCGAGACGGGCGATCCTCATGATCGCCTTATCAGGGGACGGCGATGAACACGCAATGGACGATCGGCATCATCGGCGGCTCCGGCCTCTACGCGATTGAGGGGCTTGAGGACGCTGAGTGGCGGCCCGTCTCCTCCCCCTGGGGCACGACCTCGGACGACATATTGTTCGGCCGCATCGGCCCCGTCGGCCTGCGCTTCCTGCCCCGCCACGGCCGCGGCCATCGCATCGCGCCCGGCGACATTCCGGTCCGCGCCAACATCGATGCGCTGAAGCGCGCCGGCTGCACTGACCTGATCGGCGTCTCGTCGGTCGGCTCCTTGCGTGAGGAGCTGGCGCCCGGCCGCTTCGTCGTCGTCGACCAATTCATCGACCGCACCGTCGGCCGTCCCGCCAGCTTCTTCGGCACCGGCATGGTGGCGCACGTCTCGCTCGCCGATCCTGTGTGCGAGCGGCTGTCCGCCTTCGCCGGCGCCGCGGTCCAGGCGGTGGGCGGCAAGGTGACCGAGGGCGCTACCTATCTCGCGATGGAGGGCCCGCAATTCTCCACCCGCGCCGAAAGCGAGATGTATCGCCAATGGGGCTGCGACGTCATCGGCATGACCGCCATGCCCGAGGCGCGGCTCGCACGCGAGGCGGAGCTGCCCTACGCGCTGGTCGGCATGGTCACCGATTACGATTGCTGGCGCGAGAATGAGCAGCCAGTGGAGGTGAGCGAGATCGTCGCGCAGATGGCGGCGAACGGCGTCATCGCCCGGTCGATGATCCGCGCCCTGGTCGCCGCGCTGCCGGCGCAGCGTACCCCGTCGCCGATCGACACGGCGCTGAACGGCGCGATCCTCACCGCGCCGGACCGCTGCGATCCCGCACTCGCCGCACAGAATTCCGCCATACTCGCCCGACTAAACGGTTGAATCGCTCATCCACGTCCCGCATGGCAGCTTCGATGAAGCCTGCCGCTACTGAACCGTTGCGATCGCTTCCGGAGGTTTATGCCTCCATCCGTGTTCCCGAAGGCGCCGGCTTCTGGCGCCGCCTGTTCGCGTTCGTCGGCCCCGGCTGGCTGGTCGCCGTCGGCTATATGGATCCGGGCAATTGGGCGACCGACATCGCCGGCGGCTCGGCCTTCGGCTACACCTTGCTCAGCGTCATCCTCTTGTCGAACCTCATGGCGATCGTGCTTCAGGCATTGTCGGCCCGGCTCGGCATCGGGGCGGGGATGGATCTCGCCCAGGCATGTCGCCGGCAATATTCGCGGCCCGTCAGCTTCGTCCTGTGGGTGCTGTGCGAAATAGCCATCATCGCCTGCGATCTGGCGGAGGTGCTCGGCACCGCCATCGCGCTGAAGCTGTTGTTCGGGCTACCCCTGGTGGCCGGCGTCTGCGTCACCGCGGTCGACGTGTTCCTGATCCTCGCGCTGCAACGCTACGGCTTCCGCCGGCTGGAGGCGTTCGTCGCCGCCTTGCTGATCGTCATCGCCGGTTGCTTCGCCTTCGAGCTGGCCTGGGCCGGGCCGGACTGGGCGGCCGCTGCCGCCGGCCTCATTCCGACGACCGAGATCATCAGCAACCCGCTGATGCTCTACATCGCGATCGGCATCCTCGGCGCCACGGTGATGCCGCACAACCTCTACCTCCATTCCGCGATCGTGCAGACCCGCGCGGTGGGGAAGGGGGTCGCTGAAAAGCGCGACGCGCTGAAGATGGCGACGATCGATTCCACCGTCAGCCTCGGCCTCGCCTTCTTCATCAACGCCGCGATCCTGGTGCTCGCCGCCGCCACCTTCCACGTCGCCGGCCGTACCGAAGTGGCCGAGATCGAGGAGGCGCATCAATTGCTCGCCCCGATGCTCGGCGTCGGCGCGGCGAGCGCGGTGTTCGCCATCGCTTTGCTCGCGAGCGGGCAGAATTCCACCGTCACCGGCACGCTCGCCGGGCAGATCGTGATGGAGGGGTTCCTCGAACTGCGCCTGCCGATGTGGCTGCGGCGGCTGATCACCCGCGGCCTCGCCATCATCCCGGCGGTGGCGGGCGTGCTGATCGCCGGCGATTCCGGCGCAACGCAATTGCTGGTGCTCAGTCAGGTCGTGCTCAGCCTGCAATTGCCCTTCGCGGTCCTGCCGCTCGTTGCCTTCACCGGCAGCCGGCGCCTGATGGGGTCGATGGCCGCCCCGCGCTGGCTGATCGCGCTTGCCTGGGGGATCGCCGCCGTGATCGTGCTGCTCAACGGCTGGATGCTCTGGGGCATGATGACCGGCCAGGGCTAGGGTGCCTGCCGGGCGCCTGCGCCATCGCGCGGCGCCCGGCAATGTGCAATCAGGCGAACACGGCCACCGACTGCATCTGCTCGGCGACCATCTCGCCCCGGCTGTTCCAGATGCCCATCTGCTGCGACGAACTGCCCGCGCGCGCATAATCGGCGTTGGAGCGCAGCAGCCACCAGCCGTCCTCGGTCGTGGGCTGCGGCCCCAGCACGTTCAGGATCCACGTCAGTGAGCTCATCGGCACGTTGCGCCCGATCAGCCGCAGCGCCGCCGGCGGCAGGCAGTCACCCACCGCGAGCAATTCCACCATCGGGTCCAGCCCCTCGCGCTCGTTGAGCCGCGTCCAGCGCAGCCATTCGGCGGGCAGCAGGTTCGGCCCGTCGCGGCGGTCGAGGAACTCGAAATTCTGCGTGAAGGCGACCGCCGGATGCCCCTTGAAGGTCGTTTCATCCGGTCCCGGCTTCGCGAAATCGGGCACCGTCGTCACCGCATAATCCAGCTCGCTTTCGATCGCGCGCATGAAGACGAAGGTGCAGCGCAGGCCAAGCCCCGCCTCGCTCTCGATATCGGCCTGGATGAACGCCGCATTCTTGCCCCGCCGCAGCCGGTGCGCCGTTACCAAGATCGGCCCGGCCAGCGGGCCGATGAAGCTTACCTGCGCCGACCGCAGCGGGGGCAGGTCGGTCTCGGACTGCATCGCGCAGTGCAGCGCGATCGCCGCCGACAGCCCGCCATAGCCGGTCCGCCCCTGCAGCCACCCGTCCGGGATCTCGCCGCGCCAGCCGGGGCCATCGCCCAGCGGGGTCAGACCGTCCAGGATCTGCTTCAGGCTCGTCATGCATTCACCCCTTCGAATTCACCCTGGGCGAGCCGATCGCGCAGCTCGCGCTTCAATACCTTGCCGATCGCGCTGCGCGGCAGCTCGTCGGTGACGTACAGCTTCGACAGTCGCTGGGTCTTGCCCAGTTTCTCATTGACCGCTGCGCGAACCTCCTCCGCGCTCGCCGCAGCGCCGGGGCGGGGGACGTAGAAGCCGACCGGCGTCTCGCCCCATTCCTCGCTCGGCACGCCAACGACGGTGCAATCGGCCACCGCCGGATGCTGCGCCAGCACCGCTTCCAGATCGGACGGGTAGATGTTGAACCCGCCCGAAATGATCATGTCCTTCTTGCGGTCCATCAGGATCAGGAAGCCGTCCTCGTCGATCCGCCCGACGTCGCCGTGGCGGATCCAGCGCCTGCCCTCCGCGTCATGATATTCCGCGTCGCGCGTGGCGCCCTCGCGCTTGTGATAACCGTTCATCATCGCCGGCGAGCGCCCGACGATCTCGCCCATCTCCCCGGGCGCCACTTCGTTGCCGTCCTCGTCCAGCAGCAACGCCTCATGCCCGGGCGACAGCTTGCCGACGGTGTGCAGCTTGTCGGGGTTCTCGTCCGCCACCAGGATGAATGACGCGCCGCCCTCGGTCATGCCGTAATATTCCACCAGCTTGCCCGGCCAGCGGTTCAGGATGTCGCGCTTCAGCTCGGCCTTGAACGGCGCTGAGGTGCAGGTCTTGAAGCGGAAGGCGCTGAGGTCGAAACTGTCGAAATCGGGCAGCGCCATGATGCGCTGATATTGCACCGGCACCAGCATCGTGTGCGTCGCGCGATATTGCTGCGCCAGCTCCAGATAACGGCGCGCATCGAACTTCTTCATCAGCACCACCGTGCCGCCCCAGGCGAGCGTCGGCAGGAAACTGACCAGCGTGGTGTTCGAATATAGCGGCGTTGCCAGCAGCGTGACGGCGGTGTCGAACCCGGCCGTGCTGTTGCGCGACAGATGCTGCCAGCGCATCGTGTGGCTCTGCACAATCCCCTTGGGGATGCCGGTCGTGCCCGACGAATAGATGATGTTGAACCCGTCGAGCGGCGCGATCTCGACCGGCGTCGGCGTGCTCTCCTCCGGCGCCAGCCACTGGTCCAGTTCCTCCAGCATGACGATCCGGGCCGACATCGTCTGGCCGGCCAGCGCATCGGCATTGGCGCGATCGAGGAAGACGAGGTTGGCGCCGCTGTCCTCCACCATGCCGGCGATCTGCTCCGGGGTGGCGGATGGCTGGATCGGCGCGGCGATCGAACCAGCGCGCACCGCGGCCAGGAACACGATCGACTGCGCGACGCTCGGATAGCTGACGATCGCCACCGCCTGTCCCTGCGCCGTGCCGTCGCGCTGAAGCGCCGCCGCGGCGCGGTCCATCGCCCGGTCCAGCTCGGCATAGGTGATTTGCGCGTCGCCATCGGCGATCGCCAGCTTGTCGGGCTGGTTGGCGGCGTGGCGGCGGATCAGGTCCGGCAAGGTGCCGAAATCCCGTGCGAGCAGGTCTTCAACTCTCTCCATGATTCCTGCGCTAGCGGGCGCCGCTGCCGAATGCCATACGCGACATTCGAATTTAAAGGAGAGTCAAATGGACGGCGGAGTGGCAATCGTCACCGGCGGGGGTACCGGGATCGGGGCAGCGGTGGTTCGCCGGCTCGCGGCACGCGGCGTGCGCAGCGTCATCAACTATGCGCACAGCCGCGCAGAGGCGGAGGCGCTGGCGGCAGAGGTCGGCAACGGCTCGATCGCGGTACAGGCCGACATCGCCGACGACGCCGAATGTCGGAAGCTCGTTGCCGCCGCCACTGACACCTTCGGCCGGCTCGATTTCCTCGTCAACAATGCCGGCCGTACCAAACATGTCATGCATGAGGATCTCGACGGCCTCGACGCCGACGATTTCATCGACATTTACCGGCTGAACACCATTGCCGCCTTCCAGATGGTCCGCGCCGCTGCGCCCGCGATGCGCGAAGGGCCGATGAGCGCCGTAGTCAATATCGCCTCGATCGCCGGGATCCACGGCGTCGGCTCCTCGATCGCCTATGCCGCTTCCAAGGGCGCGCTGATCACCATGACGCAAAGCCTCGCCCGCGTCCTGGCGCCGGCAATCCGCGTCAACGCCGTCGCGCCCGGCTATGTCGGCACCGGCTGGTTCGAAAAGTCGCTCGGCGTGGAGGGCAAAGCAAAGCTCGACGCCAATGTCGCGCGCCGTACCCCGATGGCGATGGCTCCTGAGGCGGAGGATATCGCCGGCCCAATCGAGATGCTGCTCGACCCCGCCGGCCGCGCGATTACCGGCGAAACCTGGCGCGTCGATGCCGGCTTCCACCTCGATACCGGCGGCAGCCGCCGTCCCGGTCGGGAGAATTGAAGGTTGCTGGCCGCGATGTCTCGGTTCGCGGCCAATAATCTCCGGTAACAGGCCGTGATACCCCGCCAGCAGGCCGGCGGGGTATCACGGCGGGCCGGCTCAGCGCCCCGTGTTCGCGGTCTGGCCGAACAACACCTTCTTCGCCTCGTCGGACATCGGCGCCGGCGCGGGCTGGATCTCCTTCCCCTTGGCATAGGCCCGCTCGGTCCCCGGCCGCGCCTTGATCGCGGCGTGCCAGCGGGCGATGTTGGGAAATTCGCTCAGATCCTGCCCCTGTGCCTCGGGCAGGATCCAGGGATAACTCGCCATGTCCGCGATCGTGTAATCCTCGCCCGCCACGAACGGTCGATCTGCCAGGCGGCGATCAAGAACGCCGTACAAGCGATTGGTTTCGTTCAGATATCGGTTGATCGCGTAGGGCACCTTCTCGGGCGCGTAATTGCGGAAATGGTGGTTCTGTCCCAGCATCGGTCCCAGACCCCCCATCTGCCACATCAGCCACTGGTTCACCTCGGCCCGCGCGCGCATGGTGTCACCCCCGAAGCGACCGGTCTTTTCGGCCAGATACAACAGGATAGCGCCCGATTCGAAGACGGAGATCGGCGCGCCTCCATCGCTCGGTTCATGATCGACGATCGCCGGCATCCGGTTATTCGGCGCGATCTTCAGGAAGTCGGGCTTGAACTGCTCGCCAGTGCCGATGTTCACCGGAATGATCCGGTAGGGAACGCCGGCTTCCTCCAGGAAGAGCGTGATCTTGTGCCCATTTGGTGTCGGCCAATAATGAAGATCGATCATGCAATTCTCCCTTGTGGTTCGTGGGCCAGATGGGGGCTAGGGCCGATCAGGCAAGCACCGCGCGACGCCGCACCACGCCCAGCAGGAACACGGCAAAGGTGACGGCACACAGCAACGAGGCGAGCAGGAACGCACCGCCCGCGTGGCCGCGCTCGGCACCAAAGGCCAGTGCTTGGGTCATCGCCAGCGGGCCCAAGATGGCCGCGACGCTGGAAAGGCTTGCCAGCCCACCTTGCAACGCACCCTGGTTCGCGGCGTCGACGCGGGTTGATAAGATCGCATTGATTGACGGTCCGACCACCCCGGTCACCGCCCCGGCCGCGATCAGCGCATAGAGTTGCCACCCCTGCTGCGCAAAGGCGTAGAGCGCAAAGACAATCACCCCCGCGGTCAACCCGATCAGCACCGTACGATCCTCCCCGAACCGCTTGATCGTCGGCCCGATCAGAAACACCTGCGCCAGCATCATCGACAGGCCTGATGCGGCCAGCGACCATCCGATCGCCTTGCTGTCCCATCCCAGCGCGATGCTGACGTAAAAGGTCCAGGTCGAGGGATAGACCATATGCGCGATTTGCCACAGCAACGCGCCGATCAGCAGCGCCGCCGCACCGCCGGCGTGAAAGAGCGGGACAAACGCGCCGACCGGATTGGCACGGCGCCAGTCGAAGGGGCGACGGTTCTCCGGCGCCAGCGTCTCCGGCATCACCGCCAGGATCAGCCCCGCATTGGCGAAGGCCAGCGCCGCCGCAGCGACAAAGGGCGCGCGCGGTCCCAGGTCACCCAGCAAGCCGCCGATCGCCGGCCCCAGGATGAACCCGCCACCAAAGGCCGCGCCCAACAGGCCGAACATGCGGCCGCGCTGTTCGGGCGGCGTGACGTCCGCGATGACGGCATTGGCCGGGCCATAGGTCGCGCCCGCGATTCCGGCGATGGCGCGGCCTGCAAACAGCCAGCCGAGCGACGGCGCAAAGGCCATGAAGGCGTAGTCGATCCCGAAGCAGCACAGGCTGATCAGCAATACGCGCCGTCGGCCGTATCTGTCTGAAAGGCTGCCGATTACCGGACCAGCAAAGAAATGGGTGACGGCGTAGACTGCCAGCAGATAGCCGCCGATCCGCGTCGCCTCGGCAAGATCGACGCGTCCGAGCTCTACGATCAGCGCCGGCAGAACGGGAAGCACGATCCCGAAACCGATGGAATCGATCAGCATCGCTGCGATCGCGACGGGCACGGCTGGATGATCGAATCGCATCAGCTCACCTTCCGGCGAAACCGCATAGACGAACAGGTAACAGTTGTCGCTTTGCTTGCCATCGGAAACGTGGCATGAATGCGCCATACCCGATATTCAGAATCGGCTTCGGAGAAATGATTGATGGCAAGCGCCGCCGAACTGGACCGTTCCGCAGACACGATTGATGCTTTCCGCGCTGAGGCGCGCGCCTGGCTCGAAGCTAACTTCCCGCAAAGCCTGCGTGGCAAGGATAACGCCATGTCGGCCGTTGATGGTCCGACGGAGGAAACCGCCGAGCAGAAGGCGTGGCGCGAGGCGATGGGCGCCAAGGGTTGGGGCACGCCCACTTGGCCGAAGGAATATGGCGGCGGCGGGCTGACCCGCGAACAGGCGCGCGTGCTGGGTGAGGAAATGGCGCGCATCGGCGCCTGGAACCCGATCGGCGGCATGGGCGTGATGATGTTCGGGCCGACGCTGCTGGAATATGGCAGCGAGGAGCAGAAGCAGAAGCACATCCCCGGCATCGTCCGCGGTGAAGTGCGCTGGTGCCAAGGCTATTCGGAGCCGGGCGCCGGTTCGGACCTCGCGTCCTTGCAGACCTTCGCCGAGGACAAGGGCGATCATTACATCGTCAACGGCCAGAAGACCTGGACGAGCGGCGGCCAGTGGGCGGACAAGTGCTTCGCGCTGGTGCGCACCGACAAGACGCAGAAGCATGCCGGCATCAGCTTCCTGCTGATCGACATGGATGCCGAGGGCGTCGAAACCCGCCCGATCAAGCTGATCTCTGGCGCCTCGCCCTTCTGCGAGACCTTCTTCACCAACGTGAAGGTGCCCAAGGAGAATTTGGTCGGCCAGGAAGGGCAGGGCTGGACCATCGGCACCCGCCTGCTGCAGCACGAGCGTAATTCGCTTTCCGGCGGCGGCGGCTCGCAGGGCCGCATGAACCAGGGCGAGCAGATCCCGTCGATCGCGAAGAAGTATCGCGGCGTCGATGCCGAAGGGAAGCTCGCTGACAGCGACCTGCGCACCCGCATCATCAAGCATGAGATGGACCAGCGCGCCTTCGCGCTCACGCTGCGCCGTGCGGCACTCGAGGCCAAGGGCAATGCCGGTCCGTCCGCCGCCACCAGCGTGATGAAGAACGTCGGCGCCCGCATCACTCAGGATCGCGCCGAGCTGGCGATCGAGATCATGGGCATGCAGGGCCTTGGCTGGGAAGGCGAGGGCTTCAGCAACGAGGAACTGGCGGCAACCCGCACTTGGCTGTGGGGGAAGGCGGTGTCGATCTACGGCGGTTCGACCGAGATCCAGAACAACGTCATCGCGAAGCGCATCCTGGGGATGCTCGACCACCAGTAATCGCTGGTTTGTTATTCGGTTAGGCGCGGGCGAACGCGTCGGAGAGGGCCGGGTCGAGGAGCGGGCGCACAGACGTCCGCCCTCCCCGGCAGGTCCTTCGTTAAAGGGTTTGAGAAATGGCGTTGCTGAACGACGAACAGGTGATGTTGCGCGACATGGCGCGCGAGTGGGCCGACAATGAGTCGCCAACCACCGCGTTCCGCAAGCTGCGCGACGCAGCACCGGCCAAGGGGTTCGATGCCGAGGCATGGAATACGATTGGCCAGATGGGGTGGGCGGGCATTCTCATCCCCGAGGAATTCGGTGGCTCTGCCTTCGGTTATCTATCGCTCGGACTGGTGGTCGAGCAGCTCGGCCGCAATCTGGCTGTGAGCCCGCTGTCTTCGACCGCAGTCGCGGCAAGCGCGATCGCGACGGGCACGTCCGACGCGGCAAAGTCCGACTGGCTGGGCAAGCTCGCCAGCGGCGAGGCGGTTGCCACGCTCGCGATCGATGAAGGCCCGCTGCACACCGGTGTCGATAATCTCCAAACCACCGTGTCGGGCAGTTCGCTGAGTGGTGCCAAGAAGTTCGTCGCCGAGGGTGACGGCGCTGACGTGTTCGTCGTCGCCGCTGCTGATGGCCTCTATGCCGTGGCGAAGGGTGAGGGGGTCACCGTCCAGACGCGCCGCATGGCGGACAGCCGCAGCCATGCCGACGTCACCTTCACCAACGCGCCGGCTGAGAAGCTCGGCGGGCCGGAGCTCAGCCGCGCCATTGTCGATCGCGCCACTGCCGTCACCACAGCGGAAATGCTCGGCATGGCGGAGAACGCGTTCAGCCAGACGCTCGACTACCTCAAGCAGCGCGTGCAGTTCGGCCAGGTCCTGTCGACCTTCCAGGCGCTGCAGCACCGCATGGCAAAGATGAAGACCGAGATCGAGCTGATGCGGTCCGCCGTTGAGGGCGCGTTGGAAGCAATCGACGCAAACCGTTCGGACGTCGATCAGGCTGTCAGCCTGGCAAAGGCAGTGGCGAATGACACGCTGCGTCTCGTCAGCCGTGAGATGGTGCAGCTGCACGGCGGCGTCGGCATGACCGACGAATATGATGCCGGCCTGTATCTGAAGCGCTCCGCCGTGCTGGAGACGATGTGGGGCAATGCCAGCTACCATCGTGACCGTTTTGCGCGGCTCAACGGATATTAAAACGCGTTACAGTAATTTCGGTATGGCGGCGGGTGTTCTCTGCAACACCCGCCATTTTTATTCTGCCAAAAGGTCATGAGCCGCATTGCCGCTTGACCTTACGGAAAGCGCGTCGTCTATTCGATGAGACGGTACGGCCCGAATAGAGGCTGACCGCATCGGGAGAGAGATGATGGCGAAAGCGCTTTTCGTCCGCGGCACCGCATGTTCGGCGCTCGCGTGGGCCCTTCTCACCGCCGGAACGGCGCACGCACAGATCGGCGGCGACCCCACGGCCATCCAGTCGGCACCGGCCACCAACGATACGTCGGCACCCGACATCGTCGTCACCGGCACGCTGATCCGCGGCACGCCGGAGGACTTGGCCGTGCCGGTGGATGTCATCTCCAGCGAGGAACTGGCGAAGCAGGGCGCACCGACGGCGGTCGATCTGCTCAAGAACCTGACCGTGGCGAACGGCACGGTGGGTGACGCCAATCAGTTCGACACGCGCGCGCAAGGCTCCGAAGGTGTTGCCTCGGTCAACTTGCGTGGTCTGGGGCCGCAGCGTACCCTGGTGCTCCTCAACGGCAAGCGCATGGTGCCATCCGGGCTCGGCATCCCGATCGTCGACGTCAACATGTTCCCGACCTCCGCGATCGGCCGGGTCGAAATCCTGAAAGATGGCGCCGCGGCGACCTATGGGTCGGACGCCATCGCGGGCGTGGTGAACTTCATCACGCGCACCGATCAGCAAGGCTTCCTCGTTTCCGGTGACTATCGCTGGATCAAGGGGTCGAACGGCGATTACGGTGCGGCGGCGTCGTACGGGCACAAACAGGACAATTTCCGTGTCTTTGCCTCGATCGGCTATCAGCGGCGCTCCGAGCTTCGCTTCACCGATCGTGATTTCGCGGTGCAGCCCTATCCCACCAACCCACAAGGTGCGTGGACCGGGGGCGGCAGCCCCGGCAACTTCGATTTCAACGGTACGGTCGGCGGCATCAATCTCACGACTGATCTCGGCTGCGAAGGGCTCGGCGGCTTCCGCAGCGCGCCCGGCTCCAACACCGACCGTTGCTTCACGCAATTCGGCCAGTTCGATAATCTGATCGAGCCGGAGGAGCGCTTCCAGGCCTTCCTCGACACCGAGTTCGACGTGGCTGACAATGCGTCGCTTCGCCTGACGGGACTGTATTCGTTCACCAACACCCGGGTGACGAGCTCGCCCAGCTACCTGCCGACGCTTCCGCCATCGACAAACGCGGCGTTCGGCAATGGCTCGCTGTTCGTCATCCCCGGCTATGCACCGGCGCTGCGTGACTATTGCGCATTGTACGGCGCGCAGGCGGGGTGCTCGCGCTCTGCGTCCGGCGCACTCGACAGCGCGGTCGCGTTGCCGGTGCTGTTCCGGCCCTTCCTGCTGGGCGGCAATCCCTTGTTCGAGAGCCGCAGCAACGATCGCGGCTCCGCCGTCTCGAAGCGCGAGACGGAGGCGATGCGCTTCACCGCCGACCTTCATATAGAAGTCAGCAGCAACATCGATTTCACGACGGGCTTCACCTTCAGCGAATATCATCGCGACTATGACGGCACCGACACCTTCGGCGATCTGCTGCAGAATGCGATGGCGGGCTTCGGCGGCCCCAATTGCGCCTATGCGTCGACCGCCTCGCGCGCTGGCCTGACCCCGGCGCAGCTGGCGGGCCTCGCGGGCACCAACGGCTGTACGTTCTTCAACCCGTTCTCCACCGCGATACCGGTCAACGCGGTCACCGGCATCCTCAACCCTAACTTTGCGGGCACGCGCAATCCTGCCGGCTTCAATCTCTCGCCCGGCGCTGGCCTCATCAACGACCTGGCGACGATCGACCTGTTCTTCCGCACGCCCAACACGCAGGTGCGCACCCAGCAATATGTCGGCGACGTCGCGCTTTCGGGGCGTACCGGCATCCGGCTGTGGGCCGACAGGGATATCGGGTTTGCGGTGGGCGGGCAGTATCGCAAGAACACGTTCCAGACGCTGCTCAACAACGACGCCAATATCGCTGTGACGCCGTGCCCGGGAACGCCGCTCAACCCGAATGCGACCTGTAACCCGCAAACCGGGGCGCTCGGCTTCCTCGGCACCAATCCCGAACGCACGGCGGACGCCGATGTGTACGCCCTGTTCGCCGAGCTGCAGATCCCGATCATGGACGCGATCAACCTGCAATTGTCGGCGCGCTATGAGGATTACCGCGGCAACGTGGGCTCCACCTTCGATCCGCAGGCGCGCCTGAAGATCGAGCTGACCGACTGGCTCGGCATCCGCGGCGGCGTCGGTACCAGTTTCCGTGGGCCGCCGCCTCAGAACCTGTCGGGGTCCGGCGTGTCGCTGCAGGTGATCGGCACCGGTTTCCGCGCGGTGGAGATCTTCGGCAATCCAAACCTGCGCCCGGAAAGCGCAACCACCTATAATGGCGGCATCCTGATCGATCGCGGGCCGTTCAACGCCAGCCTCGACTATTGGCGCTACGACCTGAAGGGGCCGATCGAATCGGAGCCGGTGTCCGGGCTGGCCAATGCGCTGTTCGGCGCGAGTGGCACCGCCAATTGCGGCAATCCGGCCTTTGCCGCACTCCAGTCGCGCTTCACCTTCAACGCAGCGGGTTGCGGCATCAACAATGTCAGCCGCCTGCGTACGCAGGTGTTCAACAGCGCAGACGTGAAGACGTCCGGCCTTGATTTCACCGCCAGCTATCGGGGTGAACTCGGCCCCGTCGAACTCACCGTGGGCGGCGCTGCGACCTATGTCATCGATTATGATATCAAGGATCTGTTCGTCGAAGGCATTCTGGTGCAGCCAGCGTTCGACGCGGTCGGAAAGCTGAATTTCCAGACCACCGCATACCCGATCCCGCAATGGCGCGGGAACTGGTACGTGCAGGGGGACACCGGGCCACATTCGCTGAGGCTCCAGTTCAACTATGTCGACGGCTATACCGATCAGCGCGGTCCCGCCATTTTCGGGCCCAACGCGGGTGCACTGGCTGGAGCGTCGGTAACCCGCGGCAAGGAAATCGGATCTTGGCGGACGTTCGACGCGACGTACCGTCTGGCGCTTGACACCGGCACGACCTTCACGCTTGCGGCGGTCAACATCTTCAACCGCGACCCGCCGTTTGCGCGCCTTGACCCCAATTACGACAGCTTCACTGCGTCGCCGCTCGGGTTCACCCTGAAAGCGGCGGTTTCACAGGCCTTTTGACCTTCGGCGGGCAGCATTGTTGCGAAACATTGCTGCCCGTACCAATGCCACTGGTGTATTCCTTTCGCCTCGTTAAAGATCGAAGGGCGTATACAAGCGTAGGAGAGCGATATGGATGCCAGCACCACATGGGTGCATGATGACCGTGACAGGAAGGCACTCAGCCGTCGCGGATGGACGCTGGCACTGCTGACCACGGCCTATTTCTTCAGCTTCATGGACCGGCAGATCCTCGCGATCCTGCTGGAGGCGATCAAGGCGGACCTGCATCTCTCGGACACCCAGCTTGGGCTATTGTCCGGCCTGGTGTTCGCCATTTTCTACGCCACCCTCGGCTTGCCGATCGCGCGCCTCGCGGATCGATCAAGCCGCAGCAACATCATCGCAATCAGCATTGCCTTCTGGAGCGCCATGACGGCGCTGTGCGGCTTCGCGCAGAATTTCGTGCATCTCATGTTCGCCCGTATCGGCGTCGGCATCGGGGAGGCCGGTTTCGGCCCGCCCAGCCAGTCGATCATCGCCGATCTCTATCCCCCCGAGAAGCGCGCAAGCGCTATGGCGATCTACTCGCTCGGCGTGCTGCTTGGCGGTGGGCTCGGCATGGTGATCGGCGGGTTTGTGGCGCACTCCTACGGCTGGCGCGTCGCGCTGATGGTTGTTGGCCTTCCCGGGATCGTGCTGGCGATCATCATGAAGCTGTTCGTGGTCGAGCCACGCCGGGGCCTCGCCGATGGAAAGGTGCCGGCGGCGCCCGCCGACGCGCCAGTCATCGGCATGTGGCAGGGCATCGCTTCGATGTGGCATAATCGGGCGGCGTTCCACCTCGTCGCGGCGATCACCATCACCTCGCTGGTCGGCTATGCCGTGACCGGTTGGGGACCCAGCTACATGCAGCGCTCGCTCGGCATGTCGATCCTCGACGTGTCCAAATATGTCGCACTGCCCGCGGCGCTGATTGCGGGCTTCTCGGCCATGCTGGGCGGCTGGCTGTGTGACCGCGTGGCAAAGAGCAAGGGCATCTATGCCCAAAGCTATGTCGTCGTTGTCCTGAAGATCATCGCCTTTCCGTTCGCGCTGGGCTTCTACTTCGTCGATCACCTGTGGCTCGCGCTCAGCTCGTACTTCGTCGCGGCGATCTTCGCCGGCGCGTACATCGGCCCGACCTACGCCATGATCCAGCACCTCGCGCCGCTGCGGCTGCGTGCCACCTGGGCGGCGTTGACGCTGCTGGCGACCAGCCTGCTTGGCCTCGGCCTCGGGCCGTTCGCGGTCGGTCAGATCAGCGATCTCCTGCGGCCCACCTATGGTGGTGAATCGCTCCGCTGGGCGATGTTCTCGGTGGCGATGCTGACGCCGTGGGGCATCTTCCACTACTGGCGCGCAGGCGTTCTGATGAAGCGCCAGGAGGAGGCCGCAAAGGCCGCCTGACGGCTCCCGCCGGCGCCCTTCGGGGCGTCGGCACCACCCGCGGCCGGCATGGTGTCGTTAAGCTTGGCGCAACCTTTGCGGCAGTGCCGCATTGTAGCGGAAACGTTACTCAAGGTTGCTTCGATGAAACAGATCGTTCCGATCGTGCTCGCCCTGATCCCGCTTGCTGCCGTGGTGGGAGCGTGCGTCACGGTTCCTTGATCCGCCATTACATCGACATGGAGCGACGCCCGTCCTTGATCCTCAAGGGCGGGCGTTGTTCTTATGGTCACCCTTGCAATTACCTTGCGCGCAACCGAATATAGCCTCTCGGAAGCTTTGGAGGAACGAGATGAGCGCATTGTACACGACGAAGGTAACGGCTGTCGGGGGCCGCAGTGGCACCGTGCGAAGCGAGGACGGCATCCTCGATCTTTCGCTCGCGATGCCAAAGGAACTCGGTGGAAAGGGTGGAGCGACCAATCCGGAGCAATTGTTCGCTGCCGGCTACGCCGCATGTTTCGAAAACGCCGTGATCCATGTGACCCGCGGAAAGGCCGTGAAGGTCCGCGATGACGATATCGAGGTGATCGCTGATGTGGGGCTTCAGCCCGCGGCCGGCGGGGGCTTCGCGCTTACCGTGGCGCTTGACGTCACCATCGCTGGTGTGGACCAAGCGCAGGCCCAAGAGATTGTTCAGGCCGCGCACGCAGTTTGCCCCTATTCCAACGCGGTGCGGGGCAATGTTGACGTGGCGCTCAACGTATCGACGCGCTGACAAAAGGACGGCTCTGCCCGTCGGCAGAGCCGTCCCTTATCACCGTCCGATCAAGCGCGTCCGTTTTACCCGCTTCCCCAACCGCGCCGCTGACTCGTCGCAACGGACGCACGGCGTGGCGGCAATTCAGCACAAATTGTTGGTCTTTTCGCGCGACCTGGGGCAGCGGGCGGCGCGATGCTGCCCTGCATGCGCGAAACCAATGAAATAAAGCGAAGTTGTGTTGCCTTGATGATCAAGCGCAACGTTTCTTTCGCGTCTTGGCATCGGTCGTCTCGCTCGGGCTTTACCGTTGATGAACAGTTACGATCTAGCAATGCCCTTTCTGGTTAATCCCACACGATTCCTGCTGCATTATGTGGCGGCCCGACCCTGGATATTCCTGCTGCTGGGCCTTCTGGTCGCTGGCGCGTCGGTCAGCTCGATCGGCGTCCAATATGCGATGAAGGTGTTGATCGACACCATGACCGGCGACGATCGCATCCGGTCTGCGGTTTACGCCGCGCTGGCGGCGTTCCTCGGCCTCGTCATCATCGAAAGCCTGCTGCAGCGGCTCGCCGCGCTGACGCTCGGCCAGGCCACCGTCGTGTCCGGCGTCGCCATCCGGCTCGACATGGTGAACTATCTCACCGGCCATCAGATGCCGTTTTTCCAGAACCAGCGCGCTGGCTCGCTGGGGCATCGTATCTCCGGGCTGGCGGGCATCTTCGGCGCCATCATCCACCGCCTGCTGCAGGAGGTGACGCCGCCGCTGATCGTATTTGCCGGCGCGATGCTGATCTTCATCACGATCGACGTGCGCATGGCGATCGTCCTCGGCGGGATCTTCGTGGTGGTGACACTCGGCCTCGTGCTGCTCGGGCTGCGCGGCCATGTCCATCACAAGGCGTTTGCCGAACACGCCGGCACGGTGGGCGGTGAGCTCGTCGACTTCATCGGCAACATCTGGGTGGTGAAGGCCTTTGCTGCCGGCGAGCGTGAGATGTCCCGTTTGCGCGGCTTCCTCGATGACGAGGCGATCGCCCAGCGCCGCGGCTGGTTCTTTGTCGAGCGGATGCGCGGGCTGCACGATCTGTCGCTGGCGATCTTCGTCGGCGGGACATTGATCTGGGCAATCGGGCGCTGGTCTGATGGCAACATCACGACCGGCGACGTCGTCGTCATCAGCACGCTTACCTTCCGTATCCTCCACGGCTCGCGTGATCTTGCCATGGCGCTGATCGATGTGAGCCAGCAGTTCAGCTATCTGCGCGAGACGCTCGATATCATTGGCGTGCCGCAGACGCTGAGCGATGCACCGGGCGCGACGCGGCTTCGCGTGGGTGAGGGCAGGGTGGAATTCAACCACGTCACCTTCGGCTATGATCCGCGCCACCCGATCCTGCACGATCTGTCGCTGGAGATCCCCGCCGGCCAAAAGGTCGGGATCGTCGGTCCGTCCGGGGCCGGCAAGTCATCGATGTTGCAGCTGGTTCAGCGCTTCCACGATCCACAGGCCGGGCACGTGCTGATCGATGGGCAACGCGTCGACAGCGTCACGCAGGAAAGCTTGCGCGATGCGGTCGCCGTGGTCCCGCAGGAGGTATTGCTGTTCCACCGCTCGGTGATGGAGAACATCCGCTTCGCCCGCCCCGACGCGGATGATGAGGAGGTGTTCCGCGCCGCGGAGGCGGCGGGATGCGATGATTTCATCCGCCGCTTGCCGCATGGCTATGACAGCATCGTCGGCGAACGCGGCACCAACCTGTCCGGCGGTCAGCGGCAACGAATCGGCATCGCCCGGGCCTTCCTGAAGAATGCCCGGATCGTCCTTCTCGATGAGGCTACCTCGGCGCTCGATTCCGAATCCGAGCTTGAGGTGCAGAACGGGCTGGAGGCGTTGATCCAGAACCGCACCGTGATCGCCGTCGCGCACCGCCTCTCTACGATCGTCAACTTCGACCGCGTGGTGGTCGTATCGGAGGGACGGGTGATCGAGGATGGCCCACCGCAGCAATTGCTGCGCCGCCCGGATGGCGCCTTCCGCGCCTTGTGGGTGATGCAGGTCGAGGGGCTGGATCGATCGTCGGGCATCTCGGCGGCTGGCGAGCGGCTGCGCGCCCTGTCCGAACGCAGCCGCGCCCGAGTCCAGCGCATGATGCGCAGCGCCTGGCATGGGGTAACCGAACGGCCCTGAGGGCAGGGGCTGTGCGCTCCCGTCGCTGCGGATGGCAAGGCTTGGCTGGGCAAAGCTGACGTGCGGGAATGATTGGTGTCGGCAGCCGCCAGGGCAGGTTTTGATTTCAGAGCCGCTGCTCCTTACCGCGGTTCAGCGCCCTCCAAGCCAGCCAGAGATGCAGTTGCTGACCGGCGAGTAGCGCCGCGCCCATCAGTACCAGCACGGGCAGTGCGAAATGCTCCTGTCCTGGGCGCGGTGCGACCGACAGCGACAACCCGGTCGCGAAGCCGAGCAGGAGAACGGTGAGCACGGGCATGAAGGCCAGCGCTACCGGTCGCGGCGCGGACCAGTTTACCTCGTCCGTCAGGCTCCATTGCATCGGAAGGCGATCCGCACTGTGGAAGCGCTTGTTCGCGCGGAGGGCGTTGCAACTGCTTGTCGCGACGAACAGCAGCAGGACGAGCAGCATCAACATGGTCCGGTTCCTCCGCACCTGAGATTAGCCGCCAATCGGGGGGCGTCAGACAAGAAAAAACCCGCCCGGCGTGATGCCGGACGGGTTTTCAAGCATCGCACAGCGAAGAGCCGATCAGCCCTGCGCCGGCTCCTCGGACTCGTCGCGGGCCTCGGCGGTGGCGCCGGGCTCTGCGTTAGGGTCGAACTTCTCCAGGAAGCCACCCTGGTCACGGCCTTCTTCGAAGACCTGTGCCATGACGTCCACGCCAGCCGCCTGCATCTCTGCCTCTTCAGGCGAGCGTGCGACGTTGACCTTGACCGTCACGGACACTTCCGGGTGCAGCGCGACCTTCACGTCGTACACGCCGATCGACTTGATCGGACGGTCGAGCACGACGGCCGACTTGGCGACCTTGTGGCCAGCCTCGTTCAGCGCCTCGACCAGATCGCGAACCGCGACCGAGCCGTACAGCTGGCCGACGTTCGACGCCTGGCGGATGATGGTGACCTGTGCGTCCCTGAAGCTCTTCGCTTCCTTCTCGGCCTCGCCACGACGGTTGGCGTTTTCCGACTCGATGCGAGCACGGTTGGCTTCGAAGACCTTGCGGTTCGCTTCGTTGGCGCGCAGCGCCTTCTTGTTCGGCAGGAGGTAGTTGCGGGCGAAGCCATCCTTCACCTTCACCACGTCGCCGATGGCGCCGAGCTTCTCGACGCGCTCAAGCAGAATGACGTCCATCTGCTCTTCTCCTTACTTAACGACGTAGGGCAGCAGGCCCAGGTGACGGGCGCGCTTGATCGCCTGGGCGAGCTCGCGCTGCTTCTTGGCGCTCACCGAGGTGATACGCGACGGAACGATCTTGCCACGCTCGGACACGAAGCCCTGCAGCAGACGCACGTCCTTATAGTCGATCCGGGGAGCGTCCTTCGCGGAGAAGGGGCAGCTCTTGCGACGACGGAAGAAGGGGCGTGCCATTATGCGTTCTCCTCTTCACGACGACGGCCGCGCTCGCGGTCGCGTTCCTGCTTGCGCATCATCACCGACGGGCCCTGCTCATGCGCGTCAACCTTGACGGTCATGTAGCGGATCACGTCCTCGTTGATGGAATGCTGACGCTCGATCTCGGCGACGGTGTCACCGGGCGCGTCGATCTCGAGCATGACATAGTGCGCCTTGCGGTTCTTCGACATGCGATATGCCATCGAACGCAGGCCCCAGGTCTCGGTCTTGACGACCTTGCCCTGATGATCTTCGACAATCTTGGTGACGGCTTCCGCCATCGCGTCCACCTGCGCCTGTGCCAAATCTTGGCGCGCAAGGAACACGTGCTCGTAAAGAGCCATGTGCTTTCCTTCGTTGGCCGATCGCTGACATGGCCCCGTGCCATGCCCCTCCGGCTGTCGTCCACAACAGCAAAAGGCGAGGAGTCGACGCTCCCCGCCCATGCTCTGCGCTCCTGTACCGGGAGCGGGTCAAATTGCAAGCCTTAGCGGAAGGCGCCCCTAACGATCGTCACGATCTGGCCGTTGCGGCCCAGCAGCAGGGCGTCGTGGCCAGACCGGACCCACTGCTGTCCGCGCTGCGGCGCATAAAGGCGCTTGCCGCGGAACTGGCGATAATCGACCACGCGATAGTTGCGGGCATATCGACGGTCGAACCGCTCGCCTTTGCGCCAGTTGCGATAGGTCGGCTGACGCGTGACGGTGGTGTGCTTCACGACCGTGCCGTTGCCGCGATGCTGAACCGTGCGGGTGGTGGTCTCGCGATGCTGCGCCGATGCGGTGCTGGCGATCACCGGCGTGGCGACCAGCGAGGCTGCAACCGTCGCCTTGATCAGCTTCTTGAACATCTGACTGCTCCTCTTCACTCTCTTGCAGGCGCCGATAGCGCGGCGTCGGAGACCTATCTGGGGCAGGGATGTATCCGACCTGTCACAGTGAGCGGGCGAAATGGTCGCGATTTGTCGCAGGATCGTTGCGAAGCTGAATCGACGTTCAGAATACAAGCATTTCTATACCGGATCGGCCTAGAAGCGGCGCGATGGCGATTCTTCTTGCGTGTGAAGGAAGGGGCAGGGCGGCCCGTGCACCGGCGTCGGCAATGCCGTTGGTCGATGTCCGCGCGCGGCTGCGCTGGGCGCTGCTCCTGCTGGCCGGCATCGCTGCGGCATTGTTCGTCGGCTGGGTGGGCTTCATGGCGTCCGACGATACGCTCTATTATGCCGGCGCCGTTCGCTGGCTCACCGACCCGCCCTTTGCCGGCAGCGATCACTGGTCCACCCGCTTTCCGTTGACGGTGAGCTTTGCCGCGGTGCTCGCAGCGGTCGGCCGCAACTATGCGGCGTTCGGGGTCACCGCGGTCCTGTTTTACCTTCTGCTGGTGGCAGTCGTCGGTCGCTTCACGGCGCAGCTTGCAGGCGAGCGGAGCGGCTGGATCGCGGCCCTGCTCACCGCCACGCTCGCGGTAGTGGTCACGGACGCCACCACAGTCAGTGTCGATCTTATCGAGGTGGCGGCGCTGATCGGTGGCGCGTGGCTGGTCGGCAGCGCCAGCGACGATCGCCGGGGCTTGACTCGTGCGGCGCTCGGCGGCGCGCTGTTCGGCACGGCAGTGCTGTGCCGCGAGACGAGCGTGCTCGCGCTCGCCGCCCTCGGCCCTGCGCTTCTTCTCGGCCGACCCGTGTCGCGCCGGCTCCTGATCGTCTGCGGCCTCGGTGCAGCAGCGGTGCTGGCGGGTGAGGCGCTGTTTCAATGGTCCCTGACGGGCGATCCGCTGCGCCGCTACACCATCGCCTTTCATCACGACGAGCACATCAATCGCGCCGCAAACCGGGAGGGCAATTTCCTTCTCTGGCCGCCGATCGACCCCGTGCTTGTCCTTCTGGTCAACGATGACTTCGGCTTGCTCTTCTGGCTCGCCGGAGCCGCATTGTGGCGCGGCGCATGGTCGCTCACCCCGCCTCAGCGCCGCGCTCCGCTGACGCTGCTCGCGGCGATGGCGGGGGTGAGCTTCCTTCTCGTCGCGGCCTTGTACACCAAACTGGTCCTGAACCCGCGCTACTTCATGCTCGCCGCGATCGTCGCGGTCATCGTACTGGCGATCTGGCTCGATCGACTCGATCGCCGCCTCGGCGCGCTGATCATCGCGCTGCTCGTGTCGACGAACCTGTTGCTGATGAGCGTCGGCAACGCGCATCCCCGCTGGCCGATGGAGGCGCTGGTACGTGCCGCGCAGGCACATCCCCGAGAGGTGATCGCCGCTGATGCTGACATCGTGCGCCGCGCCGACATATCGATGGTCTTCATCGGGCAGAGCAACGTGCGCGCGCTGCCGCTCGATCCTTCTGACAAGGCCCTGCCGCACCTCGTGGTAGCGCAGGTCGATCAGGCACCGTCCGGTCAGGTGATCGACCGCTATCCGCCGCCGCCGACACGGCTCGGATCATTGCTCCGCACCCTTGGGTTGGAGCCGCTGGTACCCGCGTCGATCGCCCGCAGGATGTTCGCACCTGGCACCGAAATGGTACTGGTCCGTACCACCGGCGGTTGACCGCTGCGCCCTGCCACGCCTACCGCGCCCCTCTTCCAATTCAGGAGCGACCGATGCGAGCGTTCATCTTTCCGGGCCAGGGCAGCCAGGCCGTCGGCATGGGCCAGGCACTGGCAGCCGCCAGCCCCGCCGCGCGCGAGGTTTTTGGCGAGGTTGACGATGCGCTGGGCCAGAATCTCTCGCGCCTCATGGCCGAAGGGCCTGCTGACGAATTGACGCTGACCGAGAATGCGCAGCCCGCGATCATGGCCAATGCCATCGCGACGCTGCGTGTGCTGGAGAAGGAAGGCGGCGTGCGCCTGGCCGACAAGGCCGATTTCGTCGCTGGCCACAGCCTGGGCGAATATACCGCGCTGTGCGCTGCCGGCGCTTTCGATCTTGCGACGACCGCGCGCCTGTTGAAGCTGCGCGGCCAGGCGATGCAGGCAGCGGTGCCGGTGGGTGAGGGCGGCATGGCTGCGCTTCTCGGCGCGGATCTGGCCAAGGCACAGGCGATCGCTGCCGCCGCGGCGGAAGGCGATGTGTGCACCGTCGCCAACGACAATGACCCCTCGCAGGTCGTGATCTCGGGAACGAAGGCCGCGATCGATCGCGCCATCGCGATTGCCAAGGATCATGGTGCGAAGCGCGGCATTGCGCTCCCGGTTTCCGCACCGTTTCATTGCTCGCTGATGCAGCCCGCGGCCGACGCGATGGCCGCCGCGCTCGCGGACGCTGCAATCGCCGCGCCGCTCGTCCCGGTGTACGCCAACGTCCTTGCTGCACCGGTCAGCGATCCCGACACGATCCGCCGGCTGCTCGTGGAACAGGTCACCGGCATGGTCCGCTGGCGCGAATCGGTGCTGGCAATGACCGAGGCGGGGGTGACCGACTTCGTCGAGTTCGGCGGCAAGGTGCTCGGCCCGATGGTGAAGCGCATTTCGCCGGATGCGAATGCGATCAGCATCGTGTCCATGGATGATATCGAAGCGCTGCTGAAGGCGCTGTGAAGGAGGAAATCTGATGTTCGACCTCACGGGCATGACGGCGCTGGTGACCGGCGCGTCGGGCGGGATCGGATCGGCTGTCGCGCAGGCGCTCGCCGCGCAGGGCGCACGACTGGCGGTATCGGGATCCAATGTCGAGAAGCTGGAGGCGTTCCGCGCCAGCCTCGGCGCGGATCACGTCGCGGTGCCGGCCAATCTCTCCGATGCGGCCGCCGTCGACGCGCTTGTGCCGGCCGCGGTCGAGGCACTTGGTGGCCGGCTCGACATCCTCGTCAACAATGCCGGCGTCACGCGCGACAACCTCACCATGCGCATGAAGGATGACGAATGGGATCAGGTGATCCGCGTCAACCTCGAGGCCGCTTTTCGCCTCATCCGCGCGGCGGCCAAGCCGATGATGAAGCAGCGTTTCGGCCGCATCGTGTCGATCACCTCGGTGGTCGGCCAGACCGGCAACCCCGGCCAGGCGAACTATGCCGCGTCGAAGGCCGGGCTTGTCGGCATGTCGAAGGCGGTGGCGCAGGAACTCGCCAGCCGCGGCGTCACGGTCAATTGTGTCGCGCCAGGCTTCATCCGCTCTGCTATGACCGATGTGCTGCTGGACGCGCAAAAGACTGCCCTGCTGACGAAGATTCCGGCTGGTGATCTTGGTACTGGCGAGGATATTGGCGCCGCTGTCGTCTACCTTGCATCGCGCGAGGCAGGTTATGTCACCGGGCAGACGTTGCACGTCAACGGCGGCATGGCGATGATTTAAAGCAGACTTGTATCGCAGCGAGGCCCGTTCTACCTGCGTTCAGGATTCTACAACCCCCCGACGAAACAAAGGGAATTATTATGAGCGAGACCGCCGACCGCGTGAAGAAGATCGTCGTCGAGCATCTCGGCGTCGAGGCCGACAAGGTGACCGAGGACGCGAGCTTCATCGACGATCTCGGCGCGGACAGCCTCGACATTGTCGAGCTGGTGATGGCGTTCGAGGAAGAGTTCGGGGTGGAAATTCCCGATGACGCTGCCGAGAAGATCACCACCGTGCGCGATGCGATTACCTATATCGACGAGCACAAGGGCTGATCGCCCGCGGGGTGGGGCGGCATGACGTGCGCTCCTGCTTCGCACCGGATTTGAGCGGCCCCCCGTCCCCGGCTAGAGGGCGGGGGGCCGTTTCGTTGTAATGTTCATGGAGTTGCGCAATGCGCCGCGTCGTTGTCACAGGTCTTGGTCTCGTCACCCCGCTTGGGGCCGACGTGGAAACAGCATGGGCCAATATCATCGCTGGCAAGTCGGGCGCAGGCCCGATCACGCGATTTGATGCCTCGGACCAGAAGTGCCGCATCGCCTGCGAGGTGAAGCCGGCCGATCACCCCTACGGCTTCGACGCCGGCAAGCGGGTCGATCACAAGATCCAGCGCCAGGTCGATCCGTTCATCGTCTACGGCATCGATGCGGCTGGCCAGGCGCTCGAGGACGCCGGCCTCACCGAAATGTCGGAGCAGGAGCGTTATCGTGCCGGCTGCTCGATCGGCGCAGGGATCGGCGGGCTGCCGGGGATCGAAAGCGAATCGATCGTTCGCCATGAAAAGGGCCCCAGCCGCGTCAGCCCGCACTTCGTCCATGGCCGTCTGATCAACCTGATCTCGGGTCAGGTCAGCATCAAATACGGCCTGATGGGCCCGAACCATGCGGTCGTGACCGCCTGTTCGACCGGCGCGCATTCGATCGGCGACGCCGCGCGGATGATCGCGATGGACGATGCGGACGTGATGCTCGCCGGTGGTTCGGAGGGCGCGATCTGCCCGCTCGGCATCGCCGGCTTCGCCCAGGCGCGCGCGCTCAGCACCAACTTCAACGACAATCCTGAAAAGGCCAGCCGCCCCTACGACAAGGACCGCGACGGCTTCGTGATGGGCGAGGGTGCCGGCGTCGTCGTGCTCGAGGAATATGAGCGCGCGAAGGCACGCGGCGCGAAGATCTATGCCGAAGTGATCGGCTATGGCCTTTCGGGTGACGCCTATCACGTCACGGCGCCGCATCCGGAAGGGTCGGGCGCGTTCCGCTCGATGGAGATGGCGATGCGCAAGTCGGGGCTCCGGCTTGAGGACATCGACTATATCAACGCTCACGGCACCTCGACCCCGCTGGGCGACGAGCTGGAGCTTGGCGCGGTTCGCCGGCTGTTCGGCGACCATATTGGCTCGCTGTCCATGTCCTCGACCAAGTCGGCGATCGGCCACCTGCTCGGCGGTGCCGGCGCGGTGGAGAGCATCTTCTGCATCCTCGCCATGCGCGACCAGATCGTGCCGCCGACGCTCAACCTTGATAACCCGAGCGACAATTGCGCGGGCGTGGACCTCGTGCCGCATGTCGCGAAGAAGCGTCAGGTGCGTGCCGTGCTCAACAACAGCTTCGGCTTTGGCGGCACCAACGCATCGCTGGTGATGAAGGCGATCTGAACTGCGACGCGCGATGCGGCGGGCGTCGGCCGGCTGACCGCCGGCTGGCCCCGCCGCGCGCCATCACCTGGGTAGAGGCATGCGCAAGACGGGGTGTTTCGGACTGCTGATCGGGCTGGCGTTGATCGCCGGCCTGTTCTGGATCGCGCGCGACTGGTCCGGCCCCGGCCCGGCGACCAAGCCGCTGGCGGTCGTCGTACCCGAAGGCGCCAGCCTCGCCCGGGCCGCGGCGCAGCTGGAGAAGGAGGGCGCACTCCGTTCCGCCTGGCGCTTCCGCGGCTATGCGCGTGTGTTCGGCACGGGCCGACCGATCAAGGCCGGCGAATATGCGATTCCGAAGGGCGCCAGCGCAGCCGACATCCTGACCCTGCTTGAGGAAGGCAAGGTCCGCCAGCGCCTCGTCCCCGTGCCGGAGGGCTATCCCTCGATCCTCGTTCATGAGGCGCTGATGCGTGCCGAGGGGCTGCAGGGAGAGGTGCCGGTCCCCGCCGAAGGATCGATCCTGCCCGACAGCTATGCCTATCAGCTGAACGACACCCGCGCCGCGGTCGTTGCGCGCATGCAGAAGGCGATGGCCGATTACCTCGCCGCCGCCTGGAAGAAGCGCAAGCCCGGCATCGCTGTTTCCACCCCGGAGGAGGCGGTGATCCTCGCCTCGATCGTGGAAAAGGAAACCGGCAAGCCGTCCGAGCGGCGGATGGTCGCCGCGGTCTACACCAACCGGCTGAAGCGCGGCATGCCGCTGCAGGCCGACCCCACAGTCATCTACCCGATCACCAAGGGCAAGCCGCTCGGCCGCCGCATCCTGCGGTCGGAGCTTCAGGCGAAGAACGGCTACAACACCTACGCCAGCGCCGGCCTGCCGGTCGGGCCGATCGCCAACCCCGGCCGCGAATCGATCGATGCGGTGCTCGATCCGGAGACGAGCTCAGCGCTTTATTTCGTGGCGGACGGCACCGGCGGGCATGTGTTCGCCGACACGCTGCAGCAGCACAATGCCAATGTCGCCAAATGGTATGCCATCCGCCGCGCACGGGGTGAGATGTAAGCTGTTCACATTGGTCGTTCCGCGCGTAGAAAGAGGAACGACCGAACGGACACGCCGATTTCCTTGACCACTCCCATGCTGATCGTTGCGGGCCTGATCCTGCTGCTGCTGGTCGCCGGCGCTTCCGCAGCGCTCTACCATGGGCTTCGGCTGAGCGGTGCCGCCTCGCGGGAGCGTGAACAGTGGCTGGCCGCCCGAGCGCTGCTGGCCCATGCGCCGATGCAGCCGATCCTGGTGCGGTCGGACCTGCGCCTCGACATGCCGCCCCGCGTCGCCGACCTGTTCGGCCTCGTCCAGCCGGCGACCGACCTTGACGGGCTGAGCTCCGCTGGCGGTGGCCTTGATCCGCTGGATGTCGAACGGATCATGGCCGATCTGCTCGCCCTGCAACGCTCGGGGCGCCCCTTCGTGCGTCAGGTTCGCCCCCGCGGCGCCGCCCGCACGCTCACCCTGCATGGCGAACGTTCGCCCACCCATGGCCAGGGCACGGACATGGTCCTCTGGGTCCATGACGCAAGCGAGGCGCAGGCGGAGGTAGAGCGGCTCGCCAATGAGCAGGCGCAGGTGCGTGAGGCGTTCGAGGCGCTGACCGGCCTGATCGAGGCCGCGCCCATGCCCATGTGGTATCGTGGGCCCGACCTGCGGCTGGCGATGGTCAACACCGCTTATGTCCAGGGTGTGGAGGGCAACGCGGCCGCCGACGTGGTCGCGCGCGGCGTGGAATTGATCGAGGGTTCTGGGCATGGCGGCCCGCTCGCCGGCGCGATCGCCGCGCGCGAGACCGGGCGGCCGGAGGTGCGGGTCCTGCCCGCCACGATCGGCGGCGCGCGCCGGTCGATGCTTCTCCACGACGTGCCCTTGCCCAATGGCGGCGTCGCAGGCTTTGCGATCGACATCGAGGATCTTGAGCAGGCCCGCGCACGCGAGCGCCGCTTCGCCGATGCGCAGCGCGCGATGCTCGATCGCCTGTCCGCCGGCGTGGCGCAGTTCGGCCGCGATCGTTCGCTTGTCTTCTGCAACCAGCCGTTCCGCCGCATGTTCGCAATGCGCAGCGAATGGCTGTCCGACCGGCCGGAGTTCGATCGCGTGATCGAGCGGATGCGCGAGGCGAACAGGCTGCCCGAGGTCCGTGACTTTCCGGGCTGGAAGGCTGAGCGTCGCGAATGGTTCACCCGCACCGACGCCGCCGTGGAGGAAACGTGGCACCTGCCGAACGGCGTCTACATCCGCGTCGTCGCGCAGCTGCTGCCCGACGGCGGGCTGTTGCTGATCTTCGAGGACCGGACCGAGGAGGTGCAGCTCGCCTCCGCGCGTGACACTTTGCTGCGCGTCCGCACCGCCACGTTCGACAATCTCTTCGAGGCGCTGGGCGTTTTTGCCGCGGACGGCCGGCTGCAATTGTGGAACAATCGCTTCCGCGCCCTCTGGGAGCTGGAGGAGGAATTCCTCAACGGCCATCCCCGCGTGGACGCGGTGGCGGAAAAGATCGCGCCAAAGCTGCGCACGCCCAACCGCGCCAAGCTCGTCACCGATCTGGTCCGGTCCGCGACCACCGATCGCCAGCAGCGTGGTGGGCGCGTCGCCCTTGCCGACGGCCGCCATTACGAGTTCGCGGCCGTGCCGCTGCCGGATGGCAATGCGCTGTTCACCATGCTCGACATCACCGACAGTCGCCGTGCGGAGCAGGCGCTGCGCGATCGCGCCGCCGCGCTGGAGGCAGCCGACAAGGTGAAAACCGCCTTTGTCGCGAACATGAGCTACGAATTGCGCACCCCGCTCACCTCTATCAGCGGCTTCGCCGAGATGCTGCATGCGGGCTATGCGGGCGACCTGTCGGAACAGGGCACCCAATATGTCGGCGCGATCCTGGAGTCGGTCGAGCGGCTCGGCCTGCTGATCGATGATGTGCTGAACCTGACGCAGGCGGAGGGAGAGGCGCCGCTGGTGCGAGAGGCGGTTGACCTTCCCGCGTTGCTGGCCGGCGCGGCGGAGGCGCGGCGCAGCGATGCCGATCTGCGCGCCATCGAACTCGTCACCGCGCTCGATGCCAGCGTCGGACAGGTGACCGGCGATCCCGGCCGCCTGCGCGAGGCGATGGATCACCTCCTGCGCCATGCGCTGAACGCCACCACCAGTGGCGGGCGCGTGCTGCTGCATGCGGAGGGCGACCCGAATACCGCCCGGATCATCGTGTCAGACGATGGCGCCGGGCTCGATGCCGATGCGGTCAGCCGCGCCTTTGACCGTTTCGCGCAGGCCGCGAACACCGAAAACGGCCGCACCCCCGACCTCGGCCTTCCCTTGGCCAAGCAGTTCGTCGAGGCACATGGCGGAACGATCACCCTGGTGAGCGAACCCGGCATGGGGTCGCTGGTAACGGTGGAGCTTCCACGATGACAAAGGGCGAACGCCGGCTGGCGACTGCCGCCGACAGTGAGGCGGTCGGCGCAGAAATCGCCAGCGTGCTTCGCCCCGGCGACGTGGTGCTGCTCGACGGGCCGCTCGGTGCGGGCAAGACCAGCATCGCGCGCGGGCTGCTTGCGGCGCTCGGCCTCGCTGGTGAGGCCCCCAGTCCCAGCTTCGCGATCGTTCAGCCCTATGACGTGCCGGAGGTGCGGCTGCCGGTGCTCCATGTCGACCTCTATCGGCTCGACGATGCGTCGGAACTGCCAGAATTGGGACTGGACGACGCCCTGTACGACAGTGCGCTGGTCGTCGAATGGCCCGATCGCGCTGGCCCGTCGGCATGGCCCGACGCGCTTCGCCTCGCGCTTTCCATCGAACCGGATGGCGCGCGGCGCTTGACTTGGGAAGCGCCGGCGGCATGGGAGCGGCGATGGCCCTCGATATGATTCCGCCCCCGCATGCCCGCCCGTTTCTGGCGGCCAATGGATGGGGAGACGCGGAAATTCTCCCGCTTGCCGGCGATGCATCCTTTCGCCGCTATTTCCGCGTGGTGGACGGCACGCGCCGCGCCGTGCTGATGGACGCGCCGCCGCCGCAGGAGGATCCGCGTCCGTTCCTGGCGGTGGCTAACTGGTTGACCGATCACGGCTTTGGCGCGCCTGCCATCTATGCCTCCGATGATGATCGCGGCCTCGTCCTGCTCGAGGATTTCGGTGACAATCGCATGCGCGAGGCGATTGATCGCGATCCCGCCGCGACCGAGGGCCTCTACCAGAATGCCGTTGACGTGCTCATCGCGCTGCGTGGTTGTCCGGCGGGTGACTGGCGTCCTTATGACCGTGCGGAACTGCATCGTGAGGCCGCGCTGCTGGTCGAATGGTATTGCCCGGCGCTCGGCCTCGACGTCGATCTGGCGGGCTATACCGCCGCCTGGGACGCGGTGTTCGATCATGCGATCTTCGACCGGCCGGTCACGGTGCTGCGCGACTATCATGTCGAAAACCTGATGCTGGTGGGCGATCCGCACCGGCTCGGCCTGCTCGACTTCCAGGACGCGCTGGCCGGTCACCCTGCCTATGATCTTGTATCGCTGTTGCAGGATGCCCGCCGCGACGTGGCGCCCGAACTCGAAAACGCGATGATCGAGCTCTATTGCAACGTGACCGGTGAGGGGGAGGCGTTCATGCGCGCCTATCACGTGCTCGGCGCGCAGCGGAATGCGAAGATCATCGGCATCTTCACCCGCCTGTGGAAGCGCGATGGGAAGCCCCGCTATCCGGGGCTCTGCCCGCGCGTCTGGACCTATCTGGAGCGTGATCTGGCGCAGCCTGCGCTTGCTCCGGTCGCTGCCTGGTTCGATGCCAACATCCCCGCGTCGCTCCGCGGCGATCCGCTGCAGCTGAGCGCACGATGACCAAGCCGCGCGCCATCCGTCCCCGTCTTCCCGGCAAGGTGCCGACCACCGCGATGGTCATGGCGGCCGGCCTCGGCAAGCGGATGCGCCCGCTCACGGCCACCCGGCCCAAGCCGCTGATCCATGTTGCGGGCAAGCCGCTGCTCGACCATGCGCTCGACCATCTGCGCGCCGCCGGGGTCAAGCGCGCTGTCGTCAACGTTCATTATCTGGCCGACACGCTGGAGGCGCATCTCGAGACGATCGAGGGGCTGGACATCGAAGTGTCGGATGAGCGTGGCCAGCTGCTCGAAACCGGCGGCGGGTTGATGAAGGCACGCCCGCTGCTTGGCGACGATCCGATCTTCGTCGTCAACAGCGACAATTTCTGGCTCGATGGCCCGATCGACGCCTTGTCGCTGATGGCCGATCGCTGGGACCCGGCGATCATGGATGTCCTCCTGCTGCTGGTGCCACTCGCCCGTGCGCATTGCCATGGCGGGCAGGGCGATTTCCATATCGATGCCGCGGGCAAGATCATCTCGCGGCGCAAGCCCGGGCGGGTCGCGCCTTATGTCTTCATCGGCGTCCAGATCCTGAACCCGGCGATCCTCGTCGTCGCGCCTGAGGCGCCGTTCTCCACCATGGTGTTCTGGGAACGCGCGATGGCGGCGGGCCGCGCCTATGGCGTGGTGCACCAGGGGTTGTGGGTCGACGTGGGGACGCCAAGGGCCGTCGCCCGGGCGGAGGAATTGCTCGAGAATGGCTGAGCGGCGCCGGCCGCGGCTCTACACCATCCCCGCGCACCGGGCCTTCGCCGATGCGCTGGTCGCGGGGCTGGTCCGGCGCTTTGGCGATGATCCGCTTGGCCTTGCCCGCGGCCTGATCCTCCTGCCCAACAACCGCGCGAAGCTCGCGGTCAACAATGCCTTCGTGCGCGCCCGCGGGGGCGCGTTGATCCTGCCGCGGCTGGTCGCGATCGGGGCAGACGACATTGGCGAATCGATCGACGCTGCGCTCGATCCCGCCGATGCCGATCCGCCGCCCCCGGCGATCACTCCGCTGGCGCGCCAGATGATCCTGGCGCGGCTGGTGCAAGAGGAGCGCCCACCGCTGGAGGCCTCCGAAGCGGTCCGCCTCGCCGGAGAACTCGCCCGAACGCTCGACCAGTTGATCGTCGAGGAAGTCGACCCCGCCCGGCTCGCCACGCTCGATCTCGGCGAACTCACCGATCATTGGCGCGCGGCACTCGACCTCTTCCGCATCGTGATCGAACGCTGGCCGCGCGAGTTGGAACGTCTCGGCCGCATCGACGCGAGTGCGCGCCGCGTGATCCTGTTGCGGCGCCTGGCCGATCGCTGGCGCACCACACCGCCCGACGGGTTCGTCTGCGCCGCCGGCATTACCGATGCGGCCCCCTCCGTTGCGGCGATGATGGGGCGCGTCGCGGTGATGGATCGCGGCCTCGTCGTGCTCGCTGGACTGGATCGGGCCATGCCCGACGACGAATGGGCCGCCTTGGGCCCGCATGAGGCCGATCCGATCACGAAACGGTCCGAACGCGCCATAGAGGTGCACCCCCAATTCCATCTGAAGCAGCTGCTCGCCCGCATGGGCATGGCGCGCGACGATGTTGCCCTGTGGGCCGATGGCAGCGATCACGACGCCTCGGCGGCACGCGGCCGGACCATCGCGACCGCTCTCGCGCCCGCCGAATATACCGCCCGCTGGACGGAGCTCAGGCCCCAGCAACGCCAACTCGCCGGCGTCCGTATCGCCGAACTCGCCACGCCGGCAGAGGAAGCGCAGGCGATCGCGCTCGCCCTGCGTCAGGCGCTTGAGGTTCCGGAACGCACCGCCGCGCTCGTCACCCCCGACCGCGCCCTCGCGCGCCGGGTGTCGGCGCATTGCGCCCGCTGGAATATCGCGGTCGACGACAGCGCCGGTCGCCCCCTGTCGATCCTCCCGCCCGGCACCTTGCTGATCGCCATCGTGGAGGCTGCCGCCGAAGGATTTGCGCCACTCGCCCTGCTGACCCTGCTGAAGCACCCGCTGGTCCGTGCGGGTGAGCAGCGTGGCCGTTGGCTGGAGAGCGTGCGCCGGCTCGACCGCCGCTTGCGCGGACCACGGCCAGCACCGGGGCTCGCCGGCATGGAGGGGCATCTCGGCGAGACTGCCGATGCGTGGTGGCACGAGCTACGCGGCCTGCTCGGGCCGCTCGCCGAGGCGTTCGATAACAGCCGGCTTTCGCTTGGCACGCTGATCGCGGCGCTGCGCGATGCGGCAACGGCACTCGCTGGTGACGAAGCGTGGCGTGGCCCCGCCGGGCGCGCCGCCGCCGATCTTCTGGCGGAACTTGAGGCGGAAGCGGATCGCGGCCCATCCAACGTGGCGGCAACCGGTCTCGGCCCCTTGCTGCGCCTCCTCATGGACCAGGTCGCTGTGCGTCCGCAGGGGGGGCATGCCCGCGTTGCGATCTACGGCCTCATCGAGGCGCGACTGCAATCGGCCGACCTCATGATCCTGGGCGGCCTTAACGAGGGCGTTTGGCCAGGGGCAGCGGCACCCGATCCCTGGCTGGCGCCCCGCATTCGCGCGATGCTTGGGCTCCCCGGTCTGGAACGGGCGATCGGCGTGGCGGCGCATGATTTCGGGCAGGCGCTGGGCGCACGCGAGGTGCTAATCACCCGCGCCCGACGCGACGCGCGTTCTCCTGCGATCCCGTCGCGCTTGTGGCTTCGCCTCGCCGCAATGGCGGGCGACGAATTTGATCGCGCTCGCGATGTCGCGCTGGAACAATGGACACGGGCGATCGATGACGGCGGCACGCCGCAGCCGGCGGAGCGGCCTGCGCCTCGCCCGCCGCGGCGGCTCCGGCCCACCGCCATGTCCGTCACGCAAGTGGACCGTCTGAAGGCCGATCCTTTCGCCTTCTACGCCCAGCAGATCCTCCGCCTGCGTATGCTGGACCCGGTCGATGCCGATCCCACCGCCGCCTGGCGCGGGACTGCGGTTCACGCCATTCTGGAGGCGTGGGCGCGTGACGACGCCTGCCGCGTCGACCTTCTGGCGCCGCGCGCGATCGAAATGCTGGCCGATCCGACGACGCACCCGTTGCTACGCGCCTTGTGGCAGCCGCGCCTCCTCGCTGCGGTCGAATGGATCGCGCAGCGCATGGCGGCCGAGCAGGCGAGTGGTCGAACGGTGCTGGCCGCGGAGGGGAAGGGCGGGACCACCATCGCCGGGATCGAGCTTTCCGGCCGCTTCGATCGCATCGACCGCCTCGGTGACGGCACGCTCGCGATCGTCGACTACAAGACAGGCAAGGCGCCGTCGGCCTCCGCCGTTCGCGCGGGGTTTTCGATGCAACTCGGATTGCTCGGCGCGATCGCCGAGGACGGCGGCTTCGCGGGGATCAGCGGCACGGCGGGCGCCTTCGAATATTGGTCGCTGGCCCGCTACCGCGACAGCTTCGGCAGCGTGACGAGCCCGGTCGATCCCGTCGGAAAGGGCGATCGTGTCGTCACATCGGAATTCGTCGGCCGGGCACGGCACGAATTCATCGAGGCGGCGAAACTCTGGCTGTTGGGCGACGAGCCGTTCAAGGCAAAGCTCCACCCCGAATATGCGCCCTATACGGAATATGATCAGCTGATGCGTCGCGACGAATGGTACGGCCGTGACCAGTAGCGCCTCGGGCATCCGTCCGCTCCCGCCGTTGCGCGGTGAGCAGCGCCGGGCAAGCGCACCCGATGCGCACGTGTGGCTGTCGGCCTCCGCCGGCACGGGCAAGACGCAGGTGTTGTCCGCCCGCGTCTTCCGGCTGCTGCTCCGGGGCGTTGATCCTGCCGCCATCCTGTGCCTGACCTTTACCAAGGCCGGCGCGGCCGAGATGGCGGCGCGCGTCAGCCAGCGATTGGCCGCTTGGGTCCGGATGAAGGACCGTGACCTGTTCGCCGATCTCCAGGCGCTTGGCGAGGCAGCCGATCCGGCCCAGCGCGACCGCGCCCGCACGTTGTTCGCCAAGGTGCTCGATGCGCCGGGCGGCGGACTACGTATCCAGACGATCCACGGTTTCTGCCAGAGCCTGCTTGCCGCCTTCCCGACCGAAGCGGGACTGGTGCCCGGCTTTCGCCCGATGGAGGCGCGCGAAGAAGGCGTGCTTGCCCGCGCCACCCTCGCCGAACTGCTGGTGCAGGCGGAGCGGGAAGGGCGCACTGGCCCGGTAGAGGCGATCGGAAAGCTCAGCCTTCGGCTGGGCGAGGCGGGTGCCGAACAATTCCTGAATGATTGCGCGCGGGCGGCAAGCGCGCTGGAGCAGCTCCCCAGCGGCATTCAACCGTGGCTCCGCCGCGAGCTGGACCTGCCGGCTGGCGATATAGAAGAGCACATCCGCTCTGCCTGCGGGGACGATGCGATCGATCGCGCGGCGATCGAGGCGGTCGGTCGGCTGAACGCGGCCTGGGGAACGAAGAGTGGGCTGGCCCGCGCAGAGGCAATCGCTCTTTGGCTCGCCGCGGGCAGTGAACAACGGGCGCAAACGCTCGATCAGCTTCACCTCACATGGGCCAAGGCCGATGGGGACCCTCGATCGTTCGGCAAGGGGCAGGCGCCGCCTGATCCCGCCTATGCCGATCTCGCATCCCGCCTGCACGGGCAATGTTCGGAGCTGCTCAGCCTCAGGGTTCGCGCCGCTTATGCCGATCTGCTCGCCGAGGGGCTGACGGTCGGGCGGGACTATGCGCGCGCGTATACGGCGGCAAAGCGTCGCGGCGGGCTCGTCGATTTTGATGATCTGATCGCTGCCACGATCGGCCTTCTTGATCAGCCTGGCATCGGTGAATGGGTTCGCTTCAAGCTCGATCAGACGACGGAGCACGTGCTGATCGACGAGGCTCAGGATACCAACGTCGCGCAATGGCGCATCGTGCGTGCGCTGGTCGACGAATATTTCGTCGGCCGCGGCGTCTATGCGCCCTCGGTCCGCACGCTGTTCACGGTGGGCGACCACAAGCAGGCGATCTTCGGCTTCCAGGGCACTGACCCAATCAACTTCCGCGCGGCCGAAATGCATTTTTCGCGCAAGGCTGCCGAGGTGCGCGGCGACGATCGCATGCCGGATGATGAGCGCGGCCTCCCGTTCGAGCGCCTGTCGCTCGTTTCCTCCTTCCGCTCGACCCGTCCCATCCTGCAGTTCGTCGACGCGGCCATCGCCGCGCTTGAGCCTGATGCGCTCGGGCCAGGCGTCGAACTTCGCGAACATGCCAGTGAGGTGCCGGGACCCGGCATCGTGGAGCTTTGGCCGCCGATCGTGTCGGGCGAGGTGGAAGATGATGGGCCGGAGGACTGGGTCGACGATGCGGTCCGCCGCAACGCCGCCCGGATCGCGCGGCAGATCCGCGACTGGATCGACCGGGGCGTGATGCTGGAAAGCAAGGGGCGTCCGATCCGGCCAGAGGACATCATGGTGCTGGTCAAACGGCGCGGAGAGATCGCCCAGCTGATCGTGGCGCGCCTATATGCCGAAGGGGTGCCCGTCGCCGGTGTCGATCGGCTGCGATTGAACGCGCCGCTCGCGGTGCAGGACCTGCTTGCCGCCGTCCGTTTCGTTCTGCAGCCGGACGATGACCTCAGCCTCGCCAGCCTGCTCGTGTCACCGCTGATCGGATGGACGCAGGAGGAGCTGCTCGCGCGCGCGGTGCCGCGATCGGGCAGTCTGTGGCGCCACCTGTCGGAACATCATCGCGAATTGCTTGCACCACTCGACGCGATGCTGGCCCGAGCCGACTTCACGACACCTTATCGTTTCCTGGAGGAACTGCTCTCCGGCCCGCTCGGCGGACGGCAGCGGCTGCTTGCCCGCCTCGGCGAAGAAGCGCGCGACCCGATCGAGGAATTGCTGAGCGCGGCGCTGGAATTCGAAACAACCGCCACCCCATCGCTTCAGCGTTTTCTCGACTGGTTCGATCGCGGCGAGGTGGAGGTGAAGCGCGAGGCGGAAGGGGTCCTCAACGCGGTGCGGGTAATGACCGCGCATGGTGCCAAGGGGCTGCAGGCGCCTGTCGTGATCCTGGCCGACGCCGCTGCTGATCCCGATTCCACGCGCGGCGGCAACCTGATGTGGACCCCGGATGGCGCTGACGGCGCGATCCCCGTGCTCCCGCCGCGCCTAACGGAGCGGGCGGGGCCGATCGCGGAGCTCGCGGCCGCGGCGGCGCTGCGCGAGCGGCAGGAGCATTGGCGCCTTTTCTATGTCGCCGCGACCCGCGCCGAGGAACGGCTGGTCATCACCGGCTCGCTGGGCCCCAAGTACCGCAACAGCGGCGCGCCTGAGCAGAGCTGGCATCGCGCCGCCGCCCGCGCGCTCGACGCGCTCGGCGTGGCAGCCGACGACGCAGGCGAACGCGCGGCACGCATATTCCGTGGCGATCCGCCCGCGGCGCCCGTTGCGTCCAAGGCCAGCACCATACGAAAAGTGGCCGAATCGACTCCGCTACCAGGCTGGGCACGGGAGGTAGCACCGCCAGAGGCGAGGCCGCCGCGGCCGCTCGCCCCCTCCTCAATCGGTGAAGACGAGGTCGCGGATCCACCGCCCACGCCGGCAATGCGTGCCGCCGCCGAACGCGGCCGGCTGATCCATGGCCTGTTCGAACGCCTGCCCGGCGTAGCGGGGGCGGAGCGAGAAGACGCCGCCAATCGCTGGCTGCGGCAGGTGGGCGGGATAGAGGATCCCGCAGAGCGCCAGCACCTCACCCAGCTGGTCTGCGGTATCCTGTCAGATGATCGCTTCGCCGCGCTGTTTGGCCCGGGATCACTCGGTGAGGCGCCGATCAGCGCGGTGGTTGAGGGCGGCCTGGTGATCGCGGGAACTGTCGACCGGCTGCTGATCACCCCTGATCGCGTGCAGGTCGTTGACTTCAAGACAGGGCGAGTGGCGCCCGAGCGGATCGAAGATGTGCCGATCTACCACATCCGACAAATGGCGGCCTATGCCGCGGCACTCGCCGTCATCTTCCCTGGGCGCTCGATCGAGGCCGGGCTGCTCTATACCGCAGGTCCGCGGATCATCACCTTGCCGCCAGAGCTGCTGGCCCGACACAAGCCGGGCTATTCGGGAGCGGAGCAAAGCTTGATCACGGGTCGTTGAGTGTCCGGCTGCGCACCCCTAAATGGAGCGCAAAGGAGATATGAAGCATGGCCACGAAGAAGATCACGGACGACAGCTTCCACGCCGATGTCATCCAGTCGGACAAGCCGGTGCTGGTCGATTTCTGGGCGGAGTGGTGCGGCCCGTGCAAGATGATCGGCCCGAGCCTGGAGGAGATTTCCGAGGAGCTTGGCGAGCAGGTCACGATCGCGAAGATCAACATCGATGAAAACCCGGACGCACCTGGCCGCTACGGAGTGCGCGGAATTCCCACGATGATCCTGTTCAAAGGCGGCAATCCTGCGGCCACCAAGGTCGGTGCGGAGCCGAAGGGCCGGATCAAGGCCTGGCTTGAGGGTGAACTCGCCTGATACTCAACTGGCGGCGACGTTCCTAAAGGGGCCGTCGCCGCCTTGATCTCCTAGCTGCGATAGTCAGCGTTGATGGAGATGTATCCGTGGGTCAGATCGCACGTCCAGACGGTCGCGCGGCCCTCGCCAAGACCTAGTTCGACGCCGACGGTGACTTCACGGCCCTTCAGGTGAGCTGCTACCGGGGTTTCGTCGTAACCCTCGACCGCCAGCCCGTCCTTTGCGACCTGCGTCGCGCCGAAGCGGATCGACAGACGGTCGCGTTCCGCTGGCTCGCCAGCCTTGCCAACCGCCATCACCACACGCCCCCAATTGGCGTCCTCCCCAGCGATGGCGGTCTTAACCAGCGGAGAGTTGGCGATCGACATGGCGATGCGGTGGGCTGAGCGGTCACTCTCTGCTCCCTCTACGGTTATCTCGATCAGCTTGGTTGCGCCCTCGCCATCGCGCACGACCAGATGCGCCAGTTGGTGGCACAGGTCCGCCAGCGCCGCGCGGAATGCGTCGGCGCCGGCACTCTCATCACCCGTCAAAGGCGCGTTCTTCGCGCGACCGGTCGCAAAAGCCAGCACGGTGTCGCTGGTGGACGTGTCGCCATCGACGGTGATGCAGGAAAAGGTGCGGGCATTTGCGTCGGAAAGCGCGGCCTGCAGGAACGCGGCATCGACCGCTGCGTCGGTAAAGATGAACCCCAGCATGGTCGCCATGTCCGGCGCGATCATCCCCGATCCCTTGATCACGCCGACCAGTGTTACCGTCTTGCCGTCGACGATCGCCGTCGTCGTCGCTCCCTTCGTGAAGGTGTCTGTCGTCCCGATCGCTTCCGCGACGTCACGCCAACTGCACGGCTGGCTTGCAAAGGCAGCGTCGAGCCCAGCCTCAGCCTTGTCGATTGGCAGGGGAACGCCGATGACGCCCGTCGAGGCGACGAAAACGTCGGACGGTTTGCAATTCAGATGCGCGGCCGTGCGCGCGGCAATTGCCTCAACCGCCGCGCGGCCGCGCCCGCCGGTGAAGGCGTTGGAATTTCCGGCGTTCACCACCAGCGCCCGCGCTTCACCGAGGACCAGGGCGTTGCGACACCATTCCACCTCCGGCGACGGACATCTGGACTGGGTCACGACCCCGGCGACCGCCGTTCCTGGCTCCAGCGCGACAAAGGTAAGGTCACAGCGGTCCCATGTCTTGTACTGGGCGCGTGCAACATGCGGGATGGCACCTGCGATCGCGGGCAGTTCAGGGAAGGGCAGGGCGAGCGGAGAGACGGCGTAAGACATTCCTGCGCCATGCCGCGATCGGGGAAAAGAGTCATCACGGATGTTCCCGATCTCGGGCGATCGGCACCGCGGCGGCGGCAGTCGCGAGCGCTAAGATCGCCGCGCACAGCCCGTGTTCGCCTGCCCTCTACGAAATCGCCGCCCGTCTCGGACGAGGCAGCGCGAATTTTGGGTTGGCCACATCGTTATGCCACCCTATGTCCCGGCGCGTGAACATCCTGCTGCTTCTCTCTGCATTGCTGTCTGCGCTCACAGGCGTAAGCAACAGTGCGCGTGCGCAGGAGCAAGCACGTGCGGTGGCTGAGGGCTCGATTGCGGTTGCACGCACCGCCACCGCAACGCGCGTGGCCACCTGGCGTCCGCTTGCGGCATCGATCACGCTTGCCGAGGCGGCAAGGCTGACGGGCGGAGAGCCCCTCGTTCTTGCCCCGGGCGAGCCGGTCTTTGCGAGCCGCCGGCGCGAATAAGCCAGCGCGTCGTCCGGTGACCCGGACCGCAATCGCTTTTCTCTGCGCGCGCCTTCGTGGCCGTCGCGCCGCTATGATATCAGGAACAGACCCATGTTCGGCAGCATCGCCAAATCGCTCTTCGGTTCGTCCAACGATCGCTACGTGCGCTCACTCAATCCCATTCTCGCCAAGATTGCGTCGTTCGAACCGACGCTGCAGGCGATGGATGATGCGACGCTCGCCAACCAGACGGCGCTCTTTCGCGAGCGCCTGGCGAACGGCGAAACGCTCGACAGTCTGCTGCCTGAGGCCTTTGCGACCGTCCGAGAAGCTGCGAAGCGCGTTCTTGGTCAGCGCCACTATGATGTGCAGATGATCGGCGGCATCGTGCTTCATCGCGGCGAGATCGCCGAAATGCGCACGGGTGAGGGCAAGACGCTGGTGGCGACGCTCGCGACCTATCTGAATGCGCTGCCAGGAAAGGGCGTTCACGTCATCACCGTCAACGACTATCTCGCCGCGCGTGACGCGGACTGGATGGGACGTGTCTATCGCTTCCTTGGCCTCACGGTGGGCGTGATCGTTCCGAACCTTTCGGATGATGAACGCCGTGCCGCTTATGCTGCCGATATCACCTACGGCACGAACAATGAGTTCGGCTTCGATTACCTGCGCGACAACATGAAATATGATCGCGCGTCGATGGTGCAGCGGCCGTTCGCCATGGCCATCGTCGACGAGGTCGACTCGGTGCTGATCGACGAAGCCCGCACGCCGCTGATCATCTCGGGCCCGACGGACGACAAAAGCGAACTGTACATCGCGGTTGATGCCGTGGTGAAGCAGATCACGCCGGACGATTACGAAAAGGACGAGAAGCAAAAGACGATCGTTCTGACGGAAGAAGGCACCGAGCGGGTCGAGCGATTGCTGGAGGCGGCCGGTCTTCTAGAGGGCGCGAACCTCTACGACTTCGAAAATACGCAGGTGGTGCACCACCTGAACCAGTCGCTTCGTGCGAACGTCATGTTCAAGCGGGACATCGACTATATCGTCAAGGACGGGAAGGTGATCATCATCGATGAATTCACCGGCCGCATGATGGACGGGCGCCGCTGGTCCGATGGCCTGCACCAAGCGGTCGAGGCGAAGGAGGGGGTCCAGATCGAGCCTGAGAACCAGACCATGGCCTCGATCACCTTCCAGAACTATTTCCGCATGTACCCGAAGCTTGCCGGCATGACCGGCACGGCGGCCACCGAAGCTGCCGAGTTCTTCGACATCTACAAGATGAACGTCGTCACCATCCCGACGAACAATCCCATTCGCCGCGTCGACGAAGAAGATGAGTTCTACAAGGACACGCACGACAAGTTCCGCGCCATCGCCAAGCGGATCCGCCAGCATGCAGAGAAGGGGCAGCCGGTTCTCGTCGGCACCGTGTCGATCGAGAAGTCGGAGATGCTCAGCGAGTTCCTGAAGCAGGAAGGCGTTGACCATTCCGTCCTGAATGCCCGGTACCACGAACAGGAAGCGCACATCGTCGCGCAGGCGGGCCGACTGGGCGCGGTGACGATCGCGACCAACATGGCCGGCCGCGGTACCGACATTCAGCTCGGCGGTAACCTGGAATTCCGCGTGGAGGACGAACTCGCTGGCATGCCGGAGGGGCCGGACCGTGACGCCGCAATAGAACAGATCCGGGCGGAAATCGCGGCTGAAAAGGCGAAGGTGCTGGAAGCGGGCGGCCTCTTCGTGCTAGGTACAGAGCGTCACGAAAGTCGGCGTATCGACAATCAGCTGCGCGGTCGTTCGGGCCGGCAGGGCGATCCCGGCCTCAGCCGCTTCTATCTCAGCCTGGACGACGATCTGCTGCGTATCTTCGGACCCGACACGCTATTCGCGCGCATGATGCGCAGCAATATCGAGGACGGCGAGGCGATCGGCAGCAAGTGGCTGACGAAGGCAATCGAGACAGCGCAGAAGAAGGTCGAGGCGCGCAACTACGACATCCGCAAGCAGGTCGTCGAATATGACGACGTGATGAACGACCAGCGCAAGGTCATTTACGAGCAGCGTGCTGACATCATGGATGCCGAGACCGTCGGTGACGTCGTAACCGACATGCGCGCGGAAACGGTCAATGCGATCGTGGGCGATGCGTGCCCGGTTGGCTCCTATCCGGAGCAGTGGGATGTTGAGGGGATGAAGGATAGGCTTGCCGAGATCCTGAACCTCACGCCGCGCATCGACGATTGGCTCGGCGAGGACGCGGTCGATCCGGAAATGATCACGGAGCGTGTGCAGGCTGAGGCGGACGCGATGGTGGCGGCCAAGGCGGCAGAGCTTGAGCCGGAAACCTGGACTCAGGTCGAGAAGTCGATCCTGCTCCAGAACCTCGATCATCATTGGAAGGAGCATCTCGCGACGCTGGACGCGTTGCGTCAGGTGGTTCACCTGCGTGCCTATGCGCAGAAGACGCCGATCAACGAGTACAAGCAGGAAGCCTTCGCGCTGTTCCAGCGGATGCTGGATGCCATTCGCGAGGACGTGACGAAGACGATCGCGCATGCCCAGTTCCAGCTGCAGGCGCCGCCGCCGCTGCCGGATCTTCCGGACTTCATTACGACCCACTTCGACCCGTTCTCCGGTGAGGACAATTCGGCGGACGTGGATGCGGGCACGCTGGGCCTAATTCAGACGCAGGTGCCGCCGATGCAGATCCCGCAGCCTACCGGCGTCGAGGTTGGCGAGGACCCGGAGAGCTGGAAGGGCGTGGTCAGCCGCAATTCGCCGTGCCCGTGCGGCTCCGGGCGCAAGTACAAGCACTGCCACGGCGCGGTTTGAGCCTGGCTCGCGGGCGGACCGTTCCAGATCTCGCCCGCACCTCGCTATTTCTGCCGGCAGGTACGAAAGGGGCTTCGTCACCTTAGTGACGAAGCCCCTTCTGTTTTGTGTGGATCTCAGGTCAGCGGCGGCGCTGCTCGGGCAAACGGATCGTTGGCCCCAGCCGTTCGACGACATCCCGTGCGTTGAAAGCTCGCACCTCGCCACTTGGCGGTGCGCCCTTGCCCATCACGATCTCGGCCGATGCCTCGTAGCGGTCAACTGTCCGTACATCGAAGTCATTGAAGCCGCCGCCCCACGGGCCCCAGCCGCCCCAGCCGCCCCAGGGACGACCGTAGAAGCGCCATGAGGGGCCCCAATAGCCACCCCAGCCGCCATAGCCCCAACCCGGGCCGAAGCCAGCGCCCGGCGTCGCATAGGTACGTGCCTGGCGATCGGTCTGGCGATCAACCGTGATGAAATAGTCATAGCCGTTCTGCAGCGTCAGCTCGGCAGCACGATAAAGGAGATAGCGCTCCACCGTGTCACGATCGGTGACCGTGTTCCCGGCAAAGGTGACGAGAAAGCGATTGGCCTCGATCCGCTGATCGCTGAAGCCGGTACGATTGAAACCCTGACCGGTGGCAGGGCGATACGGCGTCTCGGTCGCGCAACCTGCCACCAGCAACGCGCCGGAAGCGGCCGCCGCCAGGAAAAGGCTACGACCGGTACGGTTCATGCTCATTGTGTCATCTCCGATACCCGCCAGATCGGCGGAAGCTGACCTCAGCCTAAATGATAAACCCGGAACGAGCGATGAACGGAATGGCTCCGATAAGCCTCGTTTCGTCGCACGGCAGTCACATCTGTCCGTCTCAGGGGCGGCTTCGTTCCTCCAGCACCTGAAGGTAGGCCGACAGCACCGCTTCGTTGATCATTTCCCAACGATATCCGGCGGCCTTGGTGGTTCCGTTGCGTCCCATCCGCAACCGCGCATCGCGGGACGCGACAAGCTCGGCAATGGCGTCCGCATAGCCGGGTACGTCGCGCGGCTCGACTAACCGACCGGTCTCGCCTTCGTCCACCAGCCCAACCGCGCCTGATGCACGCGCCGCAACAACAGGAACCCCGGCAGCCATCGCCTCCAGCGTGACGTTGCCAAAGGTCTCGGTAACGCTTGGGTTGAAGAAGACGTCCATCGACGCAACTGCGCGGCCCAGATCATCGCCGGACTGAAAGCCGGCAAATGCCGCGTCCGGAACCTGCTCCGCAAACCAATCACGCGCCGGGCCTTCTCCGATCACCAGCACGCGATGGCGCACATTGCGTTGCCGTAACTCGCCGACGACATTGGCGAAGATGTCGAGACCCTTTTCCTTGACCAGTCGCCCGAGGAACCCGACCGCCACCTCGTCATCGCCGATGCCAAGGTGCCGGCGCCAGGCGAGATCACGGCGGGCAGGGGAGAAGCGATCGTGATTAACACCGCGCGACCAAACGGCAGTCGGCGTACGCACCCCCCAGGTTTGCAGGATTTCGCCCAGCAGAAGCCCCGGCACCAGCACGCGTTCCGCCCGATTGTAGAAGCGCGTGAGGAGCCGCTCGACCATCGGCTCAAGGAAGCCAAGACCATAGTAGCGCGGGTACGTTTCGAAACGAGTGTGGAGCGATGCCACGCGTGCTATTCCGTTCCGCCGCGCGTAGCTGATCGCGCGATGCCCCAGGATATCAGGCGCAGATACGTGGATCAGATTGGGCGCGAACGCCTTCAGGTCACGTCGCACCTGGGCCGGAAGGCCGCGTGCAAGCCGATACTCACCGCGTTCACCCGGCAGTGGCAATGCCGGCACATCGACGAGATCGCCGGTGGGAGGGAAGGCCGGTTGGTCCACGGTTGGCGAATAGACGCGCACCTGAGCGCCCCGCGAGAGCAGGTGGCCAACCAGAAGATTGAGCGCCTGGTTGGCGCCATCACGGGTGTAGTTGTAATTGCCGCTGAAGAGCGCGACACGAAGGTCCGACGGCTGCATGATGGCGCGCCGCTACCGCTCGATTGCGGCGATCACGGGGCAAAGGTTTATTATCCGCTGAGGCTCCGTAGATCCGACAAGCGGGGAAGGCGGCGAATGCGCGGCTCCCGGCTGAGCTCCGCCTGTTCTCGGATCGATTGCCGCAGCTCATCCCGCTTCTCATGGATCGATGCGATCACGGGTCCCATGGCGACACCAAGGTCGACGAGGACAGCCTCCGACAATTGGAGCGAGCTTTCGAGCGTCTCCGGCACCGCATCGGTTACGCCAGCACGATAGAGCTCGGCGGCATGCGCTGCGTCACGGGCCCGGGCGATGATGGGAAGGTCGGGTGCCAGCGCACGAATCCTGCGCGCCAGTCGAACAGATAAGGGCGGATCATCCATGGTTAGGATGAGCGCGCGTGCATTGGGCAGGTCCAGCCGGTCGACGAACTGCGAGCGAACAACGTCGCCGAATATTATGGGATGGCCGGCCGCGCGCCCGGCCTTCACCGCATCGATGTTGGCCTCTACGGCCAAGTACGGTTGATCGTGGACCGCCAGGAGCTCTGCGACGAGCTGCCCGACGCGACCAAAGCCGATGATTACCGCCCGTTTGCCATCCTGGGGCGGCTCGTCGAGCGTCTCTCCCCGGCCTTCGATACGACGTGAAATGACGCGTCCGGCAAAGGCGAGAAGGGGTGTGATGGTCAAGCCAATCGCCGTCACCGTTTGCCAGAACGCCGCCGTGGAAAGCTGGATAAGCTGGGCCTGCGCTGCCGTCGCAAGTACGATCAGCGTCGTTTCGGAAGGACTGCCCATCAGGAGCCCAGTCTCTGCAGCGACACCACGACCCACGTTGGCCACGCGAAGGAGCAAATAGGTGACGATCGCCTTGATCGTGACCACCGCTGCCACCGCAAGCAGAAGCTCATCCCAATTCTGGGTGATCAATCGCAGGTCTAGGCTCATGCCTACCGTGATCAGAAAAACGCCCAGAGCCAGCCCCTTGAACGGCGCCGTTATGACTTCGACTTCAGTATGATATTCGGTCTCGGCGATCAGCAAGCCGGCGAGAAGCGCCCCAACGATGGGCGAGAGGCCGGCCGCAGTGGTCGCGACACTGGCGACGATCACCACCAACAGGGATGCCGCGAGGAAGAGCTCAGGGCTTTTTGTTCGGGCGGCCTGACCGAACAATCGCGGCAGGATCAGGCGCCCGGCAACGTACATCGCCACCACGGTCAGCCCGCCCCTCAGGGCAACCATCCCGATGTTCACCCACCCGCCTTCACCCGCCGAGGGCGCCAGCGCACCGAGCGCGAAGATGATGGGAACGAGCGCCAGATCCTCGAACAAAAGCATGGCGAAGGCGCCCCGTCCGACCGCGCTGACAGATCCGACTAGTGGCAAGACGAGCGCGGTGGAGGAAAGCGCTAGTGCGAGACCCAGCCCGATTGCACCAGGCCAGCTTTGCCCGACATAATGAAGCGTGATGCCGACGATGAGCGCAGAGCCCAGCAATTCGGCCGGCCCGATTCCAAAGACAAGCCGCCGCATAGCCCATAAGCGCCGGAACGACAGCTCCAACCCGATCGAGAACAGCAGCAGAATAATTCCGAATTCAGCAAAGGGCCTGACGAACTCGGGGTCGGAAATCGTCACATAATAAAGCCAGGGTGCGCGATCAATCTGGGTCCCAAGACCGGCTGGTCCGACCAACAGCCCGACCAGGATGAAGCCGATAACCGGGCTGATCTTGAATCTGGCGAAGGCCGGGATCACCAATCCCGCCGCCCCTAGAACTACCAGCGCGTCAGAGAAGCCGGGATTGTCGAGACCTATTGCCATGACGCATTGTGCAGACTGCGTCCCGGCTTGTCAGCAGCCGTGTTTCACCGCCTTCTTTCGCGACTCACGCATGTTCGCCACGGCAAGCGTTATCGCCAATCCCCCCAGGACGGCGGCATAGTACAGGATAAGACCCCCGCCTAAGCGCTCCCACAACAGTCCCAGCACATAGGTGGCGAGCAGGCCTGCGGCAAAACAATCCAGGCTGTGGCGGCCGATCAGCGCCATTGATCGCAAAGGAGCCGACTGGAGAAAGCGGCGGGCAACCGAAAGCAGGCTGGCATATAGCAGCAGCATGAGGATCGTGTGGCTCAGGCGCAGGAGGTTGAGACCATAGCGGCCGGTGAACCACTCTGGCCGGGCCACATCGTCGGCCCTCGCGACCGCGCCGACCGCGAACACCCCCAACAGCAGCGCCAAGATCCGCCAGTTGCCATCGAGCCATCTGAACAAGGGCATGTGAACGCGCCACGCACCGAGCACCATCGCCCCGAAGAACAGGAGCTGCCAACTCATCAGCTTCAGGATGCCGTCATCATTATGGCTCGGATCGGCAGACACGTGCCGGATCGTCAGCACCTGCGCCACCAGGTAAATGGCGATCGAAGCCATCAGGAGCAGCCGCGGCGAGCGACGATGAAGCGCGATTGCGAACGGCGCGATGAGCATCAGCGTGACATATAGCAGCAGAATGTCGAGTAGCCGCGGCGCCTTCTGCAAGGTCATGAATTGCAGCGTCGCCTGCAGCGGATCAGCGAGGAACGGCCCCAGCCGCCAGAAGCGCAGTTCCGCTGGAGACATGAATAGGGCCAGCGGGAGAACGAGCCCGAGGAGTGCGAGGTTGTACAGCCACAGCGTTCCTGCGCGCCGGATGACTGCCCGCGCGGCACTGGCACGCGCGAGATAGACCAGGCCAACCATATAGCCGGACATCACCACGAACAGCTCGGCTGCGGTGGAATAGCCGTATCGGGTCGGTGTAGGGATCAACCACGCGGTGAGGCCGTCGGCTTCGACAACCTGGCTCAGGTGATTAATCAGTATGGTGATGAGCGCCCATCCACGAAGGATATCGATCCGCTCTTCACGGAGGATAGGCTGCAACGATGAAGGCCCCGGCAACGTGCCGGGACCTTTCACTGTCGATGACTTATGCAGGCTTATGCCCAGGTCGCCATCTTGTTCTCGAGGTTGACGCGAACAGCTTCAAAGAACTGCTCGGTGGTCATCCACTTCTGATCCGGACCGATCAGGATCGCGAGATCCTTGGTCATGTCGCCGTTCTCGACCGTCTCGATGCAGACCTGCTCCAGCGTCTCGGCAAAGCGGGTGACATCAGGCGTTCCGTCGAACTTGCCGCGGAACTTGAGACCGCCCGTCCAGGCGAAGATCGACGCGATCGGATTGGTCGATGTCGCCTTGCCCTGCTGGTGCTGGCGGTAGTGGCGCGTAACAGTGCCGTGCGCGGCCTCCGCCTCGATCGTCTTGCCATCGGGAGTCATCAGCACCGATGTCATCAGGCCCAGCGAGCCAAAGCCCTGCGCGACCTGGTCGGACTGCACGTCGCCGTCGTAGTTCTTGCAGGCCCAGACGAACTCACCGTTCCACTTCAGCGCCGACGCGACCATGTCGTCAATCAGGCGGTGCTCGTAGGTGATGCCCAGTTCCTTGAACTTCTCAACAAACTCGGCCTCATAGATCTCGGCAAAGATGTCCTTGAAGCGGCCGTCGTAAGCCTTGAGAATGGTGTTCTTGGTCGACAGGTACACCGGCCAGTTGCGGTTGATGCCGTAGTTCAGCGACGCGCGAGCGAAATCACGGATCGACTCGTCGAGGTTGTACATGCCCATCGCGACGCCGGCGCCCGGGAAGTCGAACACTTCATGCTCGATCTCCTGGCCGTCCTCGCCAGTCCACTTCATCGTGAGCTTGCCCGCGCCCGGCACCTTGAAGTCGGTCGCGCGATACTGGTCGCCGAATGCGTGACGGCCGACGACGATCGGGTGCGTCCAGCCCGGGATCAGGCGGGGAACGTTCTTGATCACGATCGGCTCACGGAAAACAACGCCACCCAGGATGTTGCGGATCGTGCCGTTCGGCGACTTCCACATCTTCTTCAGGCCGAACTCCTCGACGCGCGCCTCGTCGGGGGTGATAGTGGCGCACTTAACGCCAACGCCGTACTTCTGGATTGCCTTGGCGCTGTCGACCGTCACCTTGTCGTCGGTGGCGTCGCGATGCTCCATCCCAAGGTCGTAATAATCGAGCTCGATGTCGAGGTACGGCTTAATCAGGCGCTCGCGGATCCATTCCCAGATGATCCGCGTCATTTCGTCGCCGTCGATCTCCACGACGGGCGTTTTTACCTTGATCTTCGCCATTGTCCGTATCCTTTGAAGGGGAGGGTTTGGCGCGGTCGATAAGGGTAAGGAGGCGGGGGATCAACCGCCAGGGTTGTCAACCGCGCGACCTGCCCGCCGCGTGCGTTGTGCCCTGCGGCCGCCAGGGCTACACGGATGATATGCCGTCCTTACCAAAGCCCGAAGAGCAGGGTCTGCCTGTCACCACCACCGTCAGATGGCGCTTCCCCGCCATCCATCCCGAAGGTCAGAAGTTCACCGCGATCGCGTTCGGCATCACGCTGTTGATGACGATCGTCCACAACATCTTCTTCTGGCCGCTGTTCGGCCTTACCGTGTGGGTAGCGGCCTTCTTTCGCGATCCCATCCGCACCACGCCGCGCGGGGAAGACCTGATCGTGTCACCGGCGGATGGCCTGGTGACGATGATTGCCGAGGTGCCGGTACCGCGTGAATTGATCGGTGAGTTGGGCGCTGAGCGCCTCACGCGCGTTTCGGTGTTCATGAGTGTATTCGACGTTCACATCAATCGCGCACCGATTGCGGGTACGATCCGGCAAGTGGTTTATATTTCGGGCAAGTTCCTGAACGCCGACTTGGACAAGGCTTCGGAAGACAATGAGCGCCAGCATTTCGTCGTAGAAGGGCATGATGGCCGCAAGGTAGCCTTCACCCAGATCGCCGGGCTGGTGGCGCGCCGGATCATGGGCTTCGTTAAAGTAGGCGACATGGTGGCAGCCGGTCAGCGCATTGGGCTGATCCGCTTCGGCAGCCGCGTCGACGTCTACCTGCCTGCGGGTTATTCACCCCAGGTCGCCCTTGGGCAGCGTGCGATTGCAGGCGAGACTGTGCTAGCGCGTGCGGGCGCAATTCCTGTTTCGGGTGTGACGCAATGAGGCGGCCGGTTCGCCCCCGTCGGGGAATTCCGCTTCGCGCGGTGGCGCCGAACGCGATCACTGCCCTGGCGCTGTGCTCCGGGCTCAGCGGGGTGCAGTTCGCGATCAAGGCGCGGATGATGGAGAATGATCTGCTGCTCCAGCGCGGCGCGGAATACGCCGCCCTGCACGATCGCATCGGCACTCACTGGCAGCTTGCGGTCATGTTCGTCCTGATCGCAGGTCTCCTCGATGGCATCGATGGGCGGATTGCGCGGCTTCTTCATGGACAGAGCCGCTTCGGAGCAGAACTGGATTCGCTGGCTGATGCCATCTCCTTTGGCGTCTCGCCCGCGCTGATCCTCTATCTCTGGTCGCTGTCGTCCCTGCCGCGCTTCGGCTGGATCGCCGCGCTGATGCTGGCGGTGTTTGCCGCATTGCGGCTCGCCCGGTTCAATGCGGCGATCGACTCTGACGAGCAGCCGCACAAGTCCGCCGGCTTCCTGACAGGTGTTCCCGCACCCGCTGGAGCTGGCCTTGCCCTATTGCCCATGTTCCTATGGTTCTGGACCGATGAGCCGCTTCTACGCTCATCCTATGTTGTCGCACCCTGGACCGCGTTCGCCGCGATCCTGATGGTGTCCAGCATCGCGACCTGGTCATGGGGATCGCTCCGGCTTCGTCGCAACATCCGGTTCGAGGCATTGGCGGTGGTGGTGATCATCGCCGCGGCGGCCGTTACGGCGCCTTGGCACACCGTCAGTGCGATCAGCATTGCCTATCTACTGGCGATCCCGTTCAGCATCGCAGCTTATGGCAAGGTCAAGCGGCTGCGCGCGAAGACGACGGTGCCGAGCGTACAGGGGTTGCCGCCCATCGCCTGACGGCAATCCGCTGCTCCGCGCGCACCAGCGTAGCAAGTGGATGGCGATGGGCCGGCTGACCACGCAGGGCTCCAATGATACGGTCCATTCGCGGCGCGATCGTCACTACAAGCGCGTAGATCGACACTCCCAACGTTCCGGCAAAGACAGCGAAACTCAGTACCGTCACCATTGCTCGCCTCCAACTCGACTTGCGAACCGTGGGCCATAAACCGCTGGAAACACGCCTCGTTCCGATCCTAGTCCGCCAATGGACAACAATTGGACCAACGAAGCGCTCGTTTCATCTCGGGCCGCCGTTGTGTTCGCTCTATGTTCTACCTGGTTGTTCCACTCCTGTTCTGTTTCGTCAAGTGGACATTGCCCTTGCATCTTCCGGCCTTTGGCGCTAACCGCGCGGCCTCAACTCCGCATGGGAAGCATCAAACCACCGGTGTGCCGGCCTTTCAGGCTCGCACCAGCCGCTTCCCAGAGGCCTAACCGGAAGGAAGAATGATCATGGCGGCACCCGTCGTCTCGATGCAGCAACTCATTGAAACCGGCGCGCACTTCGGCCACCAGACTCACCGCTGGAACCCGAAGATGAAGCCGTATCTGTTCGGCGATCGCAACGGCGTTCACATTATCGACCTGTCGCAGACGGTACCGCTTTTCGCCCGCGCGCTGGAGTTCATCAGCTCGACCGTCGCGTCGGGCGGCAAGGTCCTGTTCGTCGGCACCAAGCGCCAGGCGCAGGAGCCGGTCGCAGAAGCGGCGCGCCGCTCGGGTCAGCATTTCGTCAACCATCGTTGGCTGGGCGGCATGCTCACCAACTGGAAGACGATTTCTAACTCGATCAAGCGCTTGAAGGCGCTCGAAGAGCAGCTGTCGGGCGACACGCATGGCCTGACCAAGAAGGAAGTGCTGCAACTTACCCGTGAGCGCGACAAGCTCGAAATGAGCCTGGGTGGCATTCGCGACATGGGCGGCATTCCCGACATCATGTTCGTGATCGACGCGAACAAGGAAGAGCTGGCGATCAAGGAAGCCAACACGCTGGGTATCCCGGTGGTGGCGATCCTCGACTCGAACGTCTCGCCTGACGGCATTGCCTTCCCGGTTCCCGCCAATGACGACGCTGCGCGCGCCATCCGTCTGTATTGCGAGGCAGTGGCGATCGCCGCGACCCGCGGCAACGCGGAGCAGCAGCGCCGTGGTGGTGCGGACCTGGGCGCCATGGCTGAGCCGCCGGCCGAGGAATCGCTGGGCAGCGATCCGGTCGTGCCTGCCGCTGCCACCGAAGAGTCGCGCCAGATCGACGCATAAGCGTCAGCTTCGGCAAGCTTTTCACCGTTCGTGCCGGGCTTGTCGGGGCACCATCCTTCCTTCGCTGTGCGGCGCAGATAGATGGCACTTCGACAGGTCCGGACGAACGGGTTTTCATATGAGCTGATCCTGCCGACGGGATCGATAAAGAGGACTAGGACGATGGCCGATATCACGGCAGCAATGGTCAAGGAGCTGCGCGAAAAGAGCGGCGCCGGCATGATGGACTGCAAGAAGGCGCTCAACGAGACCGGCGGCGACATGGACGCGGCGATGGACTGGCTGCGCACCAAGGGCCTCGCCGCAGCGGCGAAGAAGTCCAGCCGGACGGCAGCCGAAGGTCTGGTCGGCATCGCAGTTCGTGGCACCAAGGGCGCTGCGGTCGAGGTGAACTCGGAGACGGACTTCGTCGCCAAGAACGACCAGTTCCAGCAGTTCGTCCGCGAAGTGACGGAAATCGCGCTGGCGACCGGCGGCGACGTCGAGGCGCTCAAGGGCGAGAAGATGCCGAGCGGCAAGACGGTCGACGAGGTTCTGACGAACAACGTCGCGACCATCGGCGAGAATCAGTCGCTTCGTCGCGCAAAGACGCTCGAAGTGTCGAAGGGCGCTGTCGTCGGCTACGTCCACAATCAGCAGGCACCTGGCCTGGGCAAGATCGGCGTGCTCGTCGCGCTGGAGAGCGAAGCGGCCGATGACGTCCTTCAGGCTCTCGGCAAGCAGCTGGCGATGCACGTCGCCGCCGCTTTCCCGAAGGCGCTGAACGAAGAGGATCTCGACGAGGCGGAAATCGAACGCGAGCGCGCCATCGCGGCCGAGAAGGCAGGCGAGAGCGGCAAGCCGGCCGACATCATCGCCAAGATGGTGGAAGGCTCGATCGCCAAGTACCGCAAGGAGCACGCGCTGGTCAGCCAGTTGTTCGTGATGGACGGCAAGACCAAGATCAGCGACGTCGTGGCAAAGGCTGGCAAGGACGCCGGCACCCCGATCGTGCTGAAGGACTATGTCCGCTTCCAGCTTGGTGAAGGCATCGAGAAGGAAGCATCTGACTTCGCTGCCGAAGTCGCTGCAGCCTCGGGTGTGCCGCAGAGCAAGCAGGCCGAACCGGCCGCCTGATAGCGCGATCTGACGGCCGTTCCGCTGAAAAGCGAGTGAACGGCCATCATTCGGGTTCGCCCGCCGCTGGCTTGCTCTCATGGAGCAGGCGGCGGCGGGCGGCCCGATTTTCGTTTCCGCCGTCACCACTCTCGCCAGCGACACAGTGGTTGCGAGCCTGCAATCGCATCCCTAAGGTCCGCTCCGCTCTTCCCAAGTCACATCGGAACCCATGACCAGTCCCACGTACAAGCGTATCCTCCTGAAACTCTCGGGTGAGGTGTTGATGGGGCCGGACGGGGTGTCCATCGATCCGACGGTGACGGCCCGGGTTGCCGAGGAAATCGCTGACGTGAAGGCGGAAGGGTATGAGCTGTGCGTCGTCGTTGGCGGCGGCAACATCTTCCGGGGGCTTGCCGCGGCAGCGCAAGGGTTCGAGCGCGCAACGGCTGATTATATGGGCATGCTTGCTACGGTCATGAATGCCCTCGCGGTGCAGAACGCCCTTGAGCAGATCGGTGTCGACACCCGCGTGCAATCGGCGATCCCGATGCAGTCAGTGTGCGAGCCCTTCATCCGGCGACGCGCCGTTCGCCACCTGGAGAAGAACCGGGTTGTGATCTTCGCCGCCGGTGTTGGGTCGCCCTTCTTCACCACCGACAGCGGTGCCGCCCTACGCGCTGCCGAGATGAACTGCGATGCGCTCTTCAAGGGTACCAGCGTCGACGGCATTTACGACGCGGATCCCAAGAAGGTGGCCGGTGCATCGCGGTACGAGACGATCTCGTACAACAATGTCTTGTCCAAGAACCTGAAGGTGATGGACGCTAGTGCGGTCGCCTTGTGCCGCGATTCCAACATTCCGATCGTCGTGTTCAATATCCGGGAGCATGGCAATTTCGCTGCCGTGCTGCGAGGTGAGGGCGTATCGACGATCGTCACCAACGAACAGGAGATGATCGATGCCCGCGTATAACAAGGCGGACCTCGAGCGCCGCATGGCCGGTGCCGTTGAAGCCCTGAAGAGCGATCTGGCAGGTCTTCGCACTGGGCGTGCGTCCACCGCTTTGCTCGACCCTGTGACGGTCGAGGTCTACGGTTCGCACATGCCGCTGAACCAGGTGGCCACCGTGTCGGTGCCCGAACCCCGGATGCTCAGCGTGCAGGTGTGGGACAAGAGCAACGTCGGTCCCGTTGAAAAGGCGATCCGTTCGGCTGGCCTTGGCCTCAACCCGATCAACGATGGCACCACGCTACGCCTGCCGATCCCCGACCTTACCGAAGAACGCCGCAAGGAACTCGCCAAGCTGGCCGGCTCTTACTCGGAGAAGGCCAAGGTTGCCGTGCGCAACGTCCGCCGCGACGGCATGGACAACCTGAAGACGGACGAGAAGAAGGGCGTCTTCGGGGAGGACGAGCGCAAGCGACACGAGACTGAGGTGCAGAAGCTGACAGACGCGACGATCGCCGAGATCGATGTGGCGGCGAGCGCGAAGGAAAAGGAAATCCTCGGAAAGTGACGGGCCTGCAGCGTCTGCTGTTGGGGGCGTGCAGGGGGCATGCCTCTGCCGCCCGAGCGTCGGGGACGTCGCGGTGAGCGTCGCACCTGTCCTCGCGAGCGGAAGCACGGCTCCGTTGCCGCGCCACGTTGCCATCATCATGGATGGCAATGGCCGTTGGGCAAAGAAGCGGCTTCTGCCGCGTGCTGCTGGCCACAAGGCAGGGGTCGAGGCCGTGCGCCGTGTGACTCGCCATGCTCGCGCCATCGGCATCGAGGCGCTGACCATCTACGCCTTTTCGTCGGAGAACTGGCGACGGCCGGCTGAAGAGGTGGGCGACCTCATGGGTCTGCTCAGGCTGTTCATCCGCAGTGACCTCGCCGAGCTGATCCGCGAGAATGTGCGGCTGAAAATCCTGGGTGATTACCGCAAATTTCCAAACGACGTGGTTGCATTGATCGACGACGCCGTCGCGCGCTGCAAGGCGAACACTGGCCCCGTGCTAGCGATTGCGCTCAATTATGGTGCGCAGGCAGAACTGGTGCGCGCTGCGCGCCGCCTGGCGGAACACAAGGCTCCTGAAGAGATTGACGCAGCCGCGATCGAGGCGGAGTTGGAAACCCGCGACCTTCCACCGCTCGACCTGCTGATCCGGACATCGGGCGAGCATCGCCTGTCCAACTTTCTGCTCTGGCAGGCGGCCTATGCCGAGTTGCTGTTCGTGGACACGCTCTGGCCCGATTTCGGCCCGGCCGATCTGGACGCGGCCGTCGCCGCCTTCGGCAATCGGCAGCGGCGGTTTGGCGGGTTGTGACGCCCCCCGACGCGAAGCTGCGAACGCCGTCCAATCTGCGGATGCGGATGATCGCGAGCGTGGTCATGATTGCGGTGGCCAGCATGGCATTGCTGTTCGGCGACATTGCATTTTGGCTGCTGGCGGTGGTCATCTCGTTGTTCATGATGGCGGAGTGGTCGGATCTGCAGAAAGCGACCGCGCGCGAGAAGCGCCTGGCGCAATATAGCCTGTCTGTCCCACTGGCGGTGATGGCGCCTGCCACCCTGGTGTTGGAAGTGCACGACTTCTTCGCCTTGGGGCTTCTGGTCGGGGCGGCGTTCTTCGTCGCCATCGTGACCCGCCGACGGTCGCTGGCGCAGGGGGTGATCTACTGCGGGTTGCCGGTGCTGGCCCTCATCTTCCTGCGACGCCAGGATGAGGGGTTGCTATGGGCATTCTGGGCATTGTCGCTCGTCTGGGCGACGGATATCGGCGCGTTCTTCGCCGGTCGCTCGATCGGCGGACCGAAGCTTGCGCCGAAGCTCTCGCCGAACAAGACATGGGCCGGGCTGATCGGTGGCATTGTCGCGGCGAGCCTGCTGGCCATCGTGCTTCACGTCCAATATGGTCTGCCATGGCGGATGACGCTTGCTACGCCGTTCCTGGCGGTTCTTGCGCAGGGAGGCGATCTATATGAAAGTTGGCTCAAAAGGCGTGCGGGCGTGAAGGATTCCGGAAACATCCTGCCTGGCCACGGCGGGCTGCTGGATCGGCTCGATGGTGTCGTGCCGGTCGCGCCTGTCGCAGCTCTCCTGGTCGTGGCGCCGTACCTTTACCGATGAGGACCGTCACGATCCTGGGCGCCACCGGCTCGATCGGCACATCGACGCTCGACCTGCTCGAACGCTCTCCCGAGATGTTCGAAGTGGTCGCGCTCACCGCCAATTGCGATGTCGAACGGCTGGCCGCCGCGGCTATTCGGACCAATGCCAAGCGTGCGGTCGTCGCGGACGAAAGATGCCTGACGGCCCTCCGCGATGCCTTGTCAGGGACTGGCGTCGAGGCTGCGGGCGGCGCTGCTGCCGTTGAGGAAGCAGCGTCGATGGACGCGGACATCACCGTCGCGGCAATCGTGGGCTGCGCGGGTTTGAAACCTGTCATGGCGGCGGTGGAGCAGGGCCGGACGCTGGCCCTCGCCAACAAGGAAGCGCTGGTCTCGGCCGGTGACGTGATGAACCGCGCCGTTCGACAGAGCGGGGCAACGTTGCTGCCGGTCGACAGCGAGCATAGCGCAATTTTCCAGTGCCTTGATGCACGGATGGCGGAGCGGGTCAGCCGCATCATCCTGACCGCCAGCGGCGGTCCGTTTCGCGATCGCTCGCTCGCGGCGATGCAGGACATCTCACCCGCGCAGGCGGTTGCGCATCCGAACTGGTCGATGGGCGCTAAGATCTCGGTTGATTCCGCAACCATGATGAACAAGGGCCTCGAGCTGATCGAGGCGTTTCACCTGTTTCCGGTGACATCCGAACAGATCGAGATTGTCGTCCACCGGCAGTCGGTGATCCATTCCATGGTGGAATATGTCGATGGGTCGGTGCTGGCCCAACTCGGCACGCCGGACATGCGCACGCCGATCGCCTGTGCGTTGGCGTGGCCGGACCGGATGCCGACACCTGGTGAGCGGCTCGACCTTATCAAGGTCGGGCGGCTCGATTTCGAAGCACCTGACGAGGAACGCTTTCCCGCTCTGCGCCTAGCGCGCGCCGCGCTTAATGAGGGCGGCGGGTCACCGGCCATCCTCAACGCTGCCAATGAAATTGCCGTCGCAGCGTTTCTTGGCGGCCGGATCAGCTACCTCGAAATTGCCGCAATCGTTTCCGATACGCTTGATCGCTTCTCCCCGGCAGCGCCCGACACGCTTGAAGCGGTCCTTGAAGTCGACCGTGAGGCGAGGGTTATTGCGGAGAAGCGTGTGAAGGGACGCGCCGCTTGATCGAATCTCCTGGCCTGCTGCTTACGCTGCTTGCCTTCGTCCTGGTCATTGGCCCGCTCGTGTTTGTGCACGAGATGGGGCACTACCTTGCCGCGCGCTGGTTCGGTGTGAAAGCCGATGCATTCTCTATCGGTTTCGGCCGCGAAATCGCCGGCTGGACCGATCGACGCGGGACGCGATGGAAGCTCGGCTGGATGCCGCTCGGTGGGTACGTCCGCTTCGCCGGGGACATGAACGCGGTGAGCCAGCCTTCCGCCGAATGGCTCGCGCTCCCCGAAGAGGAGCGAAACCAGACGTTCCAGGCAAAGCCGGTATGGCAGCGCGCGATCATCGTAGCAGCTGGGCCAGTCGTGAATTTCCTCTTGGCCATGCTGATCCTTGGCGGTTTTGCCATGACCTATGGCGACACGCGGACACCGCCGGTTGTCGGCACGGTGCTGGAAAACAGCGCAGCCGCGCGGGCAGGGTTGCAACCCGGTGATCGCATTGTTCGGCTCGGCGATCGTGACATCCACGTCTTCGAGGACATGCTGTCGTACACCCGCATTCATCCGGCAGAGAAGACGACGGTCGCCTTCGAACGGAATGGTCAGGTTCAGACGCTCCCGGTCACGATCGGGGTGGACCAGCAGACCGACCGGTTCGGCAACAACTACCGGATCGGCATGCTCGGGATCGCACGCGGCGACCGCGTCACCGTTCCCGTGAGCTTGTTCGAGGCACCGGTGGTGGCGGTTCGACGCACCGGGGAGATCGTGTCCATGATGGTGGAAACGATCGGCCAGATCATCACCGGTCGGCGATCGGTGAAGGAATTGGGTGGGCCGCTATCGATCGCCAAGGTCTCTGGCGAACAGATCACCCTGGGCGCGGACGCCTTCGTGTTCCTGATCGCCTTGGTGTCCATCAACCTTGGGTTCATCAACCTGCTGCCAGTTCCGATGCTGGATGGCGGACACCTGCTGTTCTATGCCATTGAGGCGGTCCGTCGTAAGCCGGTCGGGCCCGAGGTGCAGGAATGGGCATTTCGCGGAGGGCTGGCGGCAATTCTCGGCCTGATGTTGCTGGTGACCTTCAATGATCTGGGAAATTTCGGACTGTGGCAAAGTCTCGCAAGCTTGATCGGCTAACGATTCGAGGGCAGGGCGCGTGCAGGGGCTTGTTTGGGCTTACCGGGGTGGAATGGTGACTATTTTGAACACTTCGTTTGCTCGACCGCGCGCTGCGGCCATGCTGCTCGGCTGCACGATGCTGACCGGCATTCCGTCGGTCGCGCTTGCGCAAGGTGCGCCCGCTACGGCCCAGCCTGGTGCGGCGGCTCAGCAGCAGGTCGCGCCGGCACCTAGCGCTACGCCGGTGGAGCGGACGATTCGCTCGCTCCGAGTCGAAGGCTCGCAGCGTATCGAGCCCGATACGGCGCTCAGCTACACGAAGCTGCGGATCGGACAGCCGTACACCAACGAGTCGCTCGATCAGGCGATCAAGGATCTGTACGCCAGCGACCTGTTCGCCGATGTGACCGTCGCAGGGGCGGAGACCGGCGACATCGTGCTTCGGGTGCGTGAGAACCCGATCATCAACCGCGTGATCCTTGAGGGCAACAAGCGCCTCAAGGACGACAAGATCACGAAGGAAATCAAGCTTAAGCCGCGGCAGGTCTTCACCCGCAGTGCCGTGCGTCAGGACGTCGCGCGTATTGTCGAGCTTTATCGCCGCCAGGGCCGGTTCGGCGCGAGTGTCGAGCCCAAGATGGTGTCGCTTGATCAGAACCGCGTCGACGTGGTGTTCGAGATCAGCGAAGGGCCCAAGTCCAAGGTTCGTCAGATCAACATCATCGGCAACGAGGTGTTCGACGACGACAAGCTGCGCGAGCAGATGGCAACGAAACAGGCGCGCTTTTTCCGCCTGCTGTCGTCCAACACGACCTATGATCAGGACCGACTGGCTTATGACCAGCAGAAGCTGCGCCAGTTCTATCTGACCGAAGGCTATGCCGACTTCCGCGTCACGAGCGCAGTAGCCGAGCTGACGCCGGACAAGGAAGACTTCATCATCACCTATGTGGTGGAGGAGGGGCCCCGCTATAAATTCGGCGACATCACGGTCGACAGCGACATCCGCGACTTCGACGACAAGGCGCTGGCGAAGACGCTGCCGCTGAAGAAGGGTGATTGGTACAACGCCAAGCTGGTCGAGGACACGGTCGACAGCCTCAGCCAGACCACGGGTCTGTTCGGCTACGCCTTCACCGAGATCAGCCCTGAGTTCCAGCGCGATCGCGACTCGCTGACGATGTCAATCAACTTCCACATCGGCGAGGCGAAGCGCACCTACGTCGAGCGAATCGACATCACCGGCAATACGCAGACTCAGGACAAGGTGATCCGCCGCGAGATCCGTCTTGCGGAAGGTGACGCGTTCAACAGCTTCCAGGTGCGGCGTTCGCAGGACCGCATCAACAGCCTGGGATTCTTCCAGGACAAGTTCGAGATCAAGCAGACGCCGGGTTCAGCGCCGGATCGCGTCATCCTGGGCGCCAACGTCGAAGAGCGCGCCACGGGCGAACTGCAGCTCTCCGCGGGCTTCTCCAGCCTCGAGCGCTTCATCCTTCAGTTCAACCTGACGCAGCGCAACTTCCGCGGCAAGGGCCAGGAACTGCGCTTCGGCGTCAACTATTCTAGTTATTCGAAGTCGGTCGAGCTCGGCTTCACCGAGCCTTATCTGTTCGACAAGAACATCGCCGTCGGCGTCGACGTGTTCCGGCGCGACTTCAACGCATTCAACTTCGTCAACAACCGCCGCGAAACCACGTATAGCCAGGTGTCCACCGGCTTCCAGGTTCGTGCCGGCGTGCCGCTGACCGAATATTGGTCGCTCTCGGCACGTTACGGGCTGTCGTATGACGAAGTGACGCTGGATCGTACCGCGTTCTTCCGCGATGGTCAGTGCGATCCGCTGCTCGCGGGTCGCTATCTCTGCGACGCTCTGGGCAATCGTCTGACGTCGTCGGTCGGTTATTCGCTGATCTACGACAGCCTGAACAGCCGCCTGCGGCCGTCGGCGGGGCAGCGCTTTACCTTCAGCCAGGACTTCGCCGGGCTGGGCGGTGACGTGAAGTACCTGCGGACGCGCGCTGACGCGGCGAAATATTGGGGCATCGGCGGCGGGTTCATTCTCTCGGCGCTCGCTGAAGGCGGCTACATTCACGCGCTTGAAAGCAGCCCGCGTCCCGGCGTAGATCCGATCCGGATTACCGACCGCTTCTATCTGGGTGAGCCGCAGTTCCGCGGCTTCGACATCCGCGGCGTCGGCCCGCGCGTGCTGCGCCAGTATTTCACGACCGACGCCAACGGCGCGCAGGTCCTGATCACCGATCGCGACCAGATCATCGACGACGCGCTGGGCGGCAGAGCCTATTATCTTGGCCGCATCGAACTCGAGATCCCGTTGGGTTCGGGCGCGCGCGAGCTGGGCTTGCGTCCGTCCGTTTATGTGCAGGCCGGCAGTCTGTTCAATATTACACGACCGGAACCGACCGCGGTATTCCCGACCACCACGGATGCGAACGGCAACACCGTCGTCTTGCCGCTTCCGCTCAAGGACGCCGCGGGCAACCCGCTCTACTTCTACTCGACGCCGGCCGGCGCGAACGTCTCGACCACCTGCGCCACCGGTATTCCGGATGGCAGCGGCGGTTGTAACGGCATCATCCCGAACTCGCCGCAGATCGCGTCTCAGCCCTTTGTCGAGACCTTCCTCGGCAATTCCGCAAAGCCGCGTCTGTCGATCGGTTTTGGTGTGAACTGGACGTCGCCATTCGGTCCGCTTCGCATCGACGTCGCCCGCGCTCTCATCAAGCAGCGCGGCGATGACCCCAAGCTTATCACTTTCAACGTAGGGACTCAGTTCTGATGACCAAGTTCAAGCTCATGCTGATGGCTGCCGCGATCGCAGTCCCCGGTACGTTTGCTGCCGGCGGCGCCGCTGCGCAGGTGTCCGGCATCGCTGTCGCGAACCCGGAACAGGCCGTCGCCAATTCGAAGGCGTGGACTGCGGCTCGCGCACAGATCCAATCGACGTACAAGACTCAGCTGGATCAGGCGAACACGCGCCGCAACGCGATCCAGGCCGAATTGCAGCCGCTCGTGACCGCATATCAGACGGCAGCGCGCGCGCCCGGCGCGACCGAAGCATCGCTGCGTCCGCAGGCGCAGGCGATCCAGACCAAGCAGCAGGCAGCGCAGCAGGAACTCACCCGCCTGACGCAGCCGGCGCAGCGCGCAGAGGCCTATGCCATCGAGCAGATCAGCGCGAAGCTGAACGACGCCGTTCAGGCCGCCGTGCGCGCCCGCAACGTGTCGTTGCTGCTGCGTCCCGAAGCTGCGCTCTTCGCCCAGCCGGCCGCGGACATCACCTCGTCGATCACCGCTGAGCTCGACAAGGCAGTGCCGAGCGTCGGGATCACCCCGCCGGCGAATTGGCAGCCGGGCGGCCAGGGCCAGCAGGGCGCCGCACCGGCTCCTGCTGCGCAGACGCAGGGCCGCTGAGCCAGCTCGGGATGACCGACGTGCAGACCAAGGCCGCCATCGGCCCGCTAGATGTGACGCGGGTAATGGCGGCGCTGCCGCATCGCTATCCGATGCTGCTCGTCGACCGGGTCGAAAAGCTCGTGCCTGATCAGTCGATCGTCGCGATCAAGGCGGCGACGATCAACGAAGGCTTCTTCCAGGGGCATTTCCCCGGTCGGCCGATCATGCCAGGCGTGTTGATCGTCGAGGCGCTCGCACAGGCGGCGGGCGTGCTTGCGGTCGAAAGCCTTGGCCTCGCCGGCACGGGTAAGCTGGTCTATTTCATGTCGATCGACGGCGTGAAGTTCCGGAAGCCGGTCGAACCCGGTGTCTTGCTTCGGCTGGAAGTCAGCTTCGTTCAAAAGCGTGCGCGGGTGTGCAAGTTCGCGGGACGTGCCTTGATCGAAGGCGAGCTGGCGGCCGAGTGTGAGTTCACCGCCATGATCGCGGATCCACCTGCGGCCTGATCGGCAGCGACCATAGCAATGATTGCGTGGGCCGCGCTCCTCTGTTAAGCGCGCCGCTTCCTTTCGGCTGGTCGGTAACCAGCCACGTCGGAGATTGAGTTGTGAAGAAAGATATCCACCCCGATTACCACATGATCAAGGTCCAGATGACGGACGGCACGGTGTACGAAACCCGCTCCACCTGGGGCAAGGAAGGCGACACCATGACGCTCGAAATCGATCCGCTGGCGCATCCGGCATGGACCGGTGGCAAGGGCCAGATGCTCGACACCGGCGGTCAGGTGGCGCGCTTCAACAAGCGCTTCGGTGGCGGACTTACGCTTCGCAAGTAACCTCCACCTGCTGATCGCAGGAGCCGCGACTTTTCGTCTCGGCTGACATATGGGCCGGCACCTTTGATGGGCCGGCCCTTTTATTTTGTGCACAATCGCTTGTCGGAGATGACAACGCAGTGGCGCTTGTCTTGATCGCAGGATAGGAGAGCCGTCCCCGGACGGGTGGCCGAGTGGTTTAAGGCAGCGGTCTTGAAAACCGCCGTAGGTTTACGCTTACCGTGGGTTCGAATCCCACCCCGTCCGCCATCACGTTGCGTCGCCGAGGTCGACGCGCCTGCAGCCGGCTACGACCAGCTTGTCGCGCGGCGGATCGCTTGGTCGACCGGCACGTCGTGCAGCCTGCGATAGCGCGCTTCGACAAGGGTGAATAACCCAAATGCGAGCAGGCCTGCGCTGATGATCACGTCAAAGGGGCTGCTGAGCCATGCGAGGACACGCGCCATGCCGCCGGCCTCGTCTGCCTGGCCTTCCATTCCGGCGCGAACAAGGAAGTAGCCGCTGATCAAGAACACCAAACCACGCGCGGCGTAGCCGGCACGACCGCACCATTGCACCCAGGGACGGCGGGCAATCGATGGGTCAATGTAGCGCAGGAATGATCCCTTCACCGCTTTCATGAGCTGTACTGCGGCGACCGCGAGCAGGATCATGCCGCCCACGATGACGAGTGCCCATCCACCCGGCATCTGCAGGGCAGTCTGTGTGCCTTCCTGCGTACCGTCACCCGACAGCGCCACGCCGCGCATCAGACGGACCGATTGCCAGCTGAAGAAAAGGTGCACGACACCGCTGGCTCCGGCCCCCAGCCGCTCGAAAACGCCTCTACGGTCTGATCCGTGGCGTTCGAGGTCAAAGGCGGCATCGGTCAGCCTCCATATGCCGTAGGCGGCGAGTCCCGCCGCCATCACGCCCAGCAGGAATTGGCCGCCGCCTTCGCGAAGATATTCCAGCGCGCCGCTCTGGTCTTCTGCCCGCCCGGTACGCAGGACCAGCACCGCGATGACGATGTATAGCAGTCCCCGCGCCGCGAAGCCGATCCGGGTCAGGGTAGTCAGGCGCGCATTGGCGTTCATGTGAAGCTCCTCACGGTGCCAAACAGCAGTGAAGTGTGAACGTTCCTGCGTTGGATCATGGCCCTTCGAAAATGATGCTGGTGCCAAGTTACAGCGCCCTTGCGCCAAAGGTGTTGAGCTTCGTCTGGAGCAGGTGGCAAAGCCCGGGGACGCCTCTCCTTTGCCGCACCAGCAAAACGCCAAGTATTTGCGGTATCAAGGGAACTACTGTGATCCCGCGAGCGCTGTGGAGGCACGTTTTGCTGGAGCTTCCCCATGCCCGATACCGACCGTCGCACCTTTGTTGCCGGTGTTGCCGCACTGTCGGCCGCGTCCGCGACGTCGGCAGCAGCACAGGAGAGCAATTCGCGGCCAGCTGCGATGACCCCGGCAGCCGCGGCCTATCCCAAGCCGCCGTTCCCGGTTCAGCGGCAACCTTGGCCCGGCCTGGCATCGAAGATGACGCCCCGGCCGGACCACGGCGAGCAGAGCTACAAGGGCTCGGGCAAATTGGCGGGCAAGAAGGCGCTGATCACCGGAGGCGACAGCGGCATCGGTCGTGCGGCCGCGATCGCCTACGCGCGCGAGGGCGCCGACGTGGCGATCAACTATCTGCCGGCCGAGGAGCCGGACGCTCGTGAAGTCGTAGCGCTGATCGCGGCGGAAGGTCGGAAAGCCGTTGCGATCCCTGGCGATTTGCGTGACGAACGGTTTTGCCGCCGCCTGGTCGAACAAGCGGCCGCGCAACTCGGCGGGCTCGATATCCTCGTCAACAATGCCGCCCGACAGCAAACGCGTCCTACGATCGCCGACATATCCAGCCAGGATTTCGACGATACGATGAAGACCAACGTCTACGCGCCATTCTGGCTGACCAAGGCAGCACTGGAGAAGATGGGTCCCGGCGCTGTCATCGTGAATACGTCATCTGAACAGGCGGGCGATCCGTCCAAAGATATTGTTGACTATGCGATGACCCGGGCGGCGGTCCTGAACTTCACCAAGGGAATGGCAAAGCAGCTGGCGTCACGCGGTATCCGCGTCAACGCGGTTGCCCCGGGGCCTTTCTGGACACCGCTCCAGGTGAGCGGCGGCGCCACTCCGGAGAAGCAACGCACCTTTGGCGCGAGCGCGCCGCTCGGCCGACCGGGGCAACCGGCGGAAATCGCGGCACTTTACGTAGCTGCCGCCGATCCAGCACTCAGTTTCTCCACCGGTCAGATATTCGGGGCGAGCGGCGGCAATGGACAGCCGGCCTGAGGCACAGTCATGATTGAGGTGGAGACACTACAGGCGGCTATCGCCCATCTTCAGCGATTTCGTGCCAACCTGTACGATGAGGACGAGGTGGATGTGGAGAGCGGCTTGCGTGCGGCCGATCTGGATATCGTGCTGGCCGCGGCCGAGCGTCAGCTGGAGTCAGATCGGCTCACTGCGGCGGGGTAGCGGCCAGCAGTTACTATCATCCAAGCGTTCTCTATAAGTAAGCCGCTGATGGTCGAGCACATCCTCTACAGCTTTCGACGTTGCCCCTATGCCATGCGTGCGCGGCTTGCGCTGTCGGCCAGCGGCATTCGCTACGAAGTGCGCGAGGTTCGGCTGTCCAAGAAGCCGGAAGAGCTGATCGCGGCTTCGTCCAAGGGAACGGTGCCCGTACTGCAGCGGTCCGATGGCGTGGTGATCGATGAAAGCCTCGCGATCATGCGCTGGGCGTTGGCCGAGAATGATCCGCAAGGGTGGCTTGAGCGGGATGGCCCTGCGCTGATCGACGCGAATGACACGGCCTTCAAACATGATCTCGATCGGTACAAATATCCCGATCGCCACGGGTCTGATCCGATCGCGCACCGCGACAATGGCCTGGGCTTTCTCCGTCAGCTTGAGGCGCGTCTCGCCAGGCACGAGCAGCTTTGCGGGAATGCGCCGGGGTTGGCGGATGCGGCGATCATGCCGTTCGTCCGACAGTTTGCGGCCGTCGACCTAAGTTGGTTCGCTACGCTCCCGCTGTCCAAGGTGAAGGCGTGGCTGGCGCAGCATCTCGCCTCCGAGACGTTCGAGCGGATCATGTTCCGTCTTCCGCCCTGGTCGCCCGGTGACGTGCCGGTCATCGTGAATGGCGGCCCATCGTAGCGATCCAGATGGCACAAGGGCACAGATCCGCGGCGAGGGAAGGGTGCGGTGACTTGTGCCGCAGCAACGACAATTGCCGGTTCCGCCGAACTGGTGGCTGTGCCACACAGAGGTGGTGCACGTTTCCAACTTCATCGTTCGTCTCTCGTCCCTGGCAGCTTGTGCAGGTGCACTTGCCGTGGCGACACCCGCCGTCGCCCAAGACGAGACAGGCTTTCAGGCCTATCTGCCGCAGCTTCGGGCGCAGGCGATCCGCGAGGGCGTTCGCCCGGCGACGGTGGACTCCGTCCTTCCCACGCTGACGTACAATGCGCGGGTCGTAGAGCTCGATCGTGGACAGCCGGGAAACCCGCAATCCACCCGCATCCCCCCGTTCGCGCCGTACAAGGCGCGGCATGTCGATGCCGCGCGCATCGGACGCGGGCAGAAGGCCTATGCGGCCAATCGGGCAAAGCTGTCGCGGGTCGAGGCCACGACCGGCGTCCCCGAATCGATCATGGTCGCGATCTGGGGCCATGAGACGAATTACGGTAGTTATACCGGCAACTTCGACCTGCTCCGCAGCCTCGCGACGCTCGCCTATGAAGGGCGTCGGCGGCAGTTGTTCGCGGGCGAGTTCGTCGCGACGCTCAAGATCATGGATCGCGGCATCCCGCGCGAGACGTTGAAGGGAAGCTGGGCAGGGGCCACCGGCAATCCGCAGTTCCTGCCCTCCATGTACCTGCGCCTCGCTGTCGACGGGGACGGCGACGGACGGGTCGACATATGGAACAGCCAGGCCGACACGCTGGCATCGATCGGCAATTACCTGCTGAACGCCGGCTGGCGGGCGGGGCAGCCCTGGGGCTTTGCCGTATCCGTCCCAGCGAGCTTCAATCGCGCGACGCTGACCAACCGCTTGGTGTCCCCGCGGTGTCCGCGCGTGTTCGAGCGTCACAGCAACTGGCGCACGATGGCGGAATGGCGCGCGGCCGGAATCATGCCGCAGGGCCGAAGCTGGCCAGCGGACGATGTGCTGGCGACCCTGATGGAGCCTGATGGCCCGGGACAGACGGCCTATCTGCTGACCAGCAACTATCGCGTCATCCTGGACTATAATTGCTCAAATTTCTACGCGTTGTCCGTGGGGCTGCTGGCCGATGCGGTCGAGCGCTAGGACCGTTGCCGGGTCGTTGATGCTCGGGCTGGCGTATCCCGCAACGGCGATGGGCCTGCAGGATACGCCCAGCAACCAGGAAACGGGGGCACCGCGTCCTCCTCTGCCGCCCGAAGCCGGACAGGTGGAAGGGCCAGTCGGCACCTCAGGCGCAGGACCAGCACGCTACGATCGCGTCGGCTACGCCCGCACTGCCGGGGGAGTGGGCGGCACCGATGCCGCGTTGAAGGCGGGGGCGGGGGGGACGGCACACGCGACATTGGCCCCGGGCAGCGCGGTGGAGATCACGTCGCTAGATACTGGTCGCACCATCGTGACCCGTGTCGCTGAACGGTCGCCCTTGCCGGCAGGTTTCGAGATCATCCTCTCCCCAGAAGCGGCCCGGATGCTCGCGCTGTCGCGCGAAGGGGCGTCGGCGGTTCGGGTGCGCGGTGTCACGCATCAGGGAAGCCTTGCCGGCGGCGTGTCAGCAGCGCAGCTAGATGCGCCGCCAGCATTATTGGCGGCGCTCCGGCGGCAATTGCCCGCTGCTCAGGCGCGTCCTGCAGCCGTTCCTCCGGTTAGCCGTCCCGAATCCGTTCCGGCTCGGGCGCTGCCAATCGCCGCACCTGCGCCGCCCCCGCCGACAAATGGTCGTTCCTACGCCGTGCAGGTGGCCGCGCTAAGCAATCAGGCGCGCGCCGAGGCGATCGCCAAGCAGCTGGGCGGTACTGCCCAGCGCGGCGGCGCGCTGTTCCGGATCCGCCTTGGCCCATTTTCGTCGCGTATCGACGCCGAACGGGCGCGTGACGCCGCCGTTCGCCGCGGCTATGGCGATGCTGCCATCATCGTTCAGCCCTGATATCACCGAGTAGAGCGTCCATGACCAAGCTAATGTCCTACCTGGCCGTGCCCGCAATCGCACTGTCGGTCGCCTATCCCTCCGTTGCCGCTGCGCCGCAGTTCCAGACCGTCGCGCCCGTCGCCTTCATGAAGGATCTGTCGTCGGGCGCCGTGCTCTTTGCCAAGGACGCCGATCGCCGGATGCCACCCGCCTCGATGGCGAAGATGATGACGGCCTATGTCATCTTCGACATGATCAAGCGCGGCGACCTGAAGCTGGATCAGGAATTCGAGGTTCGCCCGGAAACCTGGCGCAAGTGGCATGGCCCGTCCGCGGGCTCGACCATGTTCCTGTCGCCGGGCGAGAAGGTTTCGGTCGAGAACCTGCTGTACGGCGTGGTGGTCCTGTCGGGCAACGATGCGTGTGTCGTGCTGGCCGAGGGTGTTTCGGGCACCGAGGAAGCGTTCGTCCAGCGGATGAACGAGGCGGCGCAGAAGCTCGGCCTCAGCAATAGCCATTTTGGCAACTCGAACGGCTGGCCTGACAATGGCGTCACCTATGTCACGGCGCGCGACCTCGCGAAGCTGGCCGGTGCGACGATCGAGGAGCATCCCAAGCTCTACAAGCAGTTCTATTCGCGGCGTGAATTCACCTGGGGCAAGACGTTGGGCTCGGGGAACGCGATCACCCAGGCCAATCGCGATCCGCTGCTCGGCCGCGTTGCCGGCGCCGATGGCCTGAAGACCGGTCATACCGAGGAAGCGGGCTATGGCTTCACCGGATCCGCGGAACAGAACGGCCGACGTCTGGTGATGGTCCTGGCCGGGCTCAACACCTTCAACCAGCGGGCGAGCGAGTCCGTCCGCTTCATGGATTGGGGCTTCCGCGCCTGGCAGGCAAAACCGGTCGTGAAGCAGGGGCGCAAGGTGGCAGACGCTGCCGTGCAACTGGGAGATTCCTCCACCGTCGGGCTGGTCGCCCCGCGTGACCTGAAGGTTGCCCTTCCGGCGGGTGCGGTGCCGGCGATGAATGCGAAGGTGGTGTATCAGGGCCCGATCAAGGCGCCGATCAAGGCGGGGACGCATGTCGCCGACCTGGTCGTGACCTCGCCCGGTCTGCCGGAGCAGGTTCTGCCCCTAGTCGCCGAGACCGATGTCGAGGAAGCCGGCTTCTTCGGTCGCGCCTGGGCCGGGCTCACTGGACTGTTCAGTTGAGCGGGCGCTTCCTCTCGCTTGAGGGCGGGGAGGGGGCGGGGAAATCGACACAAGTACGGGCGCTCGCCTCCGCGCTGGAGGCGCGTGGTCTTTCGGTGCTTGTGACGAGGGAACCCGGCGGCAGCGAAGGTGCGGAGGCCATCCGCGCGCTGCTGATGCAGGGCGATGTGGCCCGCTGGAGCGCGCATGCCGAAACCCTGCTGTTCGCCGCTGCCCGCGCAGATCACGTCGAAAAGGTCATCCGCCCCGCTCTGGAAGCGGGGACGTGGGTGATCACCGATCGGTTCATCGATTCGACGCGCGCCTATCAGGGTGTCGCGGGAGGCATTGATGACGCCGCGATCCTCGCGCTGCACGGTTTCGGGGCGCGAGGGCTGTTGCCCGACCGGACCTTCGTGCTCGATGTGCCGGTCGCCGAGGGTGCACGCCGCGCCGCCATGCGCGACGGCGAGATGGCGGACCGCTTCGCCATGCGCGGGGAGCACTTCCACGCCGATGTGGCACGCGCCTTCCGCAGCTTTGCCTCGCGCGAACCCGGACGGTTCCGCATCGTCGATGCCAACCGGGCGACGGGCGACGTGACCGCCATGCTGCTGGCGGAGCTGAGCGACCTGCTGCCGTGAGCCGGGTGCGCGGCAATGCGGCGGCGCAAGCGCTTTTCCGGTCCGCGATGGATGCCGGAACGCTTCACCACGCCTGGCTGCTCAGCGGCCCGCAGGGGATCGGCAAGTCGACCTTCGCGCGCGAGACGGCGACCAGCCTGTTGAGCGAAGCCGCACGGGACCTGGGTAGCGCGCGAACCCGCGCGCTCATCGAGGCGGGATCGCACCCTGATTTCCGCGTGCTGGAGCGGTTGCCAAAGGACGGCAAGCCCGACGCCGAATTGGCGCGCAGCATCACGATTTCTCAGGTGCGCAGCCTCAACCCCCTGTTCGCGACGACGCCATCGTTGAGTTCGCGGCGGGTCATCCTGATCGATGCGGTCGACGATCTCGAGCGGTCGGGCGCGAACGCATTGCTGAAGAATCTGGAGGAGCCGCCCGCCGGCACGATCTTCCTGCTGATCAGCCACGCGCCGGGGCGGCTTCTGCCGACGGTCCGATCGCGGTGCCGGCTGCTCCGGTTCGAGCCGCTGGATCGGGAAGAGATGGCCGCAGCCCTCGACGCCCTCCTCCCCGAGGCGACACCGGACGAGCGTGACACCTTGATCCGTGTCGGGATGGGCTCGCCGGGGCGGGCGCTTCGCTTCGCCGGGCTGGGGCTCGAGAAGATCGACGAGGCGCTGCAACGCATCGCGCGAGACGGGGATCGCGACAATGCAGAACGGGTTCGCTTGATGCGCGCGCTTTCGCTGAAGGCCGCGCAGTCACGCTACGAAGCATTCCTTGATCGTGTTCCCACCTTCCTCGCGGAGCAGGCGCCGTATCGTAGCGGTCAGGCGTTGCGTACTGCACTGGACGCCTATGATGATGCCAGGCAGATCGCCTCTAGCGCGCGCGCCTTGTCGCTCGACGCGGGCGGGACGGTGTTTGAACTGGCAGGGGTGGTCGCGCGGCTCGCGCGAGGGTAGAGGCGGGGGTCTATGGGCGACCCGTTCTATATCACCACCGCAATCAGCTACCCTAACGGGCGGCCACATATCGGCCACGCATATGAGGCGATCGCCGCCGATGCGATTGCTCGCTTTCAACGGCAGGCAGGGCGCGACGTGCGTTTCCAGACCGGCACCGACGAACATGGGCTGAAGATGGTCCAGACAGCGCGCGATCGCGGCGTACCGGTTGCTGATCTAGCCACCGAGATGTCATCACATTTCAAGGCGATGTGCGACAGCCTTAACATTTCCTATGACCGCTTCATCCGTACCACCGATGCGGATCATTATGCCGCCAGCCAGGCCATCTGGCGGGCGATGGAAGCGGCCGGCGACCTGTATCTCGATCGTTATGAAGGCTGGTATTCGGTCCGCGACGAGGCGTTCTACGACGAGAAGGAGCTGACCGAGGGGGAAGGGGGCGAGAAGTTGTCCCCGCAGGGCACGCCGGTGACCTGGACCGCGGAGGAGACATGGTTCTTCCGCCTCTCCAAGTATCAGCAGCCGTTGCTGGACTTTTACACCAGCAATCCGGACTTCATCCGTCCGGAATCGCGCCGCAATGAAGTGATGCGCTTCGTTGAGGGTGGCCTGTCGGATCTGTCGATCTCGCGCACCAGCTTCGACTGGGGGGTGCCGGTGCCGGACAGTCCGGGGCACGTCATGTATGTCTGGGTCGACGCGCTGACGAACTATCTGACGGGGGTCGGCTACCCCGATGGCGATATGAAGCACTGGCCGGCCGATCTTCACCTGATCGGCAAGGACATCGTTCGCTTCCACGCGGTCTATTGGCCGGCCTTCCTGATGTCCGCCGGCATCGCGTTGCCCAAGACGGTGTTCGGCCATGGCTTCGTCCTCCATCGCGGCGAGAAGATGTCGAAGAGCCTTGGCAACGTCATTGATCCGGGCGACCTGGCGAATGCCTTCGGCGTCGATGCGCTGCGCTACTTCCTGCTGCGCGAGGTTAGCTTCGGGCAGGACGGGAGCTATTCGGCCGAGGCCATCGTGGCGCGGGTCAATGCGGAACTGGCCAATTCGTTCGGCAATCTGGCGCAACGCACCTTGTCGTTCATCGCCAAGAACCTCGGCTCACTCCCAGCGGACGGACGTGCGGAAGAGGCCGACGGCATCCTGATCGAGGAAGTCATCGTGGCGGCCGCCGGGCTGAAGGCGGCGTTCGGCGACCTGATGCTGAGCCACGGGATTGAGGCATGGATGCGCGGCGTTTTTGCCTGCAACCAGTATATCGACGCTCAGGCCCCGTGGGCGCTGCGCAAGACCGACCCCGAGCGGATGAATGCCGTCCTGCGGACGCTGGTGCGGGCCATCCGCATCCTTGCCATCGCAATCATGCCGGTCATCCCCGCCGGTGCGAGCGCGATCCTCGACCAGCTCGGCGTCGCCGCTGATGATCGTGATCATGCCGCGATCGATGACGACGGCTGGTATGCGCGTCGTGTGGCTGAGGGCGCCCCGGTTGCCGCACCATCGCCCGTGTTCCCGCGGCTCGAGATCCCAGCGGGGGCGGCCTGATGCTCGCCGACAGCCATTGCCATTTGAACTACAAGGGGCTGGTCGAGGAACAGCAAGCCATCCTCGAGCGCGCCCGCGCGCGCGGCGTCACGGCGATGCTCAACATCGCGACCCGCGAAAGCGAATGGGCGGATGTTCTCGCCACCGCCGAGCGCGAGCCGGATGTCTGGGCCACCGTTGGCATCCATCCGCATGAGGCGGATCAGCACCCGCACATCGACACTCAGCGGCTGGTAGAACGCGCGCAGCATCCGCGGGTCGTCGGCATTGGCGAATGTGGCCTCGACTATCATTACGACCACTCGGATCGCCAGCAGCAACAGCGCAGCTTCCGCGCCCATATCGCGGCCGCGCGAGAGGCTGGCGTGCCCATCGTCGTGCACACGCGCGATGCGGAGGATGATACCGCCGCCATTCTTCGTGACGAACTGGAGAAGGGGGCCTTCACCGGCGTCATTCATTGCTTCACGGGAACCGGTGAGTTCGCGGACATCGCGCTGGATCTGGGGTTTTACATTTCGATCTCCGGGATCGTCACCTTCAAGAGCGCTGCCGCGCTTCAGGAGGTTGCCGCCCGGCTCCCCGCGGACCGCTTGCTGATCGAAACCGACGCGCCCTTCCTTGCTCCCGTTCCTCATCGTGGAAAGACCGGCGAACCGGCATTCGTTGCCGACACGGCTGCCTTCCTGGCGAAGCTGCGGAGAGATGATGTCGCCGAACTACAAGAGGTTACCGCGCGCAACTTCCACAAACTCTTCAATAAAACCCTGGCATGAAGGTCCGCATTCTCGGTAGCGGCACCTCCACCGGGGTGCCGAGGATCGGGAACGACTGGGGCGAATGCGACCCCAACGAACCGCGCAACCGTCGCACCCGCGTTTCATTGCTGGTGGAGGCCGAGGGGACGCGCGTTCTTGTCGATACGGGGCCGGACATGCGACAGCAGTTGCTGGCGGCCGATGTCGGAATCGTCGACGCGGTCATCTGGACGCACGAACATGCCGATCATGTCTTCGGCATCGATGACCTGCGACAGATTTTCCATCAGCGTGGTGAACCCGTACCGGCTTACGCCCGTTCACCGACCCGCGAGCGCCTCGACGACATGTTCGGCTACGTCTTTCATGGACGTGGCGGATATCCGCCGACCGTTTCCCTGAGCGCTCTGCCTGACCGGATCAACATTGGCCCGCTCACCATCAGTTCGACGGATCAACCGCATGGAAGGATCACCTCGGCGGGGCTGCGGTTCGAGCACGGTGGAAAGTCTGTCGGTTACGCGACAGACCTCAGCGGGATGACAAGGGAGATGCGCGCGCTTTACGGCAACCTCGATCTCTGGATCGTGGATGCGCTGCGTCGCAAACCACACCCGAGTCATCCGCATCTCGGCAAGGCGTTGCAATGGATCGAGGAGCTAGCGCCCGGCCACGCGGTTCTCACGCACATGGATCAGTCGATGGACTATGCGACGCTTCGAGCGGAACTGCCGCCGCACGTTGAGCCGGGATATGACGGCCTGGAGTTCGACTTGTGATCGACGGCGCGCAGGTGTGGCTGCTTGCATTGATGCTGATCCTGCCGATTTCGGCGCTCGTTGCGCGGCGGTTGCCCATGCGCCAGTCAATAAAGCTCGCGCTTATCTGGATTGTGCTGTTCGCGGTCGTGACGCTGGTATTCACGCAAATCGAGCAGTTTGCCCGGTAACGCAGTGCGTGCGCCACGTAAGAGGGCGGCACCGTTCGACACTTGCTATTTAACATAATATATATTATCGCATTATTCGGCTTTGGCATTGGGCCTACGTTTGCGGAAGTTGTGCGGCCGGTTTATCGCCCGCCTATGTCAGATGCATCCTCCGCTCTCGTGCGACTTCAGGCAATCATGGCCCGACTGCGGGATCCTGTTGCGGGCTGTGAATGGGACAAGGTGCAGACCTTTCAATCGATCGCGCCCTGCACCATTGAGGAAGCCTATGAGGTTGCCGACGCGTGCGACCGCGGCGATATGCATGAGCTGAAGGATGAACTCGGCGACCTGTTGCTACAGGTCGTGTTCCACAGCCGAATGGCTGAGGAAGCGGGCCATTTCGACCTGAAGGACGTTGCTGCGGCGATCGCGGACAAGATGGAGCGGCGCCATCCCCACATCTTCGGGGACGCCCCCGATGGCGGGCATCACCTGTGGGAAACGATCAAGGCTGAAGAACGCGCCGCGAAGGACGACGGCAGTGCGCTTGCTGGGGTTGCGCTTGGTCTGCCGGCGCTGCTGCGGGCCGAGAAACTACAAAAGCGCGCCGGCCGCGTCGGCTTCGACTGGCCCGACGCGAACGGTCCGCTTCAAAAGATCCATGAGGAAATAGAGGAAGTTATCGAAGCGAGCGATGAGGATCGTAAGGAAGAGGTCGGCGATCTTTTATTCGCGGTAGTGAATTGGGCCAGGCATCTCGGCGTGGATACCGAGGCTGCGCTTCGATCCGCCAATGCCAAGTTCGAAACGCGTTTCCGGGCCATGGAAACAGCCGCCGGCGGTTCGATCGCGGCACTCGACCTCGACGACCAGGAATCGCTCTGGTCCGAAGTGAAGCAGGCTGAAAAGGCGGCCGCGAAAGACTAGAGGGCGGAGCATCGTGCCCCGCCCTCCTTTCAGGTCTCTGCCTCTCCTGGGCAACGCTCGTTGAAGCGGGCGAAGTCACCGGGCGCCATGCGCACTTCATAGATGGCTGTATCACCCTCGATCACCTGATCGATGACCTCGCCATGTTGGTGCAGCCACGCCGCACCGGCGCCGTCGCTGGTGGCGAGACGGATCGAGTATCGCTGATGCCCCTGCGTCAACCGGTCGGATAACAGCCGGACAAGTTCATCGGCCCCTTCCCCCTTGATCGCGGACAGGGGAACCACATCATCGCGACGCGCCGCCTCGGCGAGCAGATGATCCCGATCCGGTCCATCAAGCAGATCGATCTTGTTCCAAGCCTCGATCCGCGGCGTCGCCTCCGACACGCCGATCTCTGCCAGCACCGCCTCCACATCCGCCTTCTGCGCAGTCGTATCGGGATGTGCCACGTCGCGGACATGGACCAGCAAGTCAGCGGAGATCACCTCTTCCAGCGTTGCCTTGAACGCCGCGACAAGTTGGGTCGGCAGTTCCGACACAAAGCCGACGGTGTCCGACAGGATCGCCTTGTCGATGCCCGGAAGGCTGATCTGACGAAGCGTCGGATCGAGCGTCGCGAAGAGGAGATCTTCGGCCATTACATGCGCGCCGGTGAGACGGTTGAAGAGCGTCGATTTCCCCGCGTTGGTATATCCGACAAGCGCGATGACCGGCCAGGGCGCGCGTTGACGGCGTTCCCGGTGAAGGCCGCGCGTGCGCGTCACCTGATCGAGCTCGCGCCGCAACCGTGCCATGCGATCCCGGATCAGTCGCCGATCGGCCTCGATCTGCGTCTCACCCGGGCCACCGAGGAAGCCGAAGCCGCCGCGCTGACGTTCAAGGTGAGTCCAGCTGCGTACCAGCCGGCCCGCCTGATAATCGAGGTGTGCCAGCTCCACCTGCAGCCGACCTTCGGCAGTCGCAGCACGCTCGCCAAAGATCTCCAGGATGAGACCGGTCCGGTCGATGACCTTTGCTTCAAGCTGAGTCTCGAGGTTGCGCTGCTGGATTGGGGAGAGCGCCGCATCGAACACGAACAAGGTGGCCTCTTCCTGCCGCCCGAGTGTCGCCAGCTGCTCAACCTGCCCCGATCCGATCAGCGTCGCGGCACGCGGCGTGCGCACGCGAACGGCATGCCGTTCGACGACATCGACGCCGATGGCGGCAGCAAGGCCCGCGGTTTCTTCAAGCCGCGCATCGGCATCACGCGAGGAGCCACCAAGATCGGGGTACACGACGATGGCGCGCGCACCCCGGGCGAATTCCTCGGGATCGCGGTCAAAACCGGTGCTCAATCCTCGTCAGACCCGCCGTTCTCGTCCGCCAGGTTCAACGCACGAGCAGGCTGGATGGTGGACACCGCATGCTTGTAGACCAGCTGCGACGTGCCATCGCGCTGAAGCAGCATGCAGAACAGGTCGAATGCCGCGATCTGGCCCTGCAGCATCACGCCGTTGACCAGGAACATCGTTACCGAATCCTCGGAGCGACGCACCGCGTTGAGGAAAATCTCCTGTAGCAGCGGCTGCTTCTTCGTCGTTTCGCCCAGCTGATCGACGATCGCGGCCACATCGATCTGCGCGCCCGGCATGATCGTGGAAATCGCGTGCTTGTAGATGAGCTGGCTCTGTCCGTCGCGGCGCAGGAGGACCGAGAAATTGTCGAACCAGGTGACAATGCCCTGAAGCTTGACGCCCTTTACGAGGAAAAGCGTGACCGGGGTCTTCGACTTGCGCAGGGCGTTGAGGAAGAGATCTTGAAGAGAGCTTTGCTTATCGGCCATCGTTCGATGCCCTTTCGTGTTTTTGGCGAGGTTTTCCCCGCGATGCGCCGGTGCCCGGCGTCGGATGCGGCCCAAACGGCACGCTTTGCCCTATGTAGGGAGCCGCCCGATGCTGGTCCAGATCGATCAATCCTCGCGCGTGTCCGTAATCCCCAGCAGCTTCAGCTTGCGGTGCAATGCGGAGCGCTCCATTCCGATGAAGGTCGCCGTCCGCGAAATATTACCCGAGAACCGGCGGATCTGCACCTTCAGATATTCCCGCTCGAACGTCTCACGTGCTTCGCGCAACGGCGCGCCCATGATCGCGTTCGCACCGCCGCCCCCCTGATCGCCGAGCACCTCCCCAGGTAACAGGTCGACATCGATCCGCGCGATGCGATCGCCCGGGGCAAGGATGATGGTCCGCTCGACGACGTTGCGCAGCTGCCGCACGTTGCCGGGCCAATCGTAGGATTGCAGCGCCACCATCGCGTCGGTCGCGACTTCCGGCGTCGTGACCCGGCGCTGTGCCGCATAATGCGCAACGAAATGCTCCACCAGCGCGGGAATGTCCTCGCGCCGCTCCGCCAGCGAGGGAATGACGACGGGCACCACGTTCAGCCGGTAATATAGATCCTCGCGGAAGCGCCCGTCGGCGATCTCCTGCGTCAGATCCCGGCCGGTCGCCGACACCACCCGCACGTCGACCTTCACCACGCGCGTCCCGCCGACCCGCGTGAAGCTTTGATCGGTCAGCACGCGCAGTATCCGCCCCTGGGTGGTGATCGGCATGTCAGCGATCTCGTCCAGGAACAGCGTGCCGCCGTGGGCCTGCTCCAAGAGACCGGGTCGAACGAGGTCGCCCCCCTCCTCCACGCCGAACAATTCTTCCTCGACACGTTCGGGCGTCATGTTGGCGGCACTGACCACCACGAAGGGCGCGGCGGCTCGCTGGCTCCAGCCATGAAGGAGCCGCGCTGCCACTTCCTTGCCGACACCTGCCGGGCCGACGATCATCACCCGGCTCCCGGTCGCGGCGACGCGCTTCAACGTGGCACGAACGGCATTGATCGCGCTGGAGCTGCCCGTCAGGTCGGTATCGCTGCCAGCGGAGGCACGAAGATTTGCCACTTCGCGGCGCAGACGCTCGGTTTCGGTTGCCCGCTCCACCATCAGCAGCAGGCGTTCGGCCTGGAACGGCTTTTCGATGAAGTCGGCCGCACCCTGCCGGATCGCGGCGACGGCCGTGTCGAGATTGCCATGGCCCGAGATGACGAGGACCGGGATCGAGGAGTCCCGCCGCTTGATCTCGGCGAGTAGTTCCAGGCCGTCGAGACGCGAGCCTTGAAGCCACACGTCAAGCAGGACCAGGCTGGGGCGGCGCGCAGAGATCGCTTCCAGCGCGGCATCGCTGTCCGCCGCGGTGCGGGTGTCATACCCCTCGTCCTCGAGCACACCGGATACGAGTTCGCGGATATCGAGTTCATCGTCGACGACAAGGATGTCTAACGCCATGGCTTATGCGGTCCGATTGCGAGTCAGGGCGGCGAAACTGCCGCCTACGGTCTCAGATTGATCGTCTTCTCGTCCGGCGACGCCGGCCAGCATGACCACGTCAAAGGTCATGGTCACCAGCGTGCCGCCCTCGGGACGGTCGGTGAAGGTGATGGTTCCGAAATGTTCCTCCACGATTTTCTTCACGATGGCGAGGCCGAGGCCAGTGCCGCGCGCGCGGGTGGTCATATACGGCTCGACGATACGATCGCGCTCAGGGGGCAGCCCAATGCCGTCGTCAGCGACGGTGATCACTGCACGGCCATCCTCTTGCGTCAGGGTCATCAGGATCGTGCCCTCCCCTCGCCCGGTCGCTTCGATCGCCTCTACCGCGTTCTTCACGATATTGGTCAGCGCCTGTCCGACCTGGCGGCGATCACAGACGAGGACCGGTCCCGGTTCGTCATGTCGCATCTCGAAGCGGATGCCCGCATGCGCGACCTCGTGCAGGAACATCGTTTGACGCGCGACGTCGACCAGCGACTCTTCACGGAACACCGGCTTGGGCATCCGCGCGAAGGACGAGAATTCGTCGACCATGCGGCGCAGATCGCCGACCTGCCGCACGATCGTCTCGGTCAGCCGGCTGAATGTCGTGTCCCCTTCCTCCACCTTGGCGCCATAACGGCGCTGCAGGCGCTCGGCAGCCAATTGGATCGGGGTCAGCGGGTTCTTGATCTCGTGCGCAATACGCCGCGCGACATCCGACCAAGCCGCGCGGCGCTGGTCCAGCAACTGCTGAGTGATGTCGTCGAAGGTCAGGATCGGGCCGGTTGGAACACGGGCGATCCGTACAGCCAGCGTGCGCGCCTCGCCGGCCGCTGCCAGCTGAATGATCGCCTCCCGCGCTGTCCCGTCGAGCAACGCTGCCAGTTCCGGCGCGACGACGGACAGCGGCATGCCGATCGGTGGATCGCTGAGACCCAGCAGCATCTGCGCCGAATTGTTGATCAGCCGGATCGTCCGATCTGGCGCGATCGAAATGACGCCAGCGGAGACCCCCGACATAACGGCCTCGATCAGCGAGCGACGGCTGTCGAGTTGGGCGTTCGCGGTAACCAGCGCCGTATTCTGCTCCTCGATGCGCTCTGTCATGCGGTTGAACGCGTTCGACAAAGTGCCAACCTCGTCCCGCTCCTGCGTTTCCGGCACACGGGCCGTCAGGTCGCCGCCTTCCACCCGCCGCGCTGCGTTGACCAGTTCCGCGACCGGCCGGACTAGCCGGTCCGCAACGGCCAGCGCGATCCATACCGCGACACCGACGATCAACAGCGACAGCAGGAGCAGCGCAGCGTTGAAGCGCAGTTGCAGCGTGCGAGCGCGCACCAGAAGCTGGCGATAATTGGCCAGTGCGGCCTCGGCTCGCTCGGTCTGGGTGGTCATTTCCTTCGGATTGGTCACACGTGCTGCGTAGAGATACACGCGGCTGGACCCCGGCAACCGCGTCACCGTCTGGATCCGGTCGCCCGTCACGGTCACCACACTGCGCTGACCGCGCGCCAGCTTTCGTACCGCCTCCGCCGACACCTGACGTGCCAGATCCAGGTCATAGGGGTTGACGAAAGCGAGCGTCTGCAACTCGCCATTCGGTGCCACCTGAAACAGCAACGCCTCGGACAGGCTGCGAAAATAGGTTTGCTGGAACAGGAACGCGCGGAACTGGGGGTCCTCGATCGGCCGCTCGTTCAGTTCGGTCGAGATATCGCTCGCCATCGTGACGGTGGCTTCTTCCCACCGCTGGAGGATCTGGTTGTAGGAGGTGCGCGTCAGCGTCGTCGCGTTCTCGAACACCGCACGCGCGCGGTCCGAGTACCAGAATTGCACGCCATATTGGAACAACAGGGAGGCGGCGATCGTGACGAGCACCATCGGCACGGCGGCAACGATCGAGAAGAGCGCGACGAGGCGGACGTGAAGCCGCCCCTCGCCGCCAACCGGGGAGCGCGCCGCGCGGCGGCGTGCGATCCGGCGCCCCAGCAGCATCATCAACGCCACGCCGGGGACAAGATTGGCGACCAGCAACAGTGCCACAACGGCAGGCGCGATCAGCCCCTCCGGACGGCCCGTGTGGGCCACGACGACATACGTCGCGAACGCTATGCCGATGGCAATCGCAAGAACGCCGATCTCGACCGCAGGCGTTACGCTCCAGCGGCGCGGCAGGGCGACCAGGTCGGTTGTTCGAGGTGCCGTGCCGGCAGTCATCTCGGTAACGCTACAACAAGAGTGTTGCAGAGAAAACACATAATACGTGCGTTCACCGCGCCTCTGGTGCGGGTGGGCGGACGGCGGGATCTATACCAAGCGTATCCAGCCGTTTTCTCAAGGTGTTCCGGTTCAATCCGATCGCCCGGGCAGCGCGGAGTTGATTGCCACCGTGGCGAGCCAGCATCACCTCGATCAAGGGACGCTCCACCTCGGCCAGCAGCCGGTCATAGAGCGTCCCGTCGTCCAGCGACCTTGGATCACAGCGGGCTAGCCGTTCGATGAAGGCGCGGACCGCAGCCTCCAGCCCGAGATCGGCAGGCAGCGAGACTGCCTGCCCCCCGCCCTGCCCCAGCATGGCCGCGATTTCGCCGGCCGAAATACTTTCGTCCCGTGACAGCGCCGCCAGGCGTCGCATCAGGTTTTCGAGCTGGCGAACATTGCCCGGCCAGTCATGCTCAGCCAGCGATGTCACCGCGTCATCATCGAGGACCTTGCGCGGCAAGCCTGCGTCCGCTGCGCGCTCGAGAAAATGGCGGGCCAGGATCGCAATGTCCTCGCGCCGCTCGCGTAGCGCGGGAAGATCGATCGGAACGACGTTCAGGCGGTAATAGAGGTCTTCGCGAAACTGCCCGTTGGCAACGGCCTGCTGGAGCGCGCGATTGGTGGCCGCGACGATCCGGACGTCGGCGCGCATGATCCGCGTACCGCCCACCGTCGTGAACTCGCCGGACTGAAGCACGCGCAGCAATCGCGTCTGCGCCTCGATCGGCATGTCGCCAATCTCATCAAGGAACAATGTGCCCCCCGCGGCCTGTTCGAACCGCCCCGCCGTGCGCTGCGCCGCGCCTGTGAACGCGCCGCGTTCATACCCGAACAGCTCCGCCTCGATCAGGTCCCGCGGGATTGCAGCCATGTTGATCGCCACGAAGGGCGCGGAACGGCGCGGTCCCAAGTCGTGGATGGCGCGCGCAACCAACTCCTTGCCCGTCCCCGACTCACCGGAAATGAGAACCGTCAGGTCATTCGAGACGACTCGGGCAATGACGCGGTAAACCTCCTGCATCGCCGGCGAACGGCCGATCAGCGGCAGGCTGGCGTCCTCCCCGTCCTCGCTACGCGGTGCAAGCTCGCGACGACGGGCCAGAGCAGCCGCGACGGTGCGAGTCAGCGTTTCGAGATCGAAGGGCTTCGGCAGGTAATCATAGGCGCCAGCCTCGTTCGCGCGGACAGCGGTGGTCAGCGTGTTGCGGGCGGAGAGAACGATGACGGGGAGGTTCGGCAACTCGCGGGACAGGCGCTCGGTCACGTCGATGCCATCGCCGTCGGGCAGCACCACGTCGGTCAGCAGAACATCGGGCCGGCCCGCGGCGAGTTCGCGGTCCAGGTCCGCGATGCTCGACGCGGTGCGTACATTATGACCAGCACGTCGCAGCGCCTGGGCCACGACCACCCGGATCGCGTCATCATCATCAACCAGCAGGATCGCGCCGCCCGCCATCAGTCGGCGGCCCGCTGCAGCAGTATCCGGAACACCGTCTCGTTCGGCATGCCTTCACGTGAATATTGCACGATCCCGCCCATATCGCGGACCAGCTTGTCGACCAGCGCGAGGCCCAAGCCCTTCCCCTCCGGGCGGCTGGACACGAAGGGATCGAACAAATGCTCGGCAATATCCTCGGGCGCCCCGGGACCGCTATCGATCACGCAGATCTCGATGGGCAATGGCATCCGCGGGCGTCCGGGCGCAGGTGCGACCGACATGCCGAGCCGAAACGAGGTGGTGAGCGTAATCCGCCGCTCGCCGATCGGGCCAAGGGCGGTGGCCGCATTCTTCATGAGGTTGAGCAGGACCTGCAACAAGGCGTCTCGGTTCGCCAGCGCCGGGGGGAGCGATGGATCGAAGCGCTCCTCAATCGTGATCCCCCGGGCAAACCCGGCACTTGCCGCATCGCGCGCGTGCGCCAGCAACGGATAAATGTTGAGCGGCTCCACGGCGAGCGGACGCGTGTCGGTGAAATCCTCCATCCGGTCGATCAACGCCGTCACCCGATCGACCTCATCGATCACCAGGCGGGTCAGTTCAGCCGGCTCCGCACCGTCCGCGATCAGTTGCGCGGCCCCGCGAATACTCGACAACGGGTTCTTGATCTCGTGCGCCAGCATGGCCGCCGCCCCTACCGCTGAGCGCGCGGCCGCAGCGCGATCGGCGGATACGCCCAGGCGCCGGGATGTCGCGGCATTATGGAGCGTTATGACCCGCCAGCCGGGCTGGTCCAGCAATTCCGTCGCCGCCAGATCAACGCGCAGCCGCTGGCCGCGTGCCGTCGTCAACGCGAGGTCAAAGGCCGCGAATGCCCTTCCCTCCTGCCCGTCCACCTCATCCGGCAATGGCAGTACGTCGCCGAGCGCCCGACCCCTCATCGCCCGTTCGGAAAGGTTGAGCAGCAGCTCGCACTCGGCATTGGCCTGTGCGATCCTCGTCTCCGGGTCCACGACCATCACGGCGACTGGCAAGGCTGCCAACAGATCGGCCGGATCGGGACCGCGCCGCGCCTGCATCAGGCAGCGGCGTTCAGGCGATATGGCGCGTAGAATTCTGCCAGCATGGCGAGCACGCGCTGGGCATCGGCCTGCTGGTTCACCGCGTTGCGGAACTCTGCAGAACCGTGGATCCCCTTGGTGTACCAACCGATATGCTTGCGCGCCATATTGACGCCAGTCACCGTGCCATAATGGCTCAGCATTGCCTCATAATGCTCTACGATCACGCGATATTGTTCGTCGAGCGACGGGTCCGCACGCGGCGTTCTGCCCGCCAGCGCATCCATCACCTGCCCGAGCAGCCAGGGACGACCATAAGCACCACGCCCGATCATCACGCCATCGGCACCTGACTGGTCCAGCGCCGCCTCTGCATCGGCGATTGAGCAGATGTCGCCATTGACGATCACGGGCAGCTCGATCGCATCCTTCACCTGCCGGACGAAGCTCCAGTCGGCGGAGCCCTTGTACATCTGGTTCCGGGTGCGGCCGTGAACCGTGATCATCTTCGCGCCGAGATCCTGCGCAATGCGGGCAAGCTCTGGCGCGTTCAGGCTGTCATGGCACCAACCCATGCGCATCTTCACCGTTACGGGCGCCGACACGGCCTTAACCACCGCGTCAATGATCGCGCCCGCGTTCTTCAGATCACGCATCAGCGCAGATCCGGCATCCCCGCTGGTGACCTTGCGCACGGGGCAGCCCATGTTGATGTCGATGATCGCGGCGCCCTTTTCCTCCGCGAGCTTGGCTGCCTCCGCCATCTCATAAGGCGTGCAACCGACCAGCTGCATCGAGACTGGCTCTTCGGACAGATGCCACGCCGCCTTCTGGATCGACTGCCGCGTCTCGCGGATCGCCGCCTGGCTGGCGATCATCTCGGTCACGTTCAGGCCCGACCCATAGCGCCGCACCAGCGTCCGGAACGGCTGATCAGTGACGCCAGTCATCGGCGCGAGCACGACTGGCTCGTCGATCCGCACGGGTCCGATCTGGATAGGGGCGAGCTTACGCATCAACAGTCTGCCTGAAAAACGGGCAGGTAGGCGATCAACGTGGCGCTGGCAAGGCGTCGCGCTTCTCGCTAGGCGCCCGCGCATGAAAACCGTCGCCCTGATTGTTGCCGCTGGCAAGGGAGAACGCACTGGCGGCGCGCTGCCCAAGCAGTTCGCGCACCTTGCCGGCCGCCCAATGCTCCTGTGGAGCCATGAAGCCTTTGCCGCCCATCCCGCGGTCGACGAGATCGTGCTGGTCATCGGCGCAGGTCAGGAACAGTTGCTAGCCGACTGTCTGCCCAACGCACGCTTTGTACTTGGCGGAGCAACACGGCGCGAGTCGGTGGCGCGCGGACTGGCGGCAGTGCCGGACGCGGATCGCATCCTTGTGCACGATGCGGCGCGACCGTTCCTTGCCGCGGATGTCATCGACCGCCTGCTGCGGGCGCTTGAGACAGCAGATGGCGCCATCCCCACTCTTCCGGTCACCGACACGATCGTATCGATCGACGGTGCGACGCTGCCTCGGGAGCAATTGTCCCGCGTGCAGACGCCGCAAGCCTTTCGTGGCGCCATCCTCACCCGCGCTCACGCTCAATGGGAAGGAAGCGAACCAACCGATGATGCTCAGATGGTCCGGGCGCTTGGCGGATCCGTCGCCATGGTGCAGGGCGACGCCATGCTTGAGAAGGTAACCTGGCCCGGTGACCTGGCCTCCGCCGAGGCGCGGATCGGTTCCGAAACGCGGATGGCGACCGGCTTCGATGTCCATCGCCTGGTCGATGATGCCGACCTGTGGCTTGGCGGCGTCAAGATTCCGTATCATCAGGGGCTTAGCGGCCACAGTGACGCGGACGTCGCACTTCACGCGCTGACCGACGCTCTGTTGGGCACCATCGCTGCGGGCGATATCGGGCTTCATTTCCCGCCTAGCGATCCGCAGTGGCGCGGTGCCGAATCCGGGCAGTTCCTGCGTCATGCGGCCGATCTCATCGCGGCGCGCGGCGGGCAGATCATATTCGTCGATCTGACCATCATGTGCGAAGCGCCTAAAATCGGCCCGCATCGTTCGGCCATCCAGCATCGTGTCGCGGAACTTCTTGGCCTGCCAACCGATCGCGTGAGTGTGAAAGCGACAACGACCGAGCGGCTGGGCTTCACTGGTAGAGGCGAAGGCATTGCGGCACAGGCAGCGGCAACCATTCGGCTGCCGGGAGTCGCGCAATGAGGCGTTTCAGCTACCTGTGCGCCGCCACCCTTGCGGCGGTTGCCGTGCCGACCACCGCGCTGGCGCAGACGCGGTGCCTGAATGCAGCCGAAGCAGAGGCGGTTGCAGCGGTCACGTTTCCGGACATCATCCTGGAAACCGGGCGTGTCTGTACCGCGCTTCCTCCCACCAGCATCGTACGACGCACCTCCGGCCCGTTCCTTGCGCGCTATCAGGCTGAAGCGGATCGCGCCTGGCCGACGGCGCGCCAGGCGATTGCGAAGCTGAGCGATCCGCGTGTCTCCATGTTGCTCCTTCAGTCGGACTACGCGCGCCCGCTGATCACCTCCCTGATCGCGCCGATGGTCGTCGGGCAGATCCAGCAGAGCGATTGCGGCACGATCGACCGGATCGTCACGCTGCTGGAGCCCCTCCCCGCGCGCAACACCGCTGGCATCGTTGTCGCAACGATTCAGCATCTGAAGGCGGAAAAGGCGCGGGGCACAGCCTCCGTGGCCAACGTTCCCGATCTGCCGGTCTGCACGGCGGCGAAACGATGAGCGACAGCCTGCTCCCCCAGAACCTCGTCGACGCTGCGCAGCGCGTGATCGAGGCCAATCGCGCAAAAGGCCGCCGTATCGCCGTGGCAGAGAGCTGCACCGGCGGGCTGGTCGCCGCGGCATTGACCGAAGTGCCGGGATCCTCCGACGTGCTCGAAGGCTCGATCGTCAGCTATTCCAATGAGGCGAAGCAGCGACTGCTTCACGTCTCGACGGATGTGCTGGAGACGTTCGGCGCTGTGTCGATCGCCACCGCCTGGAGCATGGCACAGGGCGCGCTTGAGGCGACCGGTGCCGATGTTGCGGTGGCAATCACCGGCATCGCCGGCCCCGGCGGCGGCTCAGAAAAGAAGCCCGTCGGCACCGTGGTGTTTGCGCGCGCCGAACGCGGCGGCGATCCCGCCGACGTGGTCGCCGACAAGCGCGCCTTTGGCGATCTCGGCCGCTCCGGCGTGCGCCTTCAGGCGGCGCTGTGCGCGCTCGACCTGTTGATGCCGCCGTCGGACGAGCCCTCACCGTAAAGCGCGCGGGCCCGATCCTCAAAGGCGCCGATCATCTTGCGCAGGGCCAGGCCGAATACCTGCCCTGCCAGCATCTCGAACATCCGGTTCTTGAACTGGAAGTCGACGCTGAAATCCACGAGGCAGCCATCGCCGTCCGGGCGGAACCGCCACTCGTTGTGCAGATACTTCATCGGGCCGTCGACGTAATCGACGTACACCCGATCGGGCCGATGCTTCTCGACCCGCGACGTGAACGTCTCGCGCAGGCCCTTGAACCCGACGATCATGTCGGCCAGCGTTTCCTCCGCGCTGTCCTGCCGAACGCGCATCGCGACGACCCACGGCAAGAAATCCTGATAGGCTTTCACGTCCGCGACCAGATCGAACATCTGCTCGGGCGTGTATGGCATGGCCCGCGTTTCGCTATGCTTTGGCAAGCTGGACCTCACGCGCCGCGCGCAGCTTCTCGAAGTCGTCGCCGGCGTGGTAGCTCGAACGGGTGAGCGGCGACGACGCTACCAGCAGGAACCCCTTCGCACGCGCGATGGCGGCGTAGGCGTCGAACGTCTTGGGCGTCACGAAATCGGCGACCTTGGCGTGCCGCGGCGTCGGCTGCAGATACTGCCCCATGGTCAAGAAATCGATGTCGGCGGAACGCATGTCGTCCATCACCTGGTGAACCTCCAACCGCTCTTCGCCGAGGCCCAGCATCACGCCCGACTTGGTGAAGATCGACGGATCGTGCCGCTTAACGCTCTCCAGCAACCGCAGAGAGGCATAATAGCGCGCGCCCGGGCGGATGGTCGGGTACAGCCGCGGCACCGTCTCCAGATTGTGGTTGTACACGTCCGGCCGGGCCGCAACGATCGATTCAACTGCCGCCTGCGTCTTGTTGCGGAAGTCCGGCGTCAGGATCTCGATCGTGGTGCTCGGCGTGTTACGGCGGAGCGCCTCAATCACCTTCACGAACTGCGCCGCGCCGCCATCAGGCAGGTCGTCACGATCAACCGACGTGATAACGATATGCTGCAGACCCATTTCGGCCGCCGCGACCGCCACATGCTCCGGCTCTAGCGGATCAACCGGGCGCGGCATGCCCGTCTTCACGTTGCAGAAGGCGCAGGCCCGGGTGCACGTGTCCCCCAAGATCATCACTGTCGCGTGCTTCTTGGTCCAGCATTCGCCGATGTTCGGACAGGCCGCCTCCTCGCACACGGTGGCAAGGTTCAGCCGACGCATCAGCTGCTTGGTTTCGGCGAAACCGACGGAGGTCGGCGCCTTGACCCTGATCCAGTCAGGCTTGCGGGCGCGCTCGGGCCGGGCGAGAGGCAGTGTTTCGGTCATGTCGGGCGCGAGATAGCGACTGACGCGGGACGAAACAACGCGGTAAGGAGGATGCATGACCGTCTTCACTGATCTGATCGCCGGATACCGCCGTTTCCGCCAGCAGGGCTGGGCAACCCAGCGGGATCGCTGGGCGACCCTCGCTGAGGGGCAGTCACCCCGGGTGATGGTGATCGCCTGCTCCGACAGCCGCACCGATCCGACCACCGTGTTCGACACGTCGCCCGGCGAGATCTTCGTGGTGCGCAACGTCGCCAATCTGGTCCCCCCGTTCGAGGTGGGCGGCGGCCGCCACGGCGTGTCCGCCGCACTGGAATTTGCGGTGACCCAGCTGAAGGTCCAGGAAATCGTCGTCATGGGCCACGGCATGTGCGGCGGCGTTTATGCGGCAATGACGAAGCGCTTTGCCGAGGCCACGCCTGGCGAGGGCGGCTTCATCGCCAATTGGATCGGCCTGCTGGATGAGGCACGCGACCGGATCACCACCGATCACGGCACTGGAGAGGACGCGATCCGTGCGCTGGAACTCGAAACGGTGAAGGTCAGCATCGCCAACCTGCGCACCTTCACGTTCGTGCGGGCTGCGGAAGATGCCGGGCAGCTATCGCTCCACGGTGCCTGGTTCTCGATCAAGGAAGGCGTCTTGTGGGTGATGGGGGAGGACGGCGCCTTCGCGCCGGCGAGCTGACGCCTCTGCCTCAAATCACCGGTATGTGACCGCCGATCGTTCCCAGGAGACGCGCCAGCCGCATCTCTACCGCGCGGTCCTCGGCATGATTGGCGGTGAGCGCCGGCATCATCGCCGGCGCCTCGCTCGCCGCCAGCGCCATTGCGGTTTCGATCGAAACGATTTCCGCGGCCTTCGCCTTGCGCAACGCGCCGATCAGCGCCGTGTCGAGCAAGGGCCCGCGCTGATGCGACTGCGCATCGCGATCCGCATCGTTCAGGATCCCGGTCATCCACAGGTTTTCCGGCGCGCCATCCAGCGTCGCCATCTCATCAAATCGGGCAGCGTGGCGCTTCGCATTGAAGCGGTCCCGCTCAATCACTTCCTGTAGCGCCGGATCGCTGGCCGCATCCGCCAGCGGCTCCAGCCGCGTGACCAGCAATTGCTTGCCGGCACGCAGATCCTGAAGCGCGATATGGAGAAGTGCGGCTCGCGAGGCGGTAAGCGACATAGGCTTTCAGCGCTTACCACCGCGCGCGGTTCCCTTAGCCCGCGTCGGGCGCCACCAGCTTGCTTGTGTCCTTCGCCGTATCCGCGGTTACGCGGATGTTGAGTTCGCGCAATTGCCTGGCAGTGGCAAAGTTGGGCGCGCCCATCATGAGATCCTCCGCCTTCTGCGTCATCGGGAAGACGATCACTTCGCGGATGTTCGGCTCGTCAGCCAGCAGCATGACGATACGATCGATGCCGGGGGCCGAGCCGCCGTGCGGCGGCGCGCCATATTTGAACGCATTGATCATGCCGGCGAAGTTCGTGTCTACATCAGCCTGCGTGTACCCGGCGATTTCGAACGCCTTGTACATGATCTCCGGCCGGTGATTACGGATCGCACCGGAGGACAGCTCGATACCGTTGCAGACGATGTCATATTGGTAGGCGAGGATGTCGAGCGGATCCTTGGTCTCCAGCGCCTCCAGTTCGCCCTGCGGCATGCTGAAGGGATTGTGGCTGAAGTCGACCTTCTTCGCTTCCTCGTCATATTCGAACATCGGGAAGTCGACGATCCAGCAGAACTCGAAGCGGTTCTTGTCGATCAGGTCCAGCTGCTCGGCGATGCGGGTGCGCGCCAGGCCGGCGAGCTTCGCCGCCTGTGCTTCCTTGCCGGCGGCGAAGAACACGCCATCATCCGGCCCAAGGCCGAGCGCCTCGGCCAGTTCGCGCATACCGATGTCACCGTGGTTCTTGGCGATCGGCCCGCCCCATTCGCCACCCTTGCGGGTTGCGTAGCCAAGGCCGGCGAACCCTTCGGACTGCGCCCAGGCGTTCATGTCGTCGAAGAACTTGCGGCTCTTGTCCGCCGTCTTCGGCGCCGGGATCGCGCGCACGACATCGCCGGCCTCAACGATCGAGGCAAAGCGCCCGAATCCGGAACCCGAGAAAAATCCGCTGACGTCAGAGATGATCAGCGGGTTTCGCAGATCGGGCTTGTCGTTGCCGTACTTCAGCATCGATTCCCGGTACGGAATGCGCTTGAACGGCAGCGGGCTGACCGTGCGGCCCTTGCCCTGCCAGTTGGCGAATTCCTCGAACACGCCGTGCAGCACCGGCTCGATCGCCGCAAAGACATCGTCCTGCGTGACGTAGCTCATTTCGAAATCGAGCTGATAGAATTCGCCAGGCGAGCGATCGGCGCGCGCATCCTCGTCGCGGAAGCAAGGCGCGATCTGGAAATAGCGGTCGAAGCCGGCGACCATCAGCAGCTGCTTGAACATCTGCGGCGCCTGCGGCAGCGCATAGAACTTGCCCGGATGCACGCGGCTCGGGACCAGATAGTCGCGCGCGCCTTCCGGCGACGACGCGGTCAGGATGGGCGTCTGGAACTCGGTGAAGCCCTGGTCGACCATGCGGCGGCGGATCGAGGAGATGACGCTCGACCGCAGCATGATGTTCGCGTGCAGCTTTTCGCGACGCAGGTCGAGGAAGCGGTAACGCAGGCGGATATCCTCGGGATATTCCTGCTCACCGGCAACCGGCATCGGAAGTTCCTGCGCCTGGCTTTGCACCGTCACGCCGCGCGCAAACACCTCGATCGCGCCCGTTGCCAGGTTCGGATTGATGGTCGAGTCCGACCGCGCCTTCACCACGCCGTCGATGGTAATCACCGACTCGACGCGCAGCGATTCCAGCGTCGGCAGTGCCGGGGAGTCGCTGTCGGCGACGATCTGGGTGATGCCGTAATGGTCGCGAAGATCGACGAACAGCACGCCGCCGTGATCTCGCTTCCGGTGGATCCAACCGGACAGACGAACTTCAGCGCCAACGTCGTTGGCGTTGAGCTGGGCGCAAGTGTGCGAGCGATAGGCGTGCATGGCCGCAATCTCTGAAAAAGCTTGTTTGGAGGTCCGCGCCCCTCCCCTTCCAACCTCTCTTTGTCAACCCGGTCGCTCCCCGCTATGGGGCGGCACTTATGCATGTTCACCCGCTAATTACCGACAGCGCCACCCTCGCCAATCTGTGCGCGCGCCTCGCCGATGCTCCCTTCGTATGCGTCGACACAGAATTCATGCGAGAGAATACCTATTGGCCCGAACTCTGCCTGATCCAGATCGCCGACACGGAAGAGGCCGCGGCGATCGATCCCAAGGCGCCTGGGCTCGATATGCAGCCGCTGCTCGATCTGCTGGTCAATAACGAGGACGTGCTGAAGGTCTTCCACGCCGGCGGGCAGGACATAGAGATCATCTACAATCTCACCGGCAAGACCCCGCATCCGATGTTCGACACCCAGGTCGCGGCGATGGCGCTCGGCCAGGGGGAGCAGATTGGCTATTCCAACCTGGTCGACAGCTGGCTCGGTATTCAGATCGACAAGGGCGCGCGCTTTACCGACTGGTCGCGCCGCCCGCTCGATCAGCGACAGGTCGATTACGCGATCGGTGACGTCACCCATCTGTCAAAGATCTTTCCGCGCATGCTGGAGCGTCTGAAGAAGACCGGGCGCGGGGCGTGGCTCGATCAGGAAATGGAGCGCATTTCCGATCCCGCCAACTACGCCAACGATCCCGACCTCGCGTGGAAGCGCGTGCGCATTTCGGGCCGGCGCGCCGACGTTCTCGGTCGGCTGAAGGCGATCGCCCGCTGGCGAGAGGTGGAAGCGCGGGCAAAGGACCTGCCCCGCGGCCGCATCGTCAAGGACGAGACTCTGGCCGATCTCGCAGGCCATCCCCCCAAGCGGCAGAGCGACCTCGCCAAGGTGCGCGGCCTCTCGGCCACCTGGGCGAGCAACGATATCGGCCGGCGCCTGATGAGCGTTATCGAAGCGGCGGAGCCGCTGCCCGCCAGCGAAATGCCGCTGCGCGAGGATCGCAAGCCTGGACTTGGCAAGGATGGCTCGCTGGTCGCGGACCTGTTGAAGCTGCTGCTCAAGATCCGCGCGCGCGACATCGATGTTGCGCCGCGATTGCTCGCCCGCAGCGAGGAGCTGGAGGCGCTCGCCGCTGGCGTGCGTCACGACCTGGCGATCCTTGAGGGCTGGCGATTTGATCAGTTCGGGCGCGACGCGCTGGATCTTGTCGAGGGTCGGCTTGGTTTCGCTGTTCTGGGCGGCAAGCTCAAGATGACGCGAACGGAGAATGAGGCATGAGAGCGATCCTGGCAGCGGCCGTCCTGCTTTCCGGATGTGCCACCGGTACGTCTGGATCCTCTTCAGCCGAGGGTGCAATGTGCAACGCCAACGCGGCGGAGAAGTTCGTGGGCCGGCCGCTTGAAGGAAACCAGGAAGCTGCTCAACGTGCGGCGGGTGCTCGCGTCGTGCGGACCTACATCACGGGCTCGGCGCTCACGATGGATTTTCGGCAGGATCGTCTGAACATCGAGACCACTCCCGAGGGTATTATCACCCAGGTGTCCTGCGGCTAACGCAGGATCGACCTAGGCGCCTGCAGCCGCTAGTCGGCTCCCGACCGGCAACCCAAGCGCGGCACCAAGCCCTTTCAGCCGTTTCTCGACCGATTCGCCGCACAGCGCGCGGTCTGCGTCGTGCCAGACCAGTTCGACCGCGCCCTCCGCGCGGCGAATGCTGCTGCGGTTGAGCGGGCCCGCGACCCCGCCCGACAGTCGCTGTGCCAGCCGGATCGCAAGCCCCCAGCACGTTGCCCGCTGAAGATCGTCAGGGCTTGCGAGCGCGGGCAGTGGATCAGGATAAGGCGGCTGCGCACCCAGGCTCGCGGCCAGCGCGGCCGCCATCATGGCGCGCCCGCGCCCGTCGACCGCTACCCAATTGCCATGCAGGGCTGTCTCGATCCCCAGCGCAACCCGGAACTCCGGGTTGGCCCGCCAGCTCGTATCCGCCAGCAGGCATGTCGCATGGCGCAAGCGCCCATCCGCTGGCGACTCATCCACAAACAGGGGTGAGATCCAGTTGTTCAGAAGATCGCCATGCTCGGGAAACCGTCCCCGGTGCCGGCCCTCGTCACGTGCGGCAACAATCAAGGGATCCAGTCGAGACTCGGCCGGGGACAATTGCCGATACAACAGGCCTTCGCGCAGCCCGAAAGCCGACACCACGGTCTCGCGTGATCCAATCACCGGCAGCAATACATCAAGCAGATCAGCGGCGGCGCCAAGCGTCGGGACGCGACCACCCGAGAGATGCGGCACGCTTCTGAACCAGCCTTTCTCCAGCGTGGGCAGCTTGCGCCGCAGCAACGAAATGCGCGCGGGAGGCATGGCATAGCCATGAAGGATCGGCAGCGGATAACCCCGATCCCGAATGTCTACCCTCGCCAGCGATCGCCACGACCCGCCGACCAAGTAGAATGGCTTGCCGGCACCCGCATTCGACCAACCCGCATCACGCAGGACGGCGCCCACGCGGCGATCAAAGCCTTCCTTTGCGCGCAGATCAGCAAGACGAAGAACCCCGAGCGGGAAAGAGGCATGCTCATCTACACGGCCCTTGCAGACCCTCACCAGTTCAAGGCTGCCGCCCCCCAGATCACCGACAATGCCGTCAGCATCGGGAATGGCCGAAAGTACCCCATAACCGGCCGATCGTGCCTCTTCTTCACCCGATAGCAGTTCGACGGGCAAGCCGTTTTTCGCCGCCAGTGCGATCAACTCCGCACCATTGGCGGCATCACGCACCGCTGCAGTCGCAACGGTCCGCACTTCATCGCACTCCATCTCACGCGCCAGCGCCGCAAATCGCGACAGCGCGGTGCCAGCAAGCGCCATCGCCTGCCCGTCGATAGCCCCTGTCTTCGCGAGGCTGCGCCCGAGACCCGCCAGCACCTTCTCGTTGAACAGCACGGTCGGCAGGCGCCGAGGCCCCTGATAAACGACCAGACGGATCGAGTTCGACCCGATGTCGATGATGGCGGTTCGCGCTTCCCTCACCATCAGCGCCGCAGCGAGAGCTTCGGTACCTCGCCCCCTTCGGCAAGGGCGGCCCCACGCCCTGACAAGGAGGGGTTCGTCATGAAATAACGATGAAGGTTGAACGGCTTATCGCCGATACTTGTGCGCTGATAGCTGCCATCGGCGTACAGGTCCCAGCTTTGTTCGGTATCGATGAGATTGGCAACCATCACCTGATCGAGAACCTGATCGTGAACGGTGCCACTCTCCAGCGGCAGCATATATTCGACCCGGCGGTCAAAGTTGCGCGGCATCCAGTCCGCTGACGAAATGAAGACATGCGCATCATCGTTTGGGAGGGTCTGCCCGTTCCCGAAAACCGCGATACGGCTGTGTTCAAGGAAACGGCCTATGATGGATTTTACCCGAATATTTTCGGAAAGCCCCGGTACGCGCGGGCGCAGGCAACAGATGCCCCGTACGACGAGGTCGATCTGGACCCCTGCCCCGCTCGCTTCATAGAGCTTCTCGATGATCGCTGGGTCCACCAGGCTGTTCATCTTCGCCCAGATGGTCGCCGGTCGTCCGGCGCGTGCATGGGCGATCTCGGCGTCGATCTCCTCGATCAAACGGGCGCGGAGTGAGCGCGGCGACAATACGATGCGCTCCATGTCCTCCGGCTCGACATAGCCAGTGATGTAGTTGAATAGGCGGGCCGCATCCCGTCCGACCGCAGGATTGGCTGTGAAGAAGCTGAGATCAGTATATATTTTTGCCGTGACCGGGTGATAATTGCCCGTCCCAAAGTGGCAGTAGGTCCGGAATTGCCCGGCCTCGCGACGAACCACCATGGAGACCTTCGCATGGGTCTTCCAGTCGATGAAGCCGTAGACCACCTGAACCCCGGCGCGCTCCAGCGCGGACGCCCAGAGCAGGTTCTGCTCCTCATCGAACCGCGCCTTCAACTCCACCACCGCGGTCACTGACTTGCCCGCCTCAGCCGCCTGGATCAGCGCGTTGATCACGGCGGACTGTTTGCCCGCACGGTACAGCGTCTGCTTGATGGCAACGACATCGGGGTCGTTCGCCGCCTGTTTCAGAAAGGCGAGCACGACGTCAAACGTCTCATATGGGTGCTGGACGATGATGTCCTTGGCGCTGATGGCCGCGAAGCAATCCCCGCCAAACTCCCGAATTCTTTCGGGAAACCGTGGCGTGAAGGGCACGAACTTCAGGTCCGGGCGGTCCTCGTCAACGATCTTGCCGAGATCAGCGATACCCAGGAACGACCCGGATTCGGTAACGAGCGCCTGCTCGCCGAGTTCTTCCTTCAGTACCCGGGCTAGCGATTCCGGCATGCCCGTTTCCAGCTCCAGACGGATGACCCGCCCGCGTCGCCGCCGCTTGATGGCATTGGCGAAATAGCGGACGAGATCTTCCGCTTCCTCCTCGATCTCGATGTCGCTGTCTCGCAACACCCGAAATTCCGCGGCGCCGTCCACCCGGTAACCGGGGAACAGCATGATCGAGAACCGCTTCAGCATCGATTCGACCGCAATATAGCGTGCCGACTCCCCAGGCAGCCTGACGAAGCGCGCCATCCCGTTGGGGACGATCACGAGTTCGCGGATCGGTTCGTCATCTGACAGGCGCACCAGATCGAACATCACTCCCAGGCCGGCATTGGGAATGAACGGGAACGGATGCGCGGGGTCGAGCGCCTGCGGTGTGATGACGGGGAAAATCTGCTCGCGGAAATGCGTCTCCAGCCATGCCATGTCCTCGGGCGAGAGCCGCGAATCCATGTGGCTGGAGGAAAGAACCTCAATGTCGCTCGCCGACAACGCGTGACGAATGTCGCGCCATACGTTTTGCTGGCTGGCGAGCAGCGCGTCTGCCTCCGTCGTGATCGCGCTCAGCTGCTGCGAGGGCGTCAAGCCATCGGCTGACCTGGCCTCCACGTCGAGCAGTTGCTGCCCCTTCAGCCCGGCGACGCGCACCATGAAGAATTCGTCGAGGTTCGATCCAGAGATCGACAGGAACCGCAACCGCTCGAGAAGCGGATGCTCGGTGTTGCACGCCTCCTCCAGCACGCGGCGATTGAACGCCAGCCACGACAGTTCGCGATTGAAATAGCGCTCATTGTCGCGCTCCTCGAAGGGATCATCGTCCGAGTCGAGGCGGGCCTGGCGAAGGGAACGGGTCATCACGGCTCCGGTGTTGAGGGGATCAACGCTGCAGCCAGCAACGTCTCCCGGGCCAAGGGAATGGACAACCGCTTCCGGCGTTCCATCACCTCCTGATCAAGCGCATCGACCGTGCGCATGACAGCCACGTGACTGCGTTCAATCCGTATAACCAACCAGTCGAGCACGTCAGACCGCACGTCCACGCCGCGACGCGCGAATTCACGTTCCAGCAGCGCACGAAGCAGCGCATCGTCGGGCGGCCCGATCACCGCGAGCGGCGTTGCCGCTATCCGCGACCGCAGGTCGGGCAAGGCGATGTCCCACGCGGGTGGCGCGGCATCGCTTACCAGCAGCAGCGGGCGACGGGATGCCTGCGCATCGTTCCAGGCATGGAAAAGCTCGTCCTCCGCGCGCAACGGCGCGTCGTCGATGATCATTCCCCCGCTCTTGGCCGCGAATATGCGGGCCAGGAGGCTGCGGCCGGACTTGCGCGGGCCGACCAGCAACGACGTCATGACCGGCCACGTCGCCCAGTGATCCAGCGCGCTGACGGCGCGGGCGTTCGATTCGGTGACCAGGAACTCATCGTCGCGCGGATCGGCCGGCCAGACGAGCGGCAAGGCGATTTGGCTCATCATGCGACCACCGCTGGTCGCCGATTCCTCATCCGGCGGTCGCATTGTCGGGCACCAGCTCCTGCGGCAACAGACGCGGCGCGCGGCGGATGCGGATGGTCATTCCCGACCCGAATACCTGCCAGCCACGCGCCTCCAGCGCCGCCTTGAGCGCCTCAGGCGGCCCGACATACCCAACCGTCATCACCGATACCCCGCCCAGCGCAAGGCTGCTGGTCGTCGCCGCGGAAACGCCCGGCACGCCGCGCAGCGCCGCCTCAGTCGCCGTAACAGCCGCCACATTGGGCGTATCGAACTGGACCGAGACATTGGCCGTGGGGACCACCGGCGTATCTGTGACGACGGTCTCGCCAGCTTCATCGTCGTCCTGCGGCACCTCTTCCGGTGGCACGTAGGAGAGGCCGGGATCGCTGCGGAGAAGCCCGCCGCGCAGTGCTTGCTGGTAGATCTCGTCGATCCGCTTCACACCCGCATCAAGCAAGGCGGGAACGCCGGCCACGCTGCCGACGCGCAGGCTGAACTGCGAAAGAAGCCGATTGTCGGGGCCCTGGCGGGCCTGGAACACCCCAACCACCGGCCCACCCGGCCACTGGCGGTACAGCTTCACCGTCGGGATCAGTACGTCCGACCCGCCATATTGATTGAGAACGGCACGCCACCATCCGCGGGCGGGTCGCTGGGTCTGGCCGAGGTTCAGCAGCAGCGGATCAGGCCCGCTACCGGTCGGGCGGATATAGTCGATCGCGCTCGCCCCAGTTCGATAGCGCGCCCACGCTTCCTGCCAGAGCGTGCGTTGTTCAAATCCCGTCGCCACGCCGCCCGACCACACAATAGGGATGACCACCATCGGCGGCGAACGCATCACGTAATTGGAGATGGCGAGAATCGCGCCGGCTCGATTGCGATCGAACAACACGCCCAGACGGGCAACATAGCGCGTCGGCCCGATCTGTTCATTCTCGACAACAATGCCGCTCACGATCGAATCGAGCGTCGAATCCGGGAGCGTGCGGCTTCCGCCGCCAAGCCGCTGGGATAATTGTGCCCAAGCCTTCCGCTGGGCCACCCGCCAGCCGCCAAGGCGCGCGGCATCCGCATCCTTCGCCGCGACATCAACGCGAATGCCGGAAATCTCATAGTCGCGTGAGCTGTCGACGGGCGCCACGCCTCTGCCGCCACCCTCGATCTGGGCGACACCGACCCCCGCACCAAGCGCGAGCGCCGCGGCAGCAGGAACGAGGAACAAGGGCTTCAAACGCATAATCACGCGTCTTTTGGCGAAGGAGGCGTGGAAATCCAAGCGCGTTGTGGCTAGGCGGCTCCACATGAGCGACAGCGGGTACACATACGAGCAAGCGGGCGTGTCGATCGCCGCCGGCAACGCACTGGTCCGGGCCATCGCGCCGCTGGCGCGCGCCACCCGGCGACCGGGCGCCGATGCCGACCTTGGTGGCTTCGGCGGGTTCTTTGACCTGAAGGCGGCGGGCTTCAGCGATCCGCTGCTGGTGGCGGCGAACGACGGCGTCGGCACCAAGCTGAAGCTGGCGATCGACTACAACCGGCATGCCGGCGTCGGCATCGATCTCGTTGCGATGTGCGTCAACGACCTCATCGTCCAGGGTGCCGAGCCGCTGTTCTTCCTGGATTATTACGCGTCGGGAAAACTGGATTCGAAGGTTGCGGAGCAGGTCATCGCGTCGATCGCGGAGGGCTGCCAGATCGCGGGCTGCGCGCTGATCGGCGGCGAGACGGCCGAGATGCCCGGCATGTACGCCGATGGAGATTATGACCTCGCGGGGTTCTGCGTCGGGGCGGTGGAACGTGATCATGTGCTCACCGGCCGCGATATCGCGGAGGGTGACGTGATGCTGGGTCTCGCATCCTCCGGCGTCCATTCGAACGGCTTCTCCCTTGTGCGGCGTCTGGCGGCGGACAAGTCGTGGAAGCTGGATCGACCGGCATTGTTCGATCCCGAGGTGCTGCTGATCGATGCGCTGATGGCTCCGACTCGCATCTATGTCCGCAGTCTTCTTCCGCTGCTGCGCGCTGGGCGCGTGAAGGGCCTGGCGCATATCACCGGCGGCGGTTTGCTGGAGAATATCCCGCGCGTCCTCCCGAAAGGTGTTCGCGCCGAGGTGAATGCCGATGCATGGCCGCAATCCCGACTGATGGCCTTTCTCCAGGCACAAGGCGCGATCGAGCCGGAAGAAATGGCCCGCACCTTCAACTGCGGCATCGGCATGGTGGTCGTCGCCGCGCCAGAAGCCGCCGATGCCGTCGCGGCCGAACTGACCGCTGCCGGTGAGCAGGTGTTCCAGATCGGGCGCATCATCAATGGTGAGCGCGGCTGCACCGTGACGGGGTCGACCGGAACATGGAGCGCGCGCGCGCCGTGGCGGGCGAGCCACGACGCGTGACTGCCAACGTCGGCGTTCTGATCTCCGGCCGGGGATCGAACATGCGGTCGCTCGTCGCCAACGCGACGGAGGCATATAAGGTCGTCGTTGTCGCATCGAACCGCCCGTCTGCGGAAGGGCTGGTCTGGGCGCGTGAGCAGGGCATCCCCACATTCGCCCTGTCGCCCAAGGAAGTCGGCAAGCAAGCCTATGAGGCCGCGCTGGACGCCGCGTTGCGGGAGGCAGGCGCCGAATATCTCGCCCTGGCTGGCTATATGCGCCTGCTTTCCGACGACTTCGTTGCCCGTTGGCGCGACCGGATCATCAACATCCACCCGTCATTGCTGCCGAAGTATAAGGGGTTGGACACTCATGCCCGCGCCATTGCCGCAGGAGATGCGGAGGCGGGCTGTTCCGTGCATATCGTCACCGAAGAACTGGATGGCGGGGCGGTTCTGGGTCAGGCACGTGTACCGATCAAATCCGGCGACACACCGGAGACATTGGCGGCGCGCGTCCTCGACGAGGAGCATCGGCTCTATCCGCGCGTTCTGGCGGAATGGCTGACACGCTGACCCCATCTGAAGAGGCTCTTGAGCGGGTGCGCGGCATCGCGCTCGCTCTGCCGGAGGCTGCCGAGCGCCCGCCGCACGGCTCCCCAGGCTTCTACATCGAGGGCGGCAAGTTCTTCGCCTATTTCTGGCACGATCATCATCAGGATGGTGAGACGGCAGTGATCGTGAAGACCAGCGGCCTCGATGAACAGGCCATGCTGATCGAAAACGATCCTGCCCTATACTACAAGCCGGCGTATCTTGGCCCGTCGGGCTGGGTCGCGTTGTGGGTCTGCGGTTCGGATACGGATTGGGAGCGCGTAGCGGACCGAGTCGCGCAGAGCTGGGAGCTGGCGGCGCCACGACGCCTGCTGGAAATGGGCGGGCGTTGAGCGAAACCCCGGATCAGGCTGCAACTCGCCGGCGATGGATTTCGCTCGCGGAGCTGGTCGCCGTCTCCGGCCTCATCATCGGCGCGCTCACGCTGTGGATGAACTGGAGCGACAAGCGACATTCTGCGGCAGAGAAGGCCGCCGAGCGTGTGGCGGCCAACGCAGCGGAAGCGCGCTTCTCCTTGCAAGCGTCGCTCAATCGCGATGGCAGCGAAGTGGAACTGGTCGATCCCCGGCACGACCTGCTCGAGACCACAATCACTTTTCCATCGCAACTGAAAGTCGTCCCGAATAGCCCCGCCACTGCACGCATCGAGAAGGATTGGTTTGCCGACGCCGTGCTGCAGGCGATGGATGGCGGCGCCGACAGTCGTGAAGGGCGGCTGCCTGTGCTCGTGACAGCCAGCTATCGCTCAGGTAATGAAATGAGAAGCGGCAGCGCCATCGTGGAGGTCGTCTGGCGTACCCGTGGCAACCTGCTGCGCGGGCGGAGCCTTTCGCTTGAGGCGGCGCGGGTTCGCGAACTCGGCGGAACGTCGAAAGCGGTTGATCGCTTGTGGGCAGACGAACTGAAACGTCAGAGCGAGCGCGCGTAGATCACGTCATCGCACCAGCCCGCACCTACGCTGAAGCGGCGGGTACCAACTGGGCTGAACCCCTCACGTTCGTAGAAGGTGCGTGCGCGATGGTTGCGGTCCAGCACGCCCAACAGGAGGCGTCGTCCGCCCAAAGCACGGGCATCAGCGATCGCGGTAGCCATCAGATGATGTCCAAGCCCGGTTCCGCGCGTGATCGACAGGGCGTAGATCCGGCGCAGCTCGATGTCGCCGGGCGTTTGCGCAACGGGAAGGTCCGGGGTGGTCAGGACCGTATAGCCGACCGGCGCGAACCCCTGGGGATGCTCTGCCAAGGTCAAGATGCTTGCGGGATCTTCGGCCCATCCTGAGAACTTCTCGGGCGAGCTGTTGCGCGCGCAATGCGCAACGATATCGGCGCCGGGCAGAATGCCGGCGAACGTTTCAAGGAAGCTGGCGGCCGCGATCATCGCCATGGCCTGTGCATCAGCCGCAGTGGCGCGACGAAGCCGCCAGTTCCCGGTCATCAGTTCAGCCGACGATCTCTTCGGGCTTGAAGAAATAGGCGATCTCGATCGCCGCATTCTCATCCGAGTCCGAACCATGAACCGAATTGGCTTCGATCGACTCGGCGAGTTCCTTGCGGATCGTGCCCGGCGCTGCGTTCTCCGGGTTGGTCGCGCCCATGATGTCACGGTTGCGCTGCACGGCGTTCTCACCCTCGAGAACCTGTACGACGACCGGACCCGAGATCATGAACGACACCAGGTCGTTGAAGAACGGGCGCTCCTTGTGCACCGCGTAGAAGCCCTCTGCCTGCTCCTTGGTCATCTGGATGCGCTTGGATGCGACGACGCGAAGCCCGGCCTCTTCCAGCATCTTGGTGACAGCGCCGGTCAGGTTGCGGCGGGTGGCGTCCGGCTTGATGATCGAAAACGTGCGATTGGCGGCCATGATGGTCGCTCCTGTAGTTGAAGATGTGCGGAAACAGCGGCGCCGTTACCCGTGAGCGGCGTTCAGCGCAACTGTCGGGATGATCGCCGACGCGCAGGGACGTCAGACCCGACCAAGCTCCGCGGTCATGCCGCCTGCTCCCAGCGCCCGGCGTCATTCTGCTTCCAGTAACGCCGCTCGACATTGTCACGTTCGCCCAGCGATCGCCAAGCAGCCCGTGCCTCGGCAATCCGCTCCTCATCGAAGAAGTGAAAGGCCCGGTCGAAATCGAGCGCATCGTCGCGCCAGTTTCCGTCTACGAGAGCGACATGCTGGGCATTGTTTGCGGCATTCACATCCCCCGCGATCAGGATGGGCTGGTCAGCATCTTCCTCCCCGCCTTCGCAGCCGTGCGGCAGGAAGCTGTCGCTGGAATATTCCCACAGCAACCGATCGAGCGCGGCACGCTGCGCATCGTCGCCGGCCACGATGAGCAGGCGGGCACCGCTTTCGAGCACGCGCTCCGCAATCCGCGGCAGCGCGCGCTCAAGCGGCATGCTGGTCAGATGATAGAAGTCGACCTGCACCGCGCTCAGACCATCACTTCTCGAAATTTTCGGCAACGAAGGCATCGAGCAGCCGGACACCAAAGCCGGTCGCGCCCTTGCCCCATGTCGGCCCATCCTTCTCGGACCATACCATGCCGGCGATATCCAGATGGGCCCAGCGAACATCGTCCTCGACGAACCGCTTGATGAACTGCGCGGCCGTGATCGAGCCACCGCCACGCGGCCCGACGTTCTTCATGTCGGCGATCGCGCTGTCGATCAGCTTGTCGTAGGCAGGCCCCATCGGGAATCGCCACAGGGCGTCCCCGCTGGCCTTGCTCGCGCACAGCAACTGATCCGCCAGCCCATCATCGTTGGCGAAGAGGCCGCCCTGTTCGTTGCCGAGGCTGATGATCATCGCGCCGGTCAGCGTTGCAAGGTCGACGATCGTCTTCACCTTGTGGGTGCGCTGTACCCAGGTCACGCAGTCGCACAGGACCAGCCGGCCTTCTGCGTCGGTATTGATGACCTCGATCGTCTGCCCCGACATCGACGTCACCACGTCACCCGGCCGCTGCGCATTACCGTCGGGCATATTCTCCACCAGGCCCATGACGCCGATGACGTTCGCCTTTGCCTTGCGCAGCGCCAGCGTCTTCATTGCGCCCGCGACGGCGCCCGCACCGCCCATGTCCCACTTCATGTCCTCCATACCGGCCGCAGGCTTGATGGAGATGCCGCCAGTGTCGAACGTTACGCCCTTGCCGACCAGCGCAAGTGCGGGGTCACCTTCGCCCGCGCCGTTCCAGCGCAAGGCGAGTAGCCGCGCCTCGCTCCGGGAGCCTTGCGACACGCCAAGGAGCGCACCCATGCCGAGTTCCCGCATCGCCGCCTCGTCCAGCACGGTCACTTCAAGGCCGAGCCCGTCGACTTCCTTCGTCGCCAGGTCGACGAAGCTTTCGGGGTAAAGAATGTTGGGCGGAAGGGTGACGAGCGTCTTCGTCAGCGCGAGACCCTGCGTAACCGCATCACGCGCCACCCACGCCTCCTTTGCATCGGCCGGTGCGCCGACGATGGTGACATTGGCGAGCGACGGCTTCGCATCCTCGGCAAGCTTCGTGCGATAAACGTCATACCGCCACGCCCGCTGAGCGGCACCCGCTGCAAACCGTGCTGCGGCAACGGCCGTGCTTCCGGAGAGGTCGGCGGTCACCTCCGTCACACCTGACGTCAGCAGGCGAGCGGTCAGCGCGCCTCCCGCCCGCTCATAGCCCGCGTCGTCGCCCTCACCCACGCCCAGCATTAATATCCGGCCGGAGCTTACATAGGCCTCGGCAACCGAACCCGCTTCACCCTTGAACCGCTGCCCCGCAGCGGCAGCAGCGATGATCGCGCTTGCTTCGGCATCCATGCCAGGCAGCGAGATCGTCCCGGCCGCATCCTTCTTCACGGGGAATGCAAGCACCGGCGATGCCGTGGGGCGGGAGTCGGCAAAGGTGACGTTCATGGCTCTTCCTCTTGTTTCGCGACGCAGATAGGGACTGACCCTGCCGGTGGCAAAGCGTTGCAGCGGCTCGCGCACGATGCGATAGGGCTTTCTACCGGTGCCCCGACGGGCTTCGGAAAGGGGTTTCCAGTTTTGCGAGTAATCGAGTGACGCGTCTCGAGCTTTTGGCCAGTTGCGCGTTTTCGCTAGCCCTGCTCGCCGGCACAGCCAGCGCACAGGATCTGCAGGATCGCACCGTGCCGCCCCCGCCTCCGCAAGCGGTGGCGAGCCCTTCAGCGCAGCCGGCTGACGAGGATCAGATCGACTTCAGCGCCGGCTCGCTCGAATATGACTATGAAGCCGATGTGGTTACCGCGCTGACCGATGTGCGGATGTTCCGCGCCGGCCAGCGGCTGCGTGCGGACAAGGTGGTCTGGAACCGAAAGACCGGCAGGGTCGTGGCGAGCGGCAACATCGCCGTGACCAGCCCCGAAGGCGACACTGCCTATGGCGACTCGATCGAACTGACCGACTCGCTGAAAGACGGCGTCATCGACAACATGCTCGTCGTGCTGGAGCGTGGCGGGCGGCTCGCGGCGGAGCGGGGGACACGGCAGGAAAACGGGACGATCTCGCTCGATCGTGCGGCTTACACGGCCTGTTCGGTCGTCAGCTCGGATGGCTGCCCGAAGGAGCCGACGTGGAAGGTCACGGCGGTCCGCGTAACCTACCGCCCCGATCGGGAGCGAGTCTATTACGTCGGCGCCCAGGTTCATCTGTTTGGGCTGCCGTCGATCCCGCTCCCCAAGTTCTCGCATCCAGTTGGAGAAGCGACCGCGAGCGGGCTGCTCTCGCCCACGATCCGCTATGACCGGGTCAACGGTCTGGAAGTGGCCACACCCTATCTGTTCAGCCTCGCACCCAACCGAAAGCTGACGGTGACACCGCACGTCTATTCGGCGGTGTTGCCGATGATGCAGGCCAATTATGAGCAGTTGGACGAACTGGGCGCCTTCAGCGTGACCGGCTACGGGACGGTCAGCCGGCGGAGCGACGATCTGGCAAGTGGCTTCAATTCTTCGACCGAACAGGCATTCCGCGGCTATCTCGACGGTGTCGGACGTTTTCAGTTCAACGAGAATTGGAGCCTTTCCGGATCGCTGCGGCTGGCAACCGATCGCACGTTCTTGCGCCGATACGACATCTCGAACGCCGATCGTCTGCGGACGACCGCGGCGCTGGAGCGGATCGATCAGGATAGCTACTTCTCGCTTGCCGGATGGGCGACCCAGACACTTCGCGTCGGTGAACGCCAGGGTATGCAGCCGGTTGCCTTGCCGGAAATGGACTATCGCCGGCGCCTGCAGGAAAATGTGCTGGGCGGGACGGTGCAGCTGCACGTCAATACACTCGCGATCGGGCGCAAGGCCGGCCAGGATACCCAGCGTGCCTTCGCCAGCGCGCGATGGGATCTCAGGCGCCTGACCAACTGGGGCCAGGAAGTCACCTTTACGGCATTCGCACGGGGCGACGCCTATAACACCAGCGACACGGCGGCGACGCGGATCGCGAGCTATCGCGGGCTGGACGGTTTCCACACACGCGCCATCGGTGCCCTGGCGGTGGACGTGCGCTGGCCGTTTGTTGGAGCGGTCGGCAATGGCACGCAACGCATCTCGCCCCGCCTCCAGATCGTCGCCTCGCCGAGGATCAAGAATCTCGATATTCCCAACGAGGACGCACGATCGATCGACCTGGAGGATTCGAACCTCTTCGCGCTCAACCGCTTCAACGGCTATGATCGCTGGGAAGACTCGACCCGCGCGACCTATGGCTTTGAGTATGCTCTAGATCTTCCGGGCTTCAGCGCGACGGCCAACATCGGACAAAGCTATCGCCTGTCAGATCGCGTCGCGATCTTCCCGTCCGGTACAGGGCTGAGCGACCGGTTTTCCGACATCGTCGGCCGCACCACACTTCGCTTCCGCGATTTCGTGTCCTTCACGCATCGCTACCGCGTCGACAAGGACAGCCTGGCGGTCCGGCGCAATGAAATCGACGCCACGGTCGGATCTCGGTCCACCTACGTGGTCGTCGGGTACCTGAGGCTCAACCGTGACATCGACGAGCTCGAGGACCTTCAGGACCGCGAGGAAGTCCGCGTTGGTGGCCGCGTGCAGTTCGCGCGCTTCTGGTCGGCGTTCGCGTCGGGCCTGATCGATCTCACCGATCGCAGCGATGACGTATTCTCGGTCGCGGACGGGTTCGACCCGATCCGGCACAGGCTCGGCGTCCAGTACGAGGATGACTGCCTCACTTTGGGCCTGACCTGGCGCCGGGACTATCGGACCACGGGCGACGCACGCCGGGGCAGCAGCTATCTGTTGACGCTGGCATTCAAGAACCTCGGACGCTAAGCCGCGGTTCAGCTACGGATATGCATGTGCCGTGATGGGCACCATGGCGTGCAAGATGGGATTCCGGAACGAGTGACGACGATGGGCAACAAGGCGGCACGACTCGGCCGGCTCGCAGGCTTGGTTCTGGCTGTCGCTGCTGCAGGAGCAGCGACCGGCCAGACCGGAAGCACGACTGTTGAGGATCAAGCAGTTCCGGAAACGGGCCTGAACATCCCACAGAACCTGCAGATCTTCGGCAATGTCGATCCGAACGTCCGCAAGGCGACAGCGATCGTGAACGACAATGTGCTGACGCGTACCGATGTGGACCAGCGCGTGGCGTTGATCCGCGCAGCGAACAACGTGGACCTCAGCCCGGAGGATATGGACCGCCTGCGCCTTCAGGTCCTACGCCAACTCATCGACGAAGTGCTCCAGATCCAGCAGGCAAAGACCGCTGATATCACGATCACCGATGACGAGCTGAACCAGAGCTTCGCGCGCGTCGCGCAGAACTTCAACCGTACCCCGGATCAGTTCCGCGAATTCCTGCGTCAGCAGGGCTCCTCGGAACGGTCGATCAAGCGGCAGATCGAGGGCGAACTGGCATGGCAGCGGTATCTGCGTCGCCGCGTCGAGCCGTACGTCAACGTCGGTGAGGAAGAGGTGAAGGCGATCCTGGATCGTCTGGAAGCTGCCAAAGGCACCGACGAATATCACCTGAACGAGATTTACCTGTCGGCCACGCCTGACCGCACCGAGGAGGTGTATGGCGCGGCTCGTCAGTTGATCGGTGAGATCCAGAAGGGCCAGGCTCCGTTCGGCTATTTCGCCCGCAACTTTTCCGAAGCGTCGACACGCGGCGTGAACGGCGACCTTGGCTGGGTGCGCGCTGCGCAGCTGCCGGCTGAACTGGCCGAAGCCGCGGGCCAGATGCAGGTCGGTCAGGTGGTCGGCCCGGTGGCAGTCCCGGGTGGCTTCTCCATCCTGTATCTCGTCGACAAGCGTCAGGTCCTCATGGCGAACGCGCGCGATGCGCGGCTCAGCCTGAAGCAGATGACGATAAAGTTCCCGGCCGGCACGACGCAGGCGCAGGCAACCCAGCGCACGGCGAAATTCGCCGACACGATCCGCCAGCTTCAGGGCTGCGGCTCGGTTGAGAAGGTGGCCGCGACGATCAACGCCGAGGTCGTCCAGAACGACGCGATCCGGATCCGCGATCTTCCGGCGCCGCTGCAGGACATCATGGTCAATTTGCAGGTCGGCCAGGCGACGCCGCCCTTCGGCAACCCTGAGGAAGGCGTGCGCACGCTGGTCCTTTGCGGCCGCGACGACAGCGCCTCTGCCCAGCTTCCGGGCTCGGAGCAGATCCAGAGCCAGCTCGAACAGCAGCGCGTCAATCTGCGTGCGCAGCAGGCGCTGCGCGACCTGCGGCGTGACGCGATCGTGGAGTATCGTTGACATCGCGAGCCTAGCACCACTTGCCGTTTCGATGGGCGATCCAGCTGGCGTCGGGCCAGAGGTGATCGCCAAAGCTTGGGCTGCACGTTCGATCGCCGCCCTGCCCCGCTTCTTCGCCGTGGGCGATGCGCGCGCGATCGAGCGGGTGTGGAAAGGGCCGGTCGCCAAGATCAACGATCTGCGTGAGGTGGACGCGGCGTTCGATCAGGCGCTGCCGGTCCTGACCGTCGAGGATGCCGGCGAGATTACCCCGGGAGAGCCGGACGCCGACGGTGCGCGATGTGCGCTGCACTCGCTGGAACTGGCGGTGGGGCTTGCACGATCGGGCGCTGCGCGTGCGCTTGTCACCGGACCGGTGTCGAAGGCGCAGCTTTACGATATTGGCTTCAACTATCCCGGTCAGACGGAGTTCGTGGCCGAGCGGTTCGGCGTCGCGCGCGAGAATGCCGTGATGATGCTCGCCGGCCCATCGCTGCGGGTCGTGCCGATGACCACCCATGTGGCATTGGCGGACGTACCCGGGCTGCTCTCGATCGACCTGATCGTTGCGAAGGCCCGCGCGACGGCCAGGGGCTTGCGCCGCAACTTCGGCATCGAAAAGCCGCGCCTCGCCTTCGCCGGCCTCAATCCTCACGCCGGAGAATCCGGCGCGTTGGGGCGCGAGGAGATCGAGGTGATCGAGCCTGCCATCGCGATTCTGCGCGAGGAGGGTATCGCCGCGGTGGGCCCGTTTGCGGCCGACACGATGTTCCATGCGCGTGCGCGCAGCCATTATGACGCTGCATTGTGCTGCTACCATGATCAGGCGTTGATCCCGCTGAAGGCGCTCCATTTCGATGATGGCGTCAACATCACATTGGGGCTGCCCGTGGTTCGCACCTCGCCGGATCACGGCACCGCCTTCCCGCTCGCTGGCCAGAACCAGGCGGAGCCGGGCGCCATGATTGCCGCGATCCTGATGGCCGCAGAGGCTGCTGCCCACCGGGCTGCCTGCCCAAATCTATGACGGAACTGCCGCCGCTGCGCGACGTGATCGCGCGGCATGGATTGAGCGCGTCAAAGGCGCTTGGTCAGAACTTCCTGTTCGACGCGCAGCTGCTCGCCCGCATCGCGCGTATTCCGGGCGACCTTGCTGGCGCCGAGGTGCTGGAGGTCGGCCCCGGGCCGGGCGGGCTGACGCGTGCCTTGCTGCAAGCTGGCGCGAACGTGACCGCCATTGAGCGCGACCGTCGCTGCATCCCTGCGCTCGACGAACTGAGCGTCGCGTTCCCCGGCCAGTTGTCGGTCATCGAGGGCGATGCGCTGGCGATCGACCCTCGACCGCTGTTCAAGGGCAAGCCGCACATCGCCGCCAACCTTCCGTACAACGTCGGAACCGCGCTTCTCGTCGGCTGGCTGTCGGCAGAGTGGTTTCCGTGGTGGCAATCGCTTACCCTGATGTTCCAGCGCGAGGTTGCCGATCGCATCGTGGCTGCACCGGGCACCGACGCCTACGGGCGGCTGGCGGTGCTGGCGCAGTGGCGCAGCGTTCCGCGGATCGCGATGCCCGTTCATCGCTCGGCGTTCACGCCGCCGCCAAAGGTGATGTCTGCGGTCGTTCACATAGTGCCGAAAGAAGCGCCGGAGGGCGTAGACCTGCGCCGCTTGGAAGCGCTGACCGCCGCCGCATTCGGCCAGCGTCGAAAGATGCTGCGCCAGAGCCTCCGCAGCCTTCCCGGCGCGCTCGAGGCATTGGAGGCGGAGGGTATCGACGCAACCCGACGCGCCGAGACAGTCAGCGTGGCGGAGTTCGTCGCTGTGGCTCGCCGGCTCAGCTAAACGCCCTCCGCGGCTTGGCGATCAGTCCTTTGCGGTAGGTTTCACCGGCACCGTGCTGGCGGTCGCAACCGGCGGCCCCTTGGCGATCACACTCGCCAGCGCGTTGGCCTGCGGACAAGCGGTCTTGCAGAGGGTCTTTACCCGCGCCAGATTTGCCTTGGCCCGCTCGACCGCGCCCTTCGCCACCAAGGCTTCGCCCTGGCCCTGAAGGGCGTTCACGTCATTGGGCTCCAGCAGCAACGCCTCGCGATAAAGCCGGATCGCCTTGCCCGGCAGGCCACGCGCCCGCGACAATTCGGCCAGCTCGATGAAGCCCTGCCGATTGCGCGGATCAACGACGACCGCCGTTTCAATGAGGTCGATCGCGCCCTCGACATTGCCTGCAGCCCGGGCTGCACGGCCCTGCTCCAGCAACGCCATCGACTTTGCATCAATCTGGTCGTCCGGCCGCGCGCCGTGCAGCGACGTCGAGATCGAAACCATCGCGAGAGCGGCTGCGACGGCGACGGACGTGTAACGCATCAAGGGCTCCAGCTTCGGCACGACGTCAACGAGTTAGCATGGCGCCAGCAGCCGCGCGACGAAAAAACCGTCCGTGCCGTCACGCGCCGGGGTCAGCCGATGGCCATTGCCGAGAGCAGCGCCAAGGGGAAGATCGATGGGAGCGGCGCTCCAGCCGGCATGACCGCGCAGGAACGCATCCACCTGGTTGCTCCCCTCCTCGTCAAGGAGCGAGCAGACCACATAGACTAGCGCCCCGCCCGGCCGCACCAGCGTTTCTGCCACCTCGAGCACGTGCGCCTGGGTCGCGGTCAGTCGAGCAAGCCGATCCGGCGTGAGGCGCCACCGTGCCTCGGGGTTACGCCGCCAAGTCCCCGTCCCCGAGCAGGGCGCGTCGACGAATACCACGTCTGCGGTGCGCTGCAGGTCGGCAAGCGCCTCCAGCTCCCGATTAGGGTTGAGGAGGCGAGTCTCCACGATCGAAAGCCCCGCCCGGGCGGCGCGCGGCGCCAGACGCGAGAGACGTGCGCGATCAACATCGCAGGCGACGATGCGACCTTCACCGCCCATCGCGTCGCCCAGTGCCAGCGTCTTGCCGCCAGCTCCCGCGCACAGATCCACTACCGTCATGCCTGCGGACGCCGCTGCGGCGAGCGACACCGCCTGGCTGCCAGCGTCCTGCACCTCCACCGCGCCCGCCATCGACGCGACATCGGTTCCCGAGGGCAATCGCAGCCCCTGCGGCAATCCCGGGATCACCTGCGCATCGGGCCAATGTGCGAGCACCTCTGCATGGCCCACATCCTTGCGCAGACGCACGTCCAGCGGCGCCCGCTCAACCAGTGCGGGCCATTCGTCCGGACCGATCCCGGCGCGTTCGAGCGCCTCGCCGATCCAGCCCGGTACCGTTCCCGGAACCGCCACTGGCTCGTCGGTTGATAAAGGCGCAGGACCATGAGCTGAGCCGTCGAAGGTCGCGGCAAGCTGCTCATCCGCCCTCGCGAGCAGACACATGGCGGCACGGCCGGAGGCTGGAGCCTCGCCGCAGCTGCGGATCGCGGCATATACCAGCTCTCGCACAGCACGCCGGTCCTTCGACCCGGCATAGCGCCGCGTGGCAAAGTAGCGCGCGATCAGCGTATCTGCCGCCGCCCCGCCCTCGCGCGCTGCGGCAATGATCGCGTCGAGGAGCTCGATCGCAGCCTGGGTGCGTGCAGCGGGCGTCACGGGAGATCAGCGCGTCGGGTAATTGGGGGCTTCGCGCGTGATCGTCACGTCATGAACGTGACTTTCCTTCAGTCCCGCGCCGGTGATGCGGACAAAGTTGGCGCGATCGCGCAGTTCGGTGATGGTTGCGGCACCGGTGTAGCCCATCGCTGCCTTGATCCCGCCGACCAGCTGGTGGATCACGTCACGCGCGGGCCCCTTGAACGGCACCTGTCCCTCGATGCCCTCCGGCACGAGCTTCAGCTGATCCTTGATGTCGCCCTGGAAGTAGCGGTCGGCAGAGCCGCGGCCCATCGCGCCAACGCTGCCCATGCCGCGGTACGACTTGTACGCACGGCCCTGGTACAGGAAGGTTTCGCCAGGTGCCTCTTCTGTACCGGCCAGCAACGATCCGACCATGCAGGTCGCGGCGCCAGCGGCGAGCGCCTTGGCGAGATCACCCGAGGTGCGCAGCCCACCGTCGGCGATCACTGGCACGCCGCTACCCCGTGCAGCCTCGGCGCAGTCCATGACGGCGGTCAGCTGCGGCACGCCCACGCCGGCGACGACACGGGTGGTGCAGATCGAACCCGGGCCGATGCCGACCTTGATCCCGTCCGCGCCGGCATCGATCAGCGATCGGGTCGCCTCGGCGGTGGCTACGTTGCCGGCCACCACCTGGAGCGAGTTGGACAGCTTCTTCACCCGCTCGACCGCGCGCGCCACATCACGGTTGTGGCCGTGCGCCGTGTCGATCACCACCAGATCGCACTCGGCGTCGACCAGCGCCTCGGTGCGCTCGAAACCCTTGTCCCCCACGGTCGTCGCCGCCGCCACGCGCAGCCGGCCTGCCGCATCCTTCGTGGCGTCCGGATAGGTGACGGCTTTCTCGATATCCTTCACCGTGATCAGGCCGACGCAGCGATAATCCTCATCAACGACGATCAGCTTCTCAATCCGCCGCTGGTGAAGCAGGCGCCGCGCCTCTTCCTGCCCGACGCCGACGCGCACCGTCGCCAGGTTCTCGCGCGTCATCAGCTCGGACACAGGCTGCATCGGGTTTTCGGCAAAGCGGACATCGCGGTTGGTCAAGATGCCGACTAGGCGGCCGTTCGCCTCCACGACCGGGATGCCGCTGATCCGGTTTTGCGCCATCAGCGCCTGCGCTTCGGCCAATGTCGCCCAGGGGCTGATCGTGATCGGATTAACCACCATTCCGCTTTCGAAGCGCTTCACCTGACGCACCGCCGCAACCTGTTCTTCGATGGTCAGATTGCGGTGCAGCACCCCCATGCCGCCCAGCTGCGCCATGACGATCGCCATGTCCGCCTCTGTCACTGTATCCATCGCGGAGGAGAGGATCGGGATATTAAGAGCGATGTCCCGCGTTACCCGCGTGCGGGTATCCGCTCCGCTCGGCAACACCTCGGAAGCGCCGGGGACGAGCAGTACGTCGTCGAAGGTGAGGCCGAGCCGAATATCCATGAGATGCCGTTTCCGTTGCGCAGGGAAGTGGCGGGCCATGTAACCGCGCGGGCGCCAATCCGCTAGGCCCCCTCGCATCCGACTGCTAGGCTATTGAACGAAAAGCGAGAGGATCGAGGCGAATGGCACTTCTCACCGCGGCGCTCGTTCTGGTGCTGGTCCTTCTGTACCTGATGATCAGCATCAAGATCGTGCGCCAGGGCTATCAATACACGATCGAGCATTTCGGCCGGTACACCACCACGGCGGCGCCGGGGTTCAATTTCTATCCGGCCTTCTTCTATCGCGTTGGCCGCCGGGTGAACATGATGGAACAGGTCATCGACATTCCGGGGCAGGAGATCATCACCAAGGACAATGCGATGATCTCCACCGACGGGGTCGTCTTTTTCCAGGTGCTGGACGCCGCCAAGGCCGCCTATGAAGTCTCCGACATGCATACGGCGCTGCTGCAGCTGACCACCACCAACCTGCGCACTGTCATGGGATCGATGGATCTCGATGAGACGCTGTCCAAACGTGACGAGATCAACGCGCGGCTTCTCGCGGTAGTCGACCATGCGACGACACCGTGGGGCGTCAAGATCACCCGCGTCGAGATCAAGGACATCCGCCCGCCCGCCGATATCGTGAATGCCATGGGACGCCAGATGAAGGCGGAACGCGAAAAACGCGCCAATATCCTTGAGGCAGAAGGCATGCGCGCTTCCGAAATCCTGCGCGCTGAAGGCCAGAAGCAGGCCCGAATCCTCGAAGCAGAAGGCCGCCGCGAAGCCGCATTCCGCGAAGCTGAAGCGCGCGAGCGCGGCGCTGAGGCCGAGGCGAAGGCGACACAGGTCGTATCGGACGCCATCGCGCAGGGCGGGACGCAGAGCCTCAATTACTTCATCGCGCAAAAGTACGTCGAGGCGGTCGGCAAATTCGCGACGAGTCCGAATGCCAAGACGATCCTCTTCCCAGTAGAGGCCACCCAACTGGTCGGCACGCTGGGCGGGATTGGCGAACTGGCCAAGGCTGCACTTGCTGAAGCCGGCGTGGCGACCAACCCGCCACCTTCCGCCGCGCGCCAGACGGTGCCTCGTGTTCGCGAACGCGGACCTGAATGATGCTGGACGGCATCCTCTCCAACATGGCGCTGGTGTGGCTCATCGGCGCGGTGCTTCTGGCGATTGCGGAGCTGCTCGTTCCCGGCATCTTCCTGATCTTCGTTGCCATTGCGGCCGCGGTGCTGGCGGCGGTGACCTTCGCGTTTCCGGATTTGCCGATCGCGGTGCAGCTCGCCGTATTTGCAACTTGGAGCGTGATGACCGTGATGATCGGCCAAAGCTGGTACCGCGATTATCCGGTGGATTCGAGCGATCCGCACCTGAATGATCGCGCGGCCCGGCTCGTCGGCCAGCATGTGACCGTCACCGCGCCGATCGTTTCCGGCCGGGGCCGTGTCCGGATCGGCGACGGCGAATGGCCTGCCACTGGACCTGACAGCCCGGCCGGGGCGACGGTGCGCATCGTCAAATTCGATGGCGTCACTGCGGTAGTGGAGAAGGTCTAGGCCCGGGCCGGGTGATCAGCGGCAAGCACATCATCCACCTGAACAAGGCGACGGCGCGGCAGCGCCTCGGGCATTTCGTCGCGAATGAAGGCGAGCATGGCTTCCCGAAGATCGCACCGCAGGTCGAAGGCGGTGGCCGCATTCTTGGCGGTCGCGAGGACACGCACCTCGATCGCGTCGGGCCTCGTATCGGTTACCTGAAGAACAAAGGCGCGACCGTCCCAGCGCGGGTTCGCACGGACGACCTGTTCGTAATGTGCGCGAAGCCTGGGAATGTCGGCGGTCGGATCCAGCCAGAAGAAGGCGCTGCCAAGCAACTGGCTCGTGTTGCGGGTCCAGTTCTGGAACGGCATCTCGAGAAATCGGGATACCGGAACAACCAATCGGCGCTCATCCCAAAGAGCAACCACCACATAGGTGAGGCGGATCTCCTCCACCCTTCCCCACTCACCCTCGATGATCAGCACATCGTCGATCCTGATCGGCTCGGTAAAGGCAAGCTGGACGCCGGCGATCAGGTTCTTGAGCGCAGGCTGCGCTGCGGCACCCACTGCAAGACCGGCAAGGCCGGCGGATGCCATGAGCGTGATCCCGATGCTCCTGATGCTGGGGATAGACAACAGCATCAAGGCGATGGTGATCAGCGCGATGGCAATGACGCCGATCCGGCTGAGGATCGTGGTTCGTGTGCGCCGGCGGCGGGCACGAAGATTGTCTTCGACCGCGATGTCGTATCGGATCTCGACCGCCCGCGCATATACCCGAACGATCGTGATCAGCAGCCACCCGATCAGGCCGGGGACGATGAAACCCGCGGCGAGCCCCCACAGCTCGTTGGCCCAGGATGGCAGATCGAGGAAGCGTCGGCTCGCCGCGAGCGCAATTGCGGCTGCGATCCAGCGCAGCGGTCGCTTCGCGAGCGCCAACGCGGCGTCGTCAATCGAATCTGGTGTGCGTGCGGCCAGACGCCGGCCGACCGCCATGAAGAGCGCGTGAACAACGAGCCCGACCAACACCGCCCCGGCCGCGATCGCGACATTGGCGATCAGCGACGGCACCTCCCAGCCAGTCCACTCGATCCTCATGCCAGCACAAGCGACCTTGAGGAGCCGCGGTTCCACTGCATTGCAGCATCACTCTTGTCACACACCATTGAGACATCAGCCGCTTTGCAGTATCGCTCCGTTCCATGACGGCAACGATCGCGCTCGTCGACGACGACCGAAATATCCTCACCTCCGTGTCTATCGCGCTTCAGACCGAAGGGTTTCTGACGCGGGTCTATTCGGATGGTGAGACAGCGCTGAAGGCTCTGGTGGATAATCCGCCGGACCTCGCAATCTTCGACATCAAGATGCCGCGAATGGACGGGCTGGAGCTCCTTCGGCGCTTTCGTGAGCGCAGCCAGGTTCCGGTCATCTTCCTGACGAGCAAGGATGATGAACTCGACGAGGCGCTTGGCCTCGCGATGGGCGCGGATGATTATATTGCCAAGCCCTTCAGCCAGCGGCTGCTGATCGCGCGTATCCGCGCCATCTTGCGCCGCACCGACCTCGCGCTGGCGAGCGAGCCTGGCGAGGCTGAGATTGCGGCGGCGCTCGACCGCGGGCACCTCTCGATGGATCCCGCGCGGCATAAGGTGACGTGGAAGGGTGAACCGGTCACGCTGACGGTCACCGAATTCCTGATCCTGGAGACGCTGGCGCAGCGCCCTGGCATCGTGAAGACCCGCAATCAGTTGATGGACGCGGCGTACCAGGACGACATCTACGTCGATGACCGCACGATAGATTCCCACATCAAGCGCGTTCGTCGCAAGTTCCGACAGGTTGATCCGGCCTTTGACGCCATCGAGACTTTATATGGCGCCGGATACCGTTTCTCAGAAGAATGACTCCAGCGACCTGACGCTTCGCTGGTCCGGGCGGGTATCGCTTACCCGCCGGATCCTCGCGGTGAATGTGTTCGCCCTCCTGCTTCTGGCAGGCGGGTTCTTTTACCTCGATTCCTATCGCAGCAGGATCCTCGACAGCCGAACGGAGCAGGCGATCCGGGAGGCGCGCCTCATGGCGGAGGCTCTGGCCGTCGCCCCGGCGGCTTCGCGCGCGCCGCTCATTCGCCTGTTTGCGCGCGATACGGGCACACGCATCCGCCTTTTCGCTGCCAATGGCGACCTGCTCTACGACAGCCGCGCCTTGGGCGAGCGCAACTTCCTGCTGCGCGATCCAGACAAGGACGGCCTCGGCCAGCGAATTGCGCGCTTTCTCGACGCCGGCATCGACACCGTCGTCGGAGCCAAACGCCCGCCATTGTATCGTGAGCGTGACGATGGGCTGGACTGGACGGACGTGAAGAGCGCGCTGACCGGTTACCCATCGGGCACGGTTTGGCGGGCGCCCGATCGCACCCCGGTCATTACCGCAGCCGCGCGGCAGCCGAACGGTAACGCCGCCCTGATGACCACGATCAACGCGCGAGACATTACCCAGACCGTACGGGTCGAGCGTTTCCGGCTGAGCGTCGTCCTGGCCGTCGTGACGCTGGTGTCGATCCTCCTGTCGCTCTTCCTCGCGCGCACGATCGTCCGGCCGCTCCGCCGGCTCGCGCGGGCGGCGGTTCGCGTCCGCTTGGGACGTGCGCGCGAGGTGGTGGTGCCGCGCCTGCCGGATCGACGGGACGAAATCGGCATGCTGGCGCGCGCGCTGTCGGACATGAGCCTCGCGCTGCGGGCACGCATCGACGCGACCGAGGCATTCGCAGCCGACGTCACGCACGAATTGAAGAACCCCCTCGCCTCCCTCCGCTCCGCCGTTGACGGCCTCGCCAGCGTCAAGGATCCCGAACTTCAGGAGCGCCTGTTGGCGATCGTTCGGGACGACGTGCACCGCCTGGATCGTTTGATCAGCGACATTTCGGATGCCTCGCGACTGGACGCGCAGCTCAGCCGCGCAAAATTCGAACCCGTCGATATCGGCGCGATGCTGAAGGCGATCATTGCCCATCATCAGGAGCGCGGTATCGACCGTGACGTTCGCCTTCGGTTCGATGATGCCGGCGCAACGCCGCTCGTCATCCTTGGGGAAGGCGCGCGCCTTGAGCGGGTGTTCGAGAATCTGATCGACAATGCGGTCTCGTTTTCCCCGCAGGGCGGTGTCGTGTCGATCGCGCCCGCAGTCCGTGCGGGGAAGCTTGAGCTGCGCTTCGAGGACGAAGGGCCAGGCGTGCCCGAGGACGCGCGCGAAGCCATCTTCCGTCGATTTCAGTCGATCCGTCCCGACGGCGAGGATTTCGGGCGGCACTCCGGCCTGGGATTGGCGATTGCCCGGACGATCGTGGAGGCGCATGGCGGGACAATTCACGTCGAGTCGCGGGAGGATCGATTAAGTGGCGCCCGCTTCGTCCTCCGCCTCCCCTTCCCCGGTTATCAATAACATGCCTGGCATTGAGACTATTCACGCCTCGACCGTTGCGATCGACGGGCGGGGGATAATGCTGATGGGTCCATCAGGCGTGGGTAAATCCGATCTCGCGCTTCGCCTGATCGATCGGGGGGCGTTGCTGGTGTCCGATGACTATACCCGGCTCACACCGACGCCCTCGGCATTGCTCGCCAGTGCGCCAATGACCATTGGCGGGCGCCTGGAAATTCGCGGCCTCGGGATTGTGCCGGTTCCCCACGTTGATGACGTGCCCGTCGCGCTGGCCGTCCGGCTTCTCCGGGACAACATGCCCGCGCCCGAGCGTATGCCGGAACGATTGGTCGAGACGTTCGCTGGAATAGCGGTTCGGCTCGTGAACCTTGATCCACGACCGACCTCCGCACCACTCGTCATCGAATATGCCTTGAGACACGATTTCCCATGACGCCTCCTTCCCAAATCCTGCTGGTCACCGGGATGTCCGGAGCAGGCAAATCCACCGCCCTGAACACGCTGGAGGATCTGGGATGGGAGATCGTCGACAATCTCCCCCTGTTCCTGCTCGATCGCCTGCTTAGTGCCGAGGCGGCTCTTGGTCGTGATGAGACGTCACGTCCGCTTGCCATCGGCATCGGCGCGAACACGCGGGACTTCGATGCGGAAGCGATCGTGAGACTGGTCGATCGGCTTCGGTCCGCCGGTCGGCACGACATCAGCGTCCTGTTCCTTGACTGCGCATCCGACGAGCTTGCCCGGCGCTATGATGAAACGCGCCGTCGCCACCCCCTCGCCGCCGACCGCCCCGCACGGGAAGGGATCGAGCGGGAGCGTGCCCTTGTCGATCCACTGCGCCGCTGGGCGGCGGGCCTGATTGACACCAGCTACTACACCAGTGCCGATCTCGCACAGGCTATCCGGCGCCGGTTCTTCCACCCGGGTCTGGGAGAACCCGCGATCACGGTCATGTCTTTCGGCTTCTCGCGGGGCTTGCCCCGGGACGCCGATCTCGTCTTCGACATGCGGTTTTTGCGCAACCCGCATTGGGATCCCGCGTTGCGTCCGGGCACGGGTATCGACGCGCCGGTCGCGGACTATGTTGCGCAAGATCCTGCCTATGAGCCTGCCGTGTCGCGGATCGAGGACCTTCTGCTGCTGTTGCTGCCCCGCTACCGCGCCGAAGGAAAATCCTATATCAATATCGCTTTCGGTTGTACCGGCGGAAGACACCGGTCGGTCCATGTGGCGGAGCGCGTGGCGGCGCGGTTGCGCAGCGCGGCATTTTCGCCCACGGTGGTCCATCGGGATCTTGCCGCACTGCAGCAGGGTACGTTCGAGGATCGGCCTGACGGGCAATGAACGGATTGACGACACAGATGATCGGGCTGGTGCTCGTTACGCACGGCCGGCTGGCCGATGAATTCGTGACGGCAATGGAACATGTGGTGGGGCCGCAGGAGCAGGTGCGCACGGTCGCGATCGGCCCTGACGACGACATGGAGGCGCGCCGCGCGGATATTCGCCAGGCGATCGCCGATGTTGACGGCGGGCGCGGCGTCATCGTCCTGACCGACCTGTTCGGCGGCACGCCCTCCAACCTCGCCATTTCGTTGATGGAGCGCGGCCACATCGAGGTGATCGCAGGCATCAACCTGCCCATGCTGATCCGGCTTGAGTCGGCGCGTCGCAAGATGGGGGTTGCCGCCGCGGTCGCAGCCGCGCGAGAGGCAGGGCGAAAGTACATTTCTGTCGCCTCCGAGGTTCTGGGTATGGGCGAAGCGGTCGCGTGACGGTCTCGCGCGAGGTTCTCATTTCCAACCGCCGTGGGCTCCACGCACGGGCCAGCGCGAAGTTCGTCACCCTTGCAACGCAGCAGCCGATCGCGGTGCAGGTCGCGAAGGGGAGTGCTACCGTGACGGGCACGTCGATCATGGGACTGATGATGCTGGGCGCCGCGAAGGGCGACACGATCACGATCAGCGCGCAGGGCGACAATGCCGCTCAGGTGGTCGACACGATGTGCGCCCTTGTCGAAGAGAAGTTCGGCGAAGACTGACAACGGATCAGAGATGCCGCGTACCATCACCGCTTTTTCCAATCCGCTGGTCAAGCGGATCCAATCGCTGCGCGACAAGCGTCATCGCCGCGAAGAAGGCCTCTTCCTTGCCGAGGGGCTGCGCATCCTGACTGAGGCGCGCGAGACAGGCCGTGTTCCGCGCTATCTGTTCTTTGCCGCCCCCAGCGCCCGGCATCCGCTCGTATCCGCACTGGTGGATGCGGTCGAAGGCAGCGGCGGCGAAGCGATCGAGACCAGCGAAGCGATCCTCTCGAAGCTGTCGGGCAAGGATAATCCCCAGGCCGTGGTCGGTGCGTTCGACACGTTCGATTCGCGTCTCGAGGATCTTGATCGCACCGCCAGCCCGATCTGGCTTGTCGCCGAACGGCTCCGAGATCCCGGCAACCTCGGCACGATCCTGCGCACGGGAGATGCGGTGGGTGCGGGCGGACTGGTCCTGATCGGCGACAGCGTCGATCCATTCTCGACCGAAGCAGTGCGGGCCAGCATGGGGGCGCTGTTCACCGTGCCACTGGTGCGCGCATCGTGGGACCAGTTCCTGCCTTGGCTGCGAAGCGGGCCCGGCCAGTTGGTCGGCCTGAGCCTGCGCACCGACAACCATTACCGTCATGCAGATTATCAAACGCCCACGTTCCTTCTGACGGGCAACGAAGCGCAAGGCCTGCCGGCGGAGATCGAGGCGGAATGCGACCTCCTCGTCAAAATGCCGATGCTTGGGAAAGCGGACAGCCTGAATGCGGCTGTCGCGACTGCGGTGATGGCGTATGAGGTCCTCGCCCACGCGCAGAACAGAGGGTAGCTTTTCATGTCTACGGCCGATCTCCCGTACCGACCCTGCGTGGGCGTCATGCTGCTCAATGGCAGCGGCAAGGTATTCGTCGGCCAGCGGCTGGATACTACCCTGGAGGCTTGGCAGATGCCCCAAGGCGGCATCGACCCGGGCGAACAACCCCTGGAAACGGCGCTGCGCGAACTGGGCGAGGAAACCGGTATCCGGCCAGAGCACGTCTCCCTGATCGCCGAGGCGCCGCAGGAGTTCCGCTACGACCTTCCGCCTGAGCTCATTGGGAAGGTATGGAAGGGCCGCTACCGCGGGCAAGTCCAGCGCTGGTTCCTCTTCCGCTTCCTCGGCTCGGACAATGACATCCGGATCGACACGCAGCATCCCGAATTCCGCGCCTGGAAATGGGCAGACCCCGCAGACTTGCCGACCATCATTGTTCCGTTCAAGCGCACGCTCTATCGGGAAGTGCTCGGCGCCTTTTCAACTCACCTCGGTTGACCCACTGCCCACCGGCCTTCCGTTCACCCGCTTCACGCTTTTAGGTATGACTGCATCGTGATCTACCCGCTCCTCCTGATCGCTGCGACAGCTGCTGCTGATGGAGGCGCCACGCAGGATGAGGAGCGGATCGTCATTCCGCCGCCGATCCGCGCGATGCTGGATGCCGCCATCGCCTCGGGTAACGAGAACGAGGTTTCGACCATCGTCAAATATGCCCGCGCCGCCGATCCGGCGAGCGGCGATGCTGTGCTGCGGATCGCGGACGAATGGCGCGAGGTGCGCGCCAAGGATCGCCAGACGCGGATCGTCCGGGCCGGCTGGACCGACCTGTGGGTCGGGCGCGCCGAGGTGGGAGGCTTCATCACGACCGGTAATTCCAACACGGCGGGCGCAACCGGCGTGCTGGACCTGACGCGCGAAGGGCTGGAGTGGCGGCACAAGCTACGCGGGCGGATCGATTACCAGCGCAGCCTCGGCATCACCACGCGCGAACATTATCTCGCCGCTTATGAGCCCAACTGGAAACTCGATTCCCGTCGCTATGTCTATGGCGCGCTTCAGTATGAAAGCGATCGCTTCCTGGGCTATTCCGATCGTTATTCGGCATCGGCCGGTGCGGGTTACAGCGCGATCCAGTCACCCAAGGTGACGCTGAACCTGGAACTGGGCCCTGCCTTCCGTCACACGGAATTCACCGATGCAACGGTGGAGAGCAGCATCGCAGCGCGCGGGAGCGTGGACTTTGACTGGAAACTGACCCCCGGCCTGACGCTGCGGCAGGACGCATCGGCCTATCTGCAGCAGTTCAACTCCACCGTCAGCAGCACGACCGCGATGGCCGCCAAGCTGCTGGGGCCGCTCTCCGCGCAGGTGAGCTACACAGTACAATATGAAAGCATGCCGCCCGAGGGCCGCGTGTCCACGGACACGATCAGCCGGGCGTCGCTGGTGTATACGTTCTGACAGCCATGCGCGCGCGCCTTGAACGGGCACGCGCAAACATTCCCGAGCAGCGTCAACTCAGCGGAGCGCACCAGCCAGCAGCTTGTGCAATTTGGAGTGCAGGCCGTCATTGGCGGCGAGGAACTCGTTGCGTTCCAGCGCGCGATCACCACCGCGGAAATCGGTCACGAAGCCGCCGGCTTCCTTGACCAGCAACATGCCGGCGGCGACGTCCCAGATGTGCAGCTTTGATTCCCAATAACCGTCGAACCGGCCGGCCGCGACCCAGGCAAGATCAAGCGCCGCCGAGCCCAACCGGCGGATACCCGCCACCTGCGGCGCAATGGAGCCGAAGATGCGGGTCCATTCGGCAAAGTCACCATGGCCCATGAACGGGATGCCGGTCGCGACGACCGCCTCGGTCAGCTCACGACGAGAAGATACGCGCAGGCGCTGGTCCTGCAACCACGCCCCGCGTCCCTTCTCCGCCCAGAAGCTTTCGTCGGTCAGCGGCTGGTAGATCAGCGCGGTCGTGATCTCACGCTTGCCGTTGGGCATCGGCTCTTCAACCGCGATCGACATCGCGAAATGCGGGATGCCGTGCAAGAAGTTGGTGGTGCCATCGAGCGGGTCGATGATGAAACGCGGCTTGTTGGGGTCGCCCGCCACTTCGCCGCGCTCTTCCATGATGAAGCCCCAGTCGGGTCGCGCCTTGGAAAGCTCCTCATACAGCGTCTGCTCGGCACGCTTGTCAGCCATGGACACGAAATCCGCCGGCCCCTTGCGGCTCACCTGAAGGTGCTGGACTTCGTTGAAGTCGCGCCGCAGCCGTGGCGCGGCCTTGCGAGCGGCGCGTTCGATGACGGTGAAGAGACCGGAATGAGCTGGCATGTCGTCTACTTTCTTGCTTCCCCGTGAGGAAGCGAGGGGAGGGCCTGAAACGAAAACGCGACGCCGGGAGACATGCCCTCCCCTGGCCCCTCCCGCCTGCGGGAAAGACTATTCGGCGCGGCGGACGTAGGTCTGCTCGTACACGTCGACCACGATGCGCGTGCCGCTTGCGATGTGCGGCGGCACCATCACGCGCACGCCATTGTCGAGCACGGCCGGCTTGTAGCTGGACGAGGCGGTCTGCCCCTTCACCACGGCGTCCGCCTCGACGATCGTCGCCTCGATCGTATCCGGCAGCTGCACGCTGATGGCTTCCTCTTCGTAGAGTTCCATCACCACGTCCATGCCATCCTGCAGGAACGCGGCGGCATCACCAAGCAGATCGCGCGGCAGCGTCACCTGGTCATAGGTTTCCTTGTCCATGAACACGAGGCTGTCGCCCTCAGCGAACAGGAACTGGAAATCCTTGGTATCAAGGCGAACGCGCTCCACCGTTTCCGCCGAGCGGAAACGCACGTTATTCTTGCGACCATCGCGCAGGTTCTTGAGTTCGACCTGCATATAGGCGCCGCCCTTGCCGGGCTGCGTATGCTGGATCTTCACGGCGCGCCAGATGCCGCCTTCATACTCGATAATGTTACCCGGACGGATATCGACGCCGCTGATCTTCATGGTCTATACCTGCTGGAAAGAGCGATGGGCGCGTCTAGCGGCGAAGTGCCGATCCGGCAAGCAGCGGGTATGGATTGACCGGCGTTCCCTGATGCCAGCGCTCACCCGGCGCCATCCGGTTGACCGCGAAATGCAGGTGCGTGTTGCCCGCCCCTGCGTTGCCCGTGTCGCCGACAAATCCCAGCAGCGTGCCGCGCTGAACCGGTGATCCTTCGCGGATTCCCGGGGCGTAGCCGGCGAGATGCGCATAATAATAGATCCATTCCCGGCCCGGCGAGCGGACGTAGAGCGTGGTGCCGCCGGCGGCGCTTTCGAAGAGCTTTTCCACCTGCCCCGGGGCGGCCGCGAGGACCGGGGTTCCGCCCGGGGCGGGGATGTCGATCGCCTGGTGCGCGCGGGTGCCGTCGCCGCGGCTGTCGCCCCAGCTGTCGGCGATCTGATCCGCCGAAACCCCTGCGACGGGCATACCGATCGTGGCCGCGACCGCGGGTTCAGCGGGGGGTATCGGCCGGTCTGCGGAGAAGTTTGGCCGCTTCTGAGGAGCGACTGGCCCGAAGGACAGCATGGAGGCGAAACCGATCACCGCCAGCAGGATGAGGGACAAGATCGTTCCGCCCAGCCGCGTCATTGCATCCTGGCTCCCCTGCCGGTTCCAACCAAGAGAAGGCAGGGGCCGGAGCCTCTACCTTCATCATCGGCAAACCGATCAGGCGGCGGTTGTTTCCCGCCGGGCGACGGCTGAGCGTCGTGCTCAGCCGAGCGCGGCGTTGAACGCGCGGACGGCCGCTGCCTCGTCACCGCTCCAGACCGCGCCCGACGCGGCGATGAAGTCCGCGCCCGCAGCAACGAGCGGCGGCGCGTTTTCTGGGGTGATCCCGCCGATCGCCACGCAGGGCAATTCGAACAGGGTCGACCACCAGGACAGGATCACGGGTTCGGGGCGATGCTTCACCTGCTTGGTGGTGGTGGGATAGAAGCTGCCGAAGGCGACATAGTCCGCACCCGCGTCCCCCGCCTCCATCGCGAGGTGGCGGCTGTCGTGGCAGGTGACGCCGATCTGGACGCCGGGGCCGAGGATCTGCCGCGCCTCGCGCGGGTCGCCATCCTCCTGGCCGAGATGGACACCGTCGGCGCCGAGCCGCTTGGCGAGCGAGATGCTGTCGTTGACGATGAACGCCACGTCGCGGTCGGCGCAGACGCGCTGCAGCGGCTCGGCGAGACGCGCGGCATCATGCTGGTTGATGTCCTTCACGCGATATTGGAACGCGGCCACGGGGCCAGCGTCGAGCGCGCGGGCGAGACGGTCCGGGAAAGCGCCGGCAACGTCGAGCGGGGAGATCAGATAGAGCTGGCACGGCGGGCGACGATCGTCGCGCTTGAACGCGGCAGCAAATTCGGGGTCGAGCGGGCCCAGGGGATCTTCGATCATTTCCCTCGCCTAGCCGCACGGACACGCATACGGAAGCCCGTGGCCAACACCTGCCCCCCGCCCCGCGTGCAACGAACGCCGTGCCTGCCGCGTTTACCCGCGATGATGGCACTTCGTTCGAGAGCCTTCGCCCTGCCGGCAGCGGCCGGCATCCTGGCGGTGCTGGCCGGGTGCAGCCAGCCGGCGAAGCAGGTGGCGCAGCTGCCGCCCGCGCCGACCGCGATCGCGCACCAGCCGCCGCCGGTTGCACCGCCGCTGACCCTCGCGGGGACGCGCGCCGCTGCCGCCGCCACTGCGATCAACCCCTATGTCGGCGGCGCCGCGATGCTGGGCAACCGGACCATCGCGGAGAATTGCGCCAGCGCCCCCAATCTGCGGATGCTGACCCGGGCGATCAGCCTGAGCACCGCGCGCCAGACCTTGTCCGCGGCCAGCCCGGTCACCGTCTTCGCGCCCACCGACAGCGCCTTCGGCCGCCTGAACCGCGGTGCGGTGAACCAGCTTCTTGCCCCCGCCAACCGGCCTGCGCTGGACCGGGTCATGAGCTATCACATGGTGCCCGGCACGATCACCCTCGCCGACCTGCGCGGGCGGATCGCCGCCGCGGGGGGATCGGTGCAGCTGCCCACGGTCGCGGGCGTGCCGCTGACCGCAACCAGCGACGGACAGGCGATCGCGCTGATCGATGCCAATGGCAGCAAGAGCTATGTCGAGACGCCCGACGTCCAGCAGGTCAACGGGATCGTTCATGTGGTGAACGGGGTGCTCGTTCCCCGCATGGGCTGACGGCGAGGGCCTAGCCCCCCTCAGCCGCGCCAGCGCGCGGCGGCCGCATCATCGGTGCTGCGCGCGTCGACCCAGCGCGTTTCCGCGCCCAGCCGCTCCCGCTTCCAGAACGGCGCATCGGTCTTCAACCGGTCGATGAGAAAGGCGCAGGCGTCGAGCGCGGCGGCGCGGTGCGCCGAACAGGCGGCGACGAACACGATCCGGTCGCCGGGGTACATCGGCCCGACCCGGTGCACGATCGTCACCCCCGCGAGCGGCCAGCGCGCGGACGCTTCCGCGACAAGCGCCTCGAGCGCCCTCTCGGTGGCGCCGGGATAATGTTCCAGCGTCAGTTCGGTGACGCCATCGTCACCGCGCACCAGACCAGTGAAGGTCGCGACGGCGCCGCCCTGCGTGTCGCCCGCGCCCTCGGCCAGCGTCATTTCCGCGGCGATATCGATCGGCGCGTCGCTGACCACGACGCGGATCATCCGCCCGTCACCGGGGGGAAGATCGCGATCTCCGCCGCGCCGTCGATCGGCGTATCGAGGGGCACGAAGTTCTGGTCACGTGCCGCCCGCAGCCGGTCGCGCCGAGCAAAGGCGGTGGCGTGCGCCTCGGACCGACCGGCGAGCCAGTCCACCAGATCGGCAATCGTGACCACGGCGGCCGGTGGGGCGACATCCTCCTCGGGCACGCCGACCTGCTCACGCACCCACGCGAAATACACCATCCGCATGGCCGATCAGTCCATATGCCGGAGGCCAGCGCGCAGATAATCCCACCCGGTGATCAGTGTCAGCGCGGCGGCGCCCCAGAGCGAGACCAGCCCGACCAGCTTGATCCAGCCGAGCGCGGGCAACGCGCCGGCGAGGATCAGCGCGCCGAACGAGACCAGCTGCAACGCGGTCTTCCACTTGGCGAGGCGCGAGACTGGGAGCGACACCTGAAGCCCCGCGAGGAATTCGCGCAGGCCCGAGACCGCGATTTCCCGCAACAGGATGATCAGCGCGGCGATGATGTGAACGCCGGTAATGACGGCGATGTCATTGTGCCGCGTGCCGACCAGCATCAGGATGACCGCCGCGACCATGATCTTGTCAGCGATCGGATCAAGGAAGACGCCCAGTTTCGAGACGGTACCCTGCGCGCGCGCCAGATAGCCGTCGAAATAGTCGGTCAGGCCCATCAGGCAGTAGAGCGCGAACGCAAGGCCGAAGCCGGTGTGCCAGCTGGGCCACCAGAGCAGCGCCACCAGCGCCGGCACGGCGACGATTCGCGACAGGGTGAGAAGGTTGGGAAGCGATAACACGACAGCAGACTTAAACCGGCAGCGCCCCGGTGCAAGCCTGCTCACCGTGCCGATCGGGTCCATGGGGCGGCATCGATCGTACTATGCGCAGGGTTGGCATGACCGTCGACCAACGGCTATGCCCGCCTCCATTCTGCCACAACCGGGCCATTTTGCGCCATGATCAATGCCCTCGGGCTTCTTAAACGGCGGCGCTTCCTGCCGCTTTTCATCACCCAGTTCCTCGGCGCGTTTAACGACAATCTGTTCAAGACCTCGATGGTCCTGTTCGCGACGTACGAAATTTTCGCGAGCGAAACGCAGGAAAGCTTCTTCAACGCGCTGGCCGCCGCGCTCTTCATCCTTCCTTATTTCATCTTGTCGGCGCTGGCCGGGCAGCTGGCGGATACGACCGACAAGGCGCGCATCATCCGGCTGGTGAAAATCGCCGAGTTCGTGATCATGGCGATCGGTTGCGCCGGGTTGCTGCTCGCGCGGACAGGGCAAGTGACGCTGCCGGTCGCGCTGATGCTGCTGGCGATCGTCGGGCTCGGCATCCATTCGACCTTCTTCAGCCCGATCAAGTACGCCATCCTGCCGCAGCATCTGGAGGATGAGGACGTGCTGGGCGGCACGGGCCTGGTCGAGGCGGGCACGTACCTGTCGATCCTGCTCGGCACGATCGTGGCCGGGTTCATCTACGAATCGATCGCCCTCATTGCGACGACCACCTTCCTCGTTGCGCTGCTGGGCTATATTTCCGCGCGGCTGGTGCCCCCCGCCCCGCGCCTCGGCCCGCCGCTGAAGCTCGATTTCCATCCGCTGCGCGCATCGTGGCGGCTGGTGGCGGGCACGATGCACATCCCGCGGCTGTTCCTCGCGATCTGCGCGATCAGCTTCTTCTGGACGATCGGATCGGTCCTGGTGGTGATCTTCCCGCCGCTGGTGAAGAACGTGCTGACCGCGGACGCCAGCGTCGCCAGCCTGGTGCTCGCCATCTTCTCGGTCGGCGTGGCGATCGGATCGGTGGTGATCAACCTGATGCTGCGCGGGCAGATCTCGGCGCGCTATTCGCCCGCGTCGGTCATCGCGATGGGCGCGGCGGTGCTTGCCTTCTGGTTCGTCGCGACCCGCTGGGATGCCGCGCCTGCGGGGACGCTGTACGACATTCCCGCGTTCGTAACGCATCCGGGCGCGCCGCTCGTCCTGCTGACGTTGCTGTTCGTGGCGACATTCGGCGGCATGTTCGTGGTGCCGCTCTACGCCTTTCTCACCACCACCGTGCCCAAGGACCAGACCGCTCGCACCGTGGCGGCGAACAATGTCGTTAACGCCGGCGCGATGACGATCGGCTCGGCCGCGGTGGCGGGGATCACGGCGCTGGGGGCGACGGCCAGCCAGTTGCTGCTGGTGGTCGCTGGCATGTGCCTCGTCTCGGCATGGATCGCGCAGCGGCTGCACCGCGCCTGCGACTGACCCGCGGGCGCGACCGTCAGCTCGGGCGACGGGCGATCACATCATCAAGGTGTAGAAGCAGATGAAGAAGGCGGTGAAGCTCAGCACGAACAGCTTCAGATCCTGATCGTCGTCGCGCCGATCGCGCCCCTTGGTAGGCGGCGCCATCGTCTGGCGGATCGGGTGGCGGAAGGATGACGGAGGAGGCTGACGATCCATAGGCAATGGTTAACGCCGCATTTACCTTTTCGCACCCGCCATTCGTGACCGCGGTGCGCAACTGTCCAAGGATGATACAGGAGAGAGAAATGCCCCTTTACGAATTCCGCGGCCGGCGGCCCGTCTGTCACGAGACCGCCTGGGTTGCGCCCAGCGCCGATCTGGTCGGAGACGTGCGGCTGGCGGAGGATAGCAGCGTGTGGTTCCGCGCGGTGATCCGGGGCGACAATACGACCATCCCGATCGGCGCGCGCAGCAACATCCAGGAAGGCGCGATGCTCCATTCCGATCCGGGCGCGCCGCTGACCATCGGCGAGGATTGCACGATTGGCCACCATGCCATCCTTCATGGCTGCACGATCGGCGACCGCGTGCTGATCGGCATGGGTGCGACCGTCCTTAACCGCGCGGTCATCCCCGATGACTGCATCGTCGGCGCCAACGCGCTGGTCATCGAAGGCAAGACCTTCCCGCCCGGCAGCCTGATCGTGGGCAGCCCGGCGCGCGCGGTGAAGCAGCTGGACGAGGCGGCGATCGCATCGCTGAAGGTCTCGGCAGCGCATTATGTGCAGAATGCACGCGATGCCGGCGACAACCTGCGCCGGGTGGACTGAGCGTCCTTTACGATTGTTCAGGGAGCCGATGGTACATGCTGGACAGATAGTTTCGGGGAGGACATAACCAAAATTATGTCTGTCCCAGCGATCCTTTCTCGCCTGCGGTTGCCGGTCATCGGCTCCCCGCTTTTCATCATCTCCGGGCCCGATCTGGTGATCGCGCAGTGCAAGGCGGGGATCGTCGGATCCTTCCCGGCGCTCAACGCGCGGCCGCAGGGGCTGCTTGACGAGTGGCTGCACCGCATCACCGAGGAGCTGGCGGCGCACAACCGCGACAATCCGGATCGCCCCGCCGCGCCCTTCGCGGTGAACCAGATCGTGCACAAGTCGAACGACCGGCTCGAGGCGGATCTGGCCACCTGCGAGAAGTGGCAGGTGCCGATCACCATCACCTCGCTCGGCGCGCGCGAGGAATTGAACCAGGCGGTGCACAATTGGGGCGGGATCACGTTCCACGACGTGATCGACGACCGGTTCGCGCGCAAGGCGATCGAAAAGGGCGCCGACGGGCTGATCCCGGTGGCGAGCGGTGCGGGCGGCCATGCCGGCCGCCTGTCGCCCTTCGCGCTGGTCAGCGAGATCCGGCAATGGTTCGACGGCCCGGTCGCGCTGTCGGGCGCAATCGCGACCGGCGATGCGGTGCTCGCCGCGCAGGCGATGGGCGCCGATTTCGCCTATATCGGATCGCCCTTCATCGCGACGGTCGAAGCGAATGCCGATGAGGGCTACAAGAATGGCATCGTCGAGGGGAAGGCGGCCGATATCGTCTATTCCAACCTCTTTACCGGCGTGCACGGCAATTACCTGCGCGGCTCGATCGAGCGGGCTGGGCTGGACCCCGACAATCTGCCCCAGGGCGATTACAAGACGATGAACTTCGGCCAGAATTCGAACGGCGAGCCGGCGAAGGCAAAGGCGTGGCGCGACATCTGGGGATCGGGCCAGGGCATCGGCGCGGTGCAGAAGGTGGAAACCGTCGCCGAGCGGATCGACCGCATGGAGCGCGAATATAATGCCGCGCGCGCGCGGCTGCAGCTGTCGGCTGCCTGAGTATCGGGCGCTGCGCCGGAATGTCGCCGGCGCCGCGCCTGATGGTACGTGATGATTGACGCGGGAAGGCGATCCCTCCCGCGTTTGTCACCAGCCGGATTTAGGCCTGGGCGTCGTCGCCTTCGTCAGCGACAGTGTCGCCGCCGGTCTGGAAATAGGCCTCGACCGGGCCGCTCAGCTTGATCGTCAGCGGGCGGCCGTGGCGATCGACCTTCTTGCCCAGCGCGACGCGGATCCACCCCTCCGAGATCGAATATTCCTCGACATCGTTGCGCTCGACACCCTTGAACCGGATGCCGATGCCGCGTTCCAGCGTCGGCTGGTCGAAATACGGGCTCGAAGGATCGATCGAAAGATGGTCGGGGGGCGTATCGGTCATGGCCGCGCGCGTAGCCGATCCGATCGCGGTGCCCAACAAAAAAAGCGGCGCGGGAAGCGTTGCTCCCCGCGCCGGTCCCTGCGTGCTGGTGGGACCCCGGCCTAGCGGCAGATGCGCACCGGCACCCGGCCGCCGTAATAAGGATCGTAGCGCCACTGCTGGAAACAGCGCGGGCGATAATTGTAGCGGTAGTTGTTGTAATACCGGCGCGGCGCCCAGCCACGGCGGTCGTAACGATCGTAATAGCCGTCATAACCATAGCCGCCCCAGCGACCACGATCGTTGGACGACGCGATCGCCGCGCCAAGGCCAAGCCCGATGACGCCGCCGATCAGCGCGCCGGCAGCAACATCGCCGCCGCGATCATAGCCACGCGGGCGCCAGCGCTGCGCCTCCGCCGGCGCGGCGGCGGCAAGGGCGGTGGCGGCCATCGCCGTCCCCAGCCCCGCCTTCATCAGAAAACCGTTCATCTCGAACCTCCTCATACAGCTACGCTCGGTCCGCTCTCCCGGTGCAAACGCATGATGCGGCGAGCGCGTTCATGCTACTTGCGCGATTCGGGCTGAACCGGCTCGGAATGTCGCGTTCACAAGGGGTTTAGGGAAAAGACATGGCCTATTGGCTGCTCCGGTCGGAGCCGGACGTTTACGGTTGGGATGATCTGGTCCGCGAGGGCGAGACCGAGTGGGACGGCGTGCGCAACTATACGGCACGCAATTTCCTCAAGGAGATGGAGCCCGGCGACCAGGCGATCTTCTACCATAGCAACAAGGAAAAGGCCGCGGTCGGCGTGATGGAGATCATCCGCGCATGGCAACCCGATGGCGACAAGGAACAATGGGCCAAGGTGCGGGTCCGCCCGGTAGAACGGCTGGCCAACCCGGTACCGCTGGCGACGATGAAGAGCGACCCGCGGCTCGCCAGGCTGGAGGTGCTGCGGCAGAGCCGGTTGTCGGTGACGCCGGTTCGCGACGAGGAGTGGGACGTGTTGATGGAATTGGGCGGCGCAGTCGGCTGACGCGTGCAGCCGGCGGCGGGGAACAGCGTCAGAACTCGCGCACGACGCGCAGGCCCGCGGTGGGCCGCGCGCGGTGGGCGCGCAGCTTCTCCACGCCAAGCGACAGCTGGACGTTGGCGGCGTGGGAGACGCGCCGGTGGATCTGCGGGCTGAGCTTGACGCTGCGTTCGGCGCCGCCGGCGACGTTCAGCTCGGCGCCCAGGATCGTGCCGGGTCGCGCATCGTAGAACAGCGCATGGTTGAGCAGCAGGCCATTGCGTCCCGTCCGCCGACCCAGGCTGATATCGTCGAGCCCGATCATGTTCATCGTGCTCCAGCGCGCGTTGAAGCGGTGGCCGGCGAGGTACAGCAAGGTGTTGGTGTAGCGGCCGCTGTCGCGGTGATAGATGCCGAGATACTGCACGCCATGCGCGCTGCGCCCGTCCGCCGACACGCCGAGCGAGGATTGCAGGCCAAGCTTGTAGGCTGCCAGCCGGCGGCCGTCGAACGGCAGCTCGAACTCGATCGCATGCCCCCGGGCAAAGGCATATTCGATCTCTGGCGCCCATTCGGTCTCGTTCGCGCCGAAGGGCGAGCCGGTCTGGGCAAGGACATTGACCTCCAGCTCGCCGCGCTCCGCGCCGAGCGGGCGGACCATGTCGAAGATCATCGGCTCGGGGATCGAGGGATAGGTGCTGGCATGAGCGGCGCCGGCCAGGAAGGCGAGCGGCACCAGGGCACAGGACAGGCGCATGAAGTCTCCCGTTTTCACGAACGGTGACGCCTATGGGCGCGGCGGCCTGCCTTCCAGTCGCCAGGGCGTTTCCGACGACATTGTAACGTTTGCCGGGAGCGCGGGCGTGACCGCGCGTCGCTCCGCCGAGGCGCGCAGGCCAGCCTCGATCAAGGACATGGTGGCAAGTGCCTCTTCTGGCGGAACGGGATTGGGCCCCTCCCCGCGGATCGCGGCCACGACGCCCCGGTAGAAACGGCGCTGATCGCCGCTGACCGTGGCAACCGCCCGGCTGCCGGCGCCGTCGTGGAGGATCGCGGGATCGGGATCTTCCCCCCAGCCCGGCACGCCCGGGATCATGCCGGCCAGCAATTGCGCCTCCTGCTGATCGGGCATCGCCTTGACCAAAGTACCGCCCGTTCCATGCACCACGAAGCGCGGGCTGCCGCCGGCCGACAGCATGGAAGCGTGCACGATTACCCGCTTGTCGGGATAGGCGAGCACGGCGTGCGCCCAGTCATCAGCCTGCCCGCCCGGGCGAAGCACCGCCAGATCGGCCTCGATCCGCTCGGGCATGCCGAACAGATGCACCGCCTGATCGATCAGATGCGGCCCCAGATCATACCAGATGCCCCCGCCCGGCACGCGCCGCTCGCGCCAGCGATCGCGCACCTGCGGGCGGAAACGGTCGAAATGGCTTTCGAAATGGACAACCTGCCCCAGGTCGCCGCGCGCGATCGCTGCCGCGACGGTGAGGAAGTCACTGTCCCAGCGGCGGTTGTGAAAGACGCTGACGAGCCGCTTTGCCCGGCGAGCGGCGTCGACCACCGCGGCGGCATCGGCGAGCGTCAGCGCGAAGGGCTTGTCGACCACGACATGCTTGCCGGCGTCCAGCGCCGCCATCGCGAGCGGGGCGTGACGATCATTGGGCGTGGCGATCACCACCAGATCGATGTCGTCGCGCGCGATCGCCGCCTCGGGCGTCGCCTCGACCGCGACATCGCCGAGCGCGGCGCGCACCGTATCGGGACGCGAGGAAGCGACCGCAGCGATCCGCAGCCCCTGGGTGGCGCCAATCAGCGGCGCGTGAAACACCCGGCCGGCATAGCCGAAGCCGATCAGCGCAACGCGGCAATCATCCATGACCTTTTCTCTCCGCTGTCACGCGCGGGAGTGCAAGTCGCGACCTGCTGGGATGGGCGCAGGAGAAAGCCAGACACACGAACGCCGCCTCAGCCGGGGTGCCAGCAGCGCTGGCGTCCCGCGGCGAAGCGGCGTCGAATTGTCCGGGCCGATCACGACCCGTCCGGCAACAAGGATCAGGCGGCTTCGGCCGACCGCTTGTGGCGCTTGCGCTCGTTCGAATCGAGGTAGCGCTTGCGCAGGCGGATCGTCTTGGGCGTCACTTCGACCATCTCGTCGTCATCGATGTACGCAATCGCCTGTTCCAGCGTCATCTTCTTCGGCGGGGTCAGGCGGATCGCATCGTCCTTGCCGCCCGATGCGCGGAAGTTGGTCAGCTGCTTCGCCTTCATCGGGTTGACCTCAAGGTCTTCCGTCTTGGCGTTCTCGCCGATGATCATGCCCTCGTAGAGCGCCTCGCCATGGCCGACGAACAGGATGCCGCGCGCCTCGAGCGGGCCGAGCGCGTAGGACTGTGCCTCGCCGGCGCCGTTGGAGATCAGCACGCCGTTCTTGCGGCCCTCGATCGGGCCCTTGTGCGGGCCATATTTCTCGAACAGCCGGTTCATGATGCCCGTGCCGCGCGTGTCGGACAGGAACTCACCATGATAGCCGATCATGCCGCGCGACGGCGCGGAGAAGGTGATGCGCGTCTTGCCACCGCCCGACGGACGCATGTCGGTCATCTCGGCCTTACGCAGGTTCATCTTCTCGACGACGGTGCCCGAATGCTCCTCGTCCACGTCGATGATGACGGTTTCATACGGCTCGAGCTTCTTGCCGTTCTCGTCCTCGCGGAACAGCACGCGCGGGCGGCTGATGCCGAGCTCGAAGCCCTCGCGGCGCATCGTCTCGATCAGAACGCCGAGCTGAAGTTCGCCACGGCCGGCGACTTCGAAGCTGTCGCGGTCGGCCGATTCGGTCACCTTGATCGCGACGTTCGATTCCGCCTCGCGGAACAGGCGGTCGCGGATCATGCGGCTCGTCACCTTGCTGCCCTCACGGCCCGCCATCGGCGAATCGTTCACGGCGAACCGCATCGACAGCGTCGGCGGATCGATCGGCTGCGCCTGGATCGCCTCGGTCACGGTGATGTCGGCGATGGTGTTCGACACGGTCGCAACGGCAAGGCCGGCGAGGCTGATGATGTCGCCGGCGCGCGCCTCGTCGGTCGGCACGCGCTCAAGGCCCTGGAAGGTCATGATCTTGGACGCGCGGCCCGTCTCGATCACCTTGCCGTCCATGTCGAGCGCGTGGATCGGCTGGTTGATCTTCACCGTGCCCGAATTGACGCGGCCGGTGAGCACGCGGCCAAGGAAGTTGTCACGATCGAGCAGCGTCACGAGGAAGGTGAACGGCGCGTCGACGTCGAGCGCCGGCGGCGGGACGTGATCGACGATCTTCTGGAACAGCGGGGTCAGCGTGCCCTCGCGGCGATCCGGGTCCTCGCTGGCGTAGCCGTTGCGGCCCGAGGCGTAGAGAACCGGGAAATCGAGCTGCTCGTCGGTGGCGTCGAGGCTGACGAAGAGGTCGAACACCTCGTCCAGCACTTCCTGGATCCGCTGGTCGGGACGGTCGACCTTGTTGACGACGACGATCGGACGCAGGCCCAGCGCCAGCGCCTTGCCCGTCACGAACTTCGTCTGCGGCATCGCGCCTTCCGACGAATCGACCAGCAGGATCACGCCGTCGACCATCGAGAGAATACGCTCCACCTCGCCGCCGAAGTCGGCGTGGCCCGGGGTATCGACGATGTTGATACGGGTGCCTTCCCACTCAATCGAGGTCGGCTTGGCCAGAATGGTGATCCCGCGCTCTTTCTCGAGATCATTGGAGTCCATGGCGCGCTCTTCGATGCGCTGATTGTCTCGAAAGGTGCCCGACTGGCGAAAGAGCTGGTCGACAAGAGTAGTTTTGCCATGATCGACGTGCGCGATGATGGCGATGTTGCGCAACTGCATCGGAATTCCTGAATGGCCGCGGCCCTCGCGGCGTTGAGGCGCCGTTAGCCTATTTGCTGCGCTGCGGCTAGAGCCGGCAGAACAGCCGGGCAGAGATGTAGTTCCCTGCCCGGCCGATCATCTCATCAGAAACGGCCGTACAGCTCTATGCCGTAGAAGCGCGGTTCGCCGGCGATATAGGTCGGCGTGCCGAACGTGCCACCGGTGTTGCCCGCGTCGATCAGATAGCGTTCGTTGGTGAGGTTGCGGGCAAAACCGCCGATCCGGTAGCGGCCGTCAGCAAACTCCACCCCGGCACGCACGTTGACCAGCGTATAGCCGTCCTGGCTGATCTCCTCCCGGTTGGGCAGTTCGAAGAACACCTTGCTCTGATAGCTCGCCGAGGGCGTGGCGTAGAAGGTGACGCCGTCCGCCAGCGGCAGGCGAAGCGATGCGCCGCCCGCCGCGATCACCTCCGGCTGGAGGCGGAAGCGGTTGCCGGCGAAGGCGTTGGTGCCACCGCCGGGCAGCGGCTTGTCGCTGATCCCGCCGTCGATATAGCCGAAGCTGCCGAAGACGCTGAGGAAGCGGGTCGGGCGCCAGGTGCCCTCCAGCTCGACGCCAAGGTTGTTGGCGGTGCCGGCGCTTTGCGTGGTCACGCGGCCGTCGGGATCGGTGACGCTGACCTGGAAGTCGTCATAGGTCTGGTAGAAGACCGACAGCGTACCAGACAACGTGCGGCTGCCCGCCTTGATGCCGGCTTCGTAGTTCCAGACGGTTTCCTCCGGCACGATCTGCAGCGCGGGGATCGCACCGGCCGGGCCGGCGGCGGAGCCGAGCTGCACCACGGGCGAGCGACGTCCCTTGCTGACGGTGGCGAAGACGTTGAGGTCGTTGGTCACACGGTAGAGCGCGTTCACGCGCGGGAGCACCGCGGCGAAGCTGCGCTCCGCCACGAACTTCGCACCGCCGGTGCCGACCGTGCCGAGCAGGCTGGTGCGCACGCCGAGCGGGGCGAGCAGCACCGAATTGGGCTGGATCGCGCTGTAGCCCGACTGGCGATCCTCGATCAGCACGCGCGCGCCGGCGGTCACCTCAAGCGCGTCGGTCGGGATCCAGGTGGCGTCGGCAAACACCGAATAAGTGTCGTTGTTGCCATAATTGGTGAATTCGGAACTGTAGGGCACGACCGTCGCGGCACCGCGGGACAGGATCTGCGTGGCCTGCGCGGCCAGGATGGTGCCGTTGGGCGCGATGCAGTTGGTGCCGATCGGCAGGCCAGCGGCGTTCAGCGCGGCGCGCACCTGCGCATAAGGCGCGGCGATGGAACAGGCGATGTACGTGCCCTCCTCGGTCGAAAAGGGTACGCGCTGATAGCCGTTTTCGAAAAAGGCGTTCCAGCCGAACGAGGCGCGATAGCGCTCCCCGGTGAAGTTGAAGCGGCCTTCGTGGCTCCACTGGTCGCCCTTCGCATCCTCGGCGAATTCGAGGTACCAGGCCGGACCGCCATCGGCGTCGAACGTCTCCAGCGCGTTGAAGCGACGATAGCCGTTGACGGTGGTGAAGGTGACGCCGGGCGCGACATCGACGTTGATCGTCAGGTTCGCGTCATAGACGTCGCGGTCGAGCCCGAGCTTGCGCTTGCCGAGCACCTCCTGGCTGAACGGCGATCCGGAAAGCTCTGCATAGCCGAAGTCGCCGGTCTGCCCGCCGGTGGGCGCGAACACACGGCTCTTGAAGGCGGTGCCGGGATTGCGCTGCCCGTCATAGGTGAGGACGAGATCGGCGGTGACGGCGTCCGACGGCGTCCAGCGCAGCGAGCCGCGGATGCCGCGCTGATCCTGGCCGTTCAGATCATCCTGATCGACACGGCCCTGGTTCTGGTTCGGCACATCCGGATCGCCGGCGATGTTGCGGACATAGCCGTCGCGATATTTGTACGCGAAGGCGAGGCGCGCCGCGAGCGTATCGTTCCCGGCGTTGAGGAAGCCCGACACCTGCGCGCGATCGTAATTGCCATAGCTCGCGAGCAATTCACCCGAAAAGCCCGGCTGCGGCTTCGCCGAGACGATGCTGACCGCGCCGATTGCGGCGGCGGTGCCGAACAGCGTCGCCTGCGGGCCCTTGACCACCTCGAGCCGCTCGAGATCGAAGAGGTCCTGATACGCCCCGCGAGACCGGCTGATGTCGACGCCGTTATAGTAGAGCGTGACGCGCGCGCCCTGCTGCGAGGAGCCGGAGTCCGAGGTGATGCCGCGGATCACGAAGCCGGGGTTGTTCGCGCTCTGCTCCTGCACGCGCAGGCCCGGGACGAACAACGCCACCTCGGCAAGCGAATTGACGCCGATCTCGCGCATCCGTTCCTGCGTGACGGCGGTGACCGCGAGCGGCACGTCCTCGATCCTTTGCTCCACCTTCTGCGCGGTGACGACGATATCGCCATCATCTCCCGGCACCTGAGCCTGGGCGAGTGCGGCCGTCGAAGAACAGGCGAGCAGCGTTGCGACGACGCCGCCCGAGAAGGCGCGGTTCATGATATTCCCCCGAATGTTCTGGCTGTGGTGAGCGGCCGCTAGGCCCCTGTCGTGGCAGCTTCGTTACTTTTCCGTGCCAATCGAAAGACAGCGCGTGAAATCAGGCACGTTTGCGCGTGTCCGACCAGCGTATTATATCACTGGTACACTTGAACGAAGCACCGTCAGCCGCCATCGTGGAGGCTGACGCTGGAGGATGTAGATGGCGACCACCCCTGAAACGATCACCGCGACGGACACGGCGCTGAAGCTGACGCCGCCCGACCCGGTGCCCACCGTGACGGCGGAGAAGGCCGCGGGACTTGTACCGGTCGAGGAAGGCGTGAAATCGAAGCTGGAGGAACGCGCCGATTACGCCGTTCAGCAGCTGATGGAGCGCGACGCCAACAGCCCGGAATTCGGCAAGGTGGTCGATGCGATCACCAACATGGGCGCCAAGGAAATCCGCGATGCGGCGGGCCAGTCCAACCGCTTCCTCGATCGACCCGTTCGGGCGATGGATCAGGAAACCGGCGTCGGCAAGGATCTCGCCCAGCTGCGCCGCGTGGTCGAGGATCTCGACCCCGGCAAGAAGGGCAATCTGACCGCGCCGCAGAAGCTTTTCGGGATCATCCCGTTCGGCAACAAGATGCGCAATTATTTCGACAGCTACAAATCCAGCCAGACGCACATCGCCTCGATCCTGAAGAGCCTGGCGTCGGGCAAGGACGAGCTGTTGATGGACAATGCGTCGATCGACACCGAACGCGCCAATCTGTGGAGCGCGATGGGGAAGCTGGAACAGATGATCCAGCTGTCGAAGATGCTGGACCAGAAGCTGGAGGACAAGGCGAACGAGCTGGACGCGACCGATCCGGCCAAGGCGAAGGCGATCCGCGAGACCGCCCTGTTCTACGCCCGGCAGCGGACACAGGACCTGCTGACCCAGATGGCGGTCACGGTGCAGGGCTATCTGGCGCTAGACCTGGTCAAGAAGAACAATGTGGAGCTGATCAAGGGCGTCGATCGCGCATCGACCACCACGGTCGCGGCGCTGCGCACCGCGGTGACGGTGGCGCAGGCGATGACCAACCAGAAACTGGTGCTGGAACAGATCACGCAGCTCAACACCACGACCGCCAACATCATCGATTCGACCGGCAAGCTGCTGCGGTCCAACACCGCGCGCATCCATGAGCAGGCGGCGAGCTCCGCCATCCCGCTTGAGACGCTGCAGCGCGCGTTCCAGAACATCTACGAGACGATGGACGCGATCGACACGTTCAAGCTGAAGGCGCTGGATTCGATGAAGACCACCGTCGACACGCTGTCGGGCGAGGTCGAGAAATCGCGCGGCTATATCGCCCGGGCGGAAGGCGCAGCGCAGAACCGGCTGGGCAATTCGCCCGAGACCTTCAAGCTGGAGTCGCTGTGACCTCGCACGAGACCGATCAGGCGCTGTCGAGCGCGCGCAACACGCTCGATCGCGTGCGGCTGCAATCGTTCGACACGCTGCCGGGCACGCGCGCGGTCAGCCGGCGGCCGCGGCAACGGCGCAGCGTGGCGAAGCGCGTCGCGGCGATCGGCGTGGCCAATGCCGCGATCCTGTTTGCCGCGGCGATCATCGGCATCGCGATAATGCCGATCGGGCTGTTCGGCGCGTTGGCGGTGCTGATGATGATGGCGGCAGTGACGCTCGCGATCGCCTTTGCACCCGGCCCCCGCCCGGTGACTCATGAAAAGCTGGCGCGCAGCGACCTGAAGGCGCTGCCGATGCAGACGACGCGCTGGCTCGATGCGCAGCGACCGGCCCTGCCCGCGCCTGCCGTCCAGATCGCCGACCGAATCGGCCTCCGGCTCGACACGCTGGGCAAGCAGTTGCAGACGGTCGGCGACGAAACGCCCGCCGGTGCCGACATCCGCCGGCTGGTCGGCGAACAGCTGCCCGATTTCGTCCGCGACTATCAACGCGTGCCGCCCGAACTGCGCGCTACCGAGCGCAACGGCAAGACGCCCGACCGCCAGCTGATCGAGGGGCTGGAACTTATCGAGCGCGAGATCGGCCAGATGAGCGAGGAGCTTGCCCGCGGTGATCTCGATTCGCTCGAAACGCGCGGCCGCTTCCTCGAGATGAAGTACAAGGATGGCGACCCCGCGTGACGATCGGCGGGGAACACTGCCGCTCGTTCAGCTAAGCCATCTTCATTAAACGACGCGACATTGTCATCGAAATGGGGTAGCGCGGCGGGCATGAACGAACGCGTCCGTACCTTCGAAGGCATCCACAATTTCCGTGACTATGGCGGCTATGCGGCGCGCGATGGCCGGCTGAGGAGCGGGATCCTCTGGCGGTCCGGCCAGCATGGCGCCGCCACCCCCGACGACCTCGCCGGCGTGGCGCAGATCGGCCTGTCGACGGTGATCGACCTGCGTGGCGACAGCGAGCGGCAGTCGATGCCCTGCCTGCGGCCCGAGCCGTTCGATGCCGTCGTGCTGTTCGCGGCGGGCGAGACCGTCGGCTCCGAACTGGCGCCGCACGAAGAGGCCGGGCGCGGCATCGCGACGGCGGCGGAGGCGAAGGAGGCGATGACGCGGCTCTACGTCAACATGCCCTATCGCGAAGTGCTGGTCCGCTCGCTGAGCCTGTATTTCGACGCGCTGGCCACCCGCGAGGGACCCAGCCTTCTGCACTGCCTGGCGGGCAAGGACCGCACCGGGCTTGCGGCGGCGCTGCTCCACCGCCTGCTCGGCGTCCACGAGGATGACGTGATGGCGGATTACCTCCTCACCAACGTCGCGGGCAATCAGGCGCGCCGGATCGCAGCCGCGGGCGATTCGATCCGTGAACGCTATGGCGACCAGATCACCGACGGCGCGATCGTGACGTTGATGGGTGTCGATGCGGATTACCTGCACGCCGCGACGCGCTCGATCGAGGAGCGTCACGGATCGGTCGAGCAATATGCCGAGGCGGTGCTGGGCGTGGATGCAGCACGCCGCGAGGCGCTGCGCCAACGACTGATCGAGTGAGCCGGAGCAGCGGCAGCACCGTGACAATTTGCGACACTTTTGCGGCGCGCTGACAAACACGCGCGACAATCGGTGCGCATATGGGTCCCATGACGGGAAGCAAGAGCTTCTCTTTCAGGAAGGACCCGTAAGTCAATGAAACGCTTTATCTTTGCAGCCGCCCTCGCTGGTACCGCAATCTCCGGTGCGGCCATCGCCCAGACTGCCGCCCCCGCCGCTGCCGCGCAGCGTGGTCCCGGCGCTGCCGACACCAACCGCGACGGTGTGGTGACCCGTGCCGAGGCGCTGGCCGCTGCTGATGCCCGCTTCGACCGGCTCGATGCGGACAAGAACGGCAAGCTGACCGCTGGCGAGCACCGCGGTCGCCGTGGCGGCGCTGAGGCGGAGGTAACCCGCGAGCAGTTCCGTGAACGTGCCGGCCAGCGCTTTGATCGCATGGACGCGAACAAGGATGGCCGCATCGATGCGGCCGAGCGCCAGGCGATGCGCGACAAGTGGAAGGGCAAGCGCGGCGGTCGTCATGGCGGCGGCGGCATGGGCATGATGATGGGTGCCGATGCCAACCGCGACGGCGTGCTGACCAAGGCCGAAGCCGTTGCAGCGGCCGGCGCCATGTTCGACCGCGTCGACACCAACCGCGATGGCCGCATCGACGCGGCCGAGCGGCAGGCCGCCCGCGGCGCGATCAAGATGCGCGGTGCCCCGAACGGCGAGGCTCGCCCGGCGCGCTGAGCCCGCGCCGTGCGCGCAACCGATGACCGGAGCCGGGCGACGATCATGTCGCCCGGCCCTTTCCGGCGGAGCATGACATGCTAGATGCCGACATCATGGTCGATACGCCCCACCTGCTGCTCGTCGACGACGAGCGGTCAATCCGCGAGCCGCTGGCGCAATATCTGGTCAAACAGGGGTTTCGCGTCACGCAGGTCGGCGATGCCGAGGCTGCGCGGATGCGGCTGGGCGCCTATGCGATCGATCTCGTCATCCTCGACATCATGATGCCGGGCGAGGACGGGCTGAGCCTGTGCCGCCATATCCGCGCGACCAGCGACATCCCCGTGATCCTGCTCACCGCCAAGAGCGAGGAAACCGACCGGATCGTCGGGCTGGAGATGGGCGCCGACGATTATATGGTGAAGCCCTTCTCCCCGCGTGAGCTTGCTGCCCGGATCAAGGTGGTCCTGCGGCGTGTGCAGGCAGGCGGCGCGCGCCAGCATGCGCCGGAGGCAGGCGCTTACGCCTTTGCCGACTGGATCCTGAAGACCGGCGAGCGAACGCTTGTCGACCGCGAGGGCGTGGCCGTGCCGCTGTCGACCGGCGAATACAACCTGCTTCACGCGCTCGTCACCCGGCCACGCCAGGTGCTGACCCGTGACCAGCTGCTCGACCTGACGCAGGGTCGCGAGGCGGCGGCGTTCGATCGCGCGATCGACAATCAGGTCAGCCGCCTGCGCAAGAAAATCGAGGCTGATCCGCGCAATCCGCAGCTCATCAAGACGGTGTGGGGCGGCGGTTATACGCTCGCCGCGGAAGTGACGCGGCTGTGACCCGCCAGTGATCCTGCGCTTTCCTCGCAACCTGTCGGGGCAGCTTGCGCTGCTGCTGGCGATCGCGCTGTTCGCGGCGCAGGCGATCAACCTCGCGCTGATCCTGCGCGAGCGCGCGGCGTTCAAGATCGCCCAAGCGACCAGGCCGGCGGCGGTGCGGCTGGCGGACGCGCTCGACCATGCGGTCGACCGGCCGCTGGTGACCGACCGTGGCCGGGTGCGGCAACGCGCCAGCAATCCTATTCCCGCGGGGTTTGAGCGTCTTCCCAAGGTTGGCGAAGAACTCCGCCAGCAGCTCGTCGAGCTCGGCGTCACGCCCGGACGGATCGATACCGGCATCCGGCCGGGCGACCATCGAAGCCCGCGTGCGGCGGCGCGCCATGGCGGGCGGCCCACCGACACGTTGATGTTCGCCGTCCAGCAAGCCGACGGCAGCTGGGTGACCACCAACGCGCCCTGGCCGCGCCACAACAACCGCATCTTCTGGGCGCTGCTGGGCCAGACGCTGATCATCTACATCCTGATCCTGCTGCCCGTGCTGTGGATCGCGCGCCGCATTTCCCGGCCGATGCGCGCGCTTGCGGTGGCAGCCGGCGCTTTCACCCCGCGCGGGGAAATCTCCGCCGTCCCGGTCGAGGGGCCGAGCGACGTGCGCGATCTCATCGTCGCCTTCAACGGCCTGACCCGGCGCGTCACCGACATGCTGGACGAAAAGGACCGAATGCTCGGTGCAATCGGCCATGATCTGCGTACGCCATTGGCGGCGCTGCGTGTGCGGATCGAATCGGTCGAGGACGAGCAGGATCGCGCGCGCATGGCGGCGACGATCGAGGAAATGAGCCGCACCCTCGACGACATTCTGTCGCTGGCGCGGCTCGGGCGGCCGAGCGAGGCGGTGACCGAGGTTGACCTCGCCGCGCTGGTCGATGCCGTGGTGGAGGATTTCCGTGATCTGGGCGCCGACGTGGCCTTTGAAGACGTCGAGCGGTTGCGCATGCGGCTGCGCCCGACGCTGTTCCGCCGCGCCGTCCGCAACCTCATCGAAAATGCCGTGAAATATGCCGGCGCCGCGGAAGTGGCGATCACCGCGGGCGAGCGGTCCGTCGCAGTGTCGGTCGCCGATCGCGGACCCGGCATCCCGGACGATCAACTGGCTGCCGTCTTCAATCCTTTCACCCGGCTGGAAGGATCGCGCAACCGCGACACCGGCGGGATCGGCCTCGGCCTCGCGCTGACCCGCGCGATCGTGCAGGACGCCGGCGGCGAGGTGACGCTCGCCAATCGTCCCGACGGCGGATTGGTCGCGACGATCACCCTCCCCCGCTGATCCCACCCACCAACCCGGCGATTGACACGCCGGGACTTGTCACCGCCAGCGCGGGAGGCGAAGAGCACGCGGAGGGAGCAGCCGCATGTCCATTCTGTCCGACCGTTGGATTCGCGAACAGGCACGCGAACACGGCATGATCGAACCGTTCGTCGAGGCGCAGCGGCGCGATGGCTGCATCAGCTATGGTCTTAGCTCCTACGGCTATGATGCTAGAGTTGCTGACGATTTCAAGATCTTCACCAATGTCGATTCGGCCACGGTCGATCCGAAGGATTTTGCCGCAAACAGCTTCGTCGATCGCAAGACCGACGTCTGCATCATCCCGCCCAACAGCTTCGCGCTGGCGCGGACGGTGGAATATTTCCGCGTGCCGCGCGACGTGCTCGTCATCTGTCTGGGAAAATCGACCTATGCCCGGTGCGGGATCATCGTGAACGTCACGCCGCTGGAACCCGGCTGGGAGGGGCATGTGACGCTGGAGTTTTCCAACACCACCCCGCTGCCGGCCAAGATCTACGCCAACGAAGGCGCCTGCCAGTTCCTGTTCCTGCAGGGGAACGAGCCGTGTGAGGTCAGCTACGCCGATCGCGCGGGCAAATATATGGGGCAGCGCGGGGTCACCCTGCCTCGGCTTTGATAACCGGAGGCGAGCCAGACTGCGTCCACTCGCCCCCGCACCTTTTCAAAAGCACGGCGTCCGCAGCGCTGCCACGGATGCCTAGGCGGCCGCGCGTTCGCGCGCTTATCTGACCGCGAGGGTCGTCGGCGCCAGGCTGCGCAAGCCGCGCCGGGCGACGTCATGCGAGGTGGCGAGCGCGCCGTCCGGCAACGCCATCTCCACCGCCTCGGCATCCAGCGCCGCGCGATACAAGCCCTCCGCCTCCGCGAGGCGGCCGGTGCGGGCATAGACGGTGCCGAGGTTGATCATCAGCTCGGGCCGGCTGGGAAAGATGCGCCGCTCGTTGAGCAACACTTTCTCCGCTGCCGCATAATCCCGTGCCTCGATCGCCTTGAAGCCCGTGCGATCGCGCGCGAGCGCGGGGCTGGCCAAGCAGCCGGCCAGAGCAAGGAGGTACACGACGCGCATCACACCTTCTCCCGTTCAGCGCGAAGCCACATGCTTCGTTACGCTTTTATGACAGGATGGTGTCACTTTTCTGACAACGGCGCAAGTGCGGGGAAGCGGCAGATAGAGGCGCAGCGCGGGGCCTCGTCGGCGTCCAGCTCGGGCGCCGCCAGACCAAGGCGCCGAAGCGCGCCCTGCGAACGAGGCACAAAAAAAGGGCGACCTCCAGGAGGCCGCCCCGTTGCGCTTCTGATGACCAGAGTGATCAGAATTCGCGGTAATATTGCTCGTTGCCGATGAAGCCGAGCTTCGTCACGTTCGACCGCTTGATCACTGCCAGCGTCTGATCGACCGTGTCGTAACGAACCGTCGGATCCGGCTGGAAGTGCAGCTCGGGCTCCGGGTTCATCGCTGCCGCCACGTCGAGGTACTGACGCAGGCGGACCGGATCGACCGGCGAGCCGTTCCAGCTGACGGTGCCATCGGTCGCGATGGTGATCTTGTTCTTCTGCGGATCGACCGGCGGCCGAGTCGCATTCGGATCATTCACCGGCAGATCGACCTTCACCGCGTGGGTCTGGATCGGGATGGTGATGATGAACATGATGAGGAGAACGAGCATGACGTCGATCAACGGCGTCGTGTTCATCTCCATCATCGGCTCGCCATCGTCCTTGCCGCCACTCATTGCCATATCGATTACTCCTGGTGGCTTGCTTACAGACGCTCGGTGCCGGTGCCCGGCGGCGGCTCGGAAATGAAGCCGACGCGAGCGAAGCCCGCCATCTGCATGTTGTAGATCGCGCCTGCCACGCACTTCCACGGCACGTTCACGTCACCGCGCACATGCGCTTCGGGCAGTTCCAGGCCGGGGGCGTTCACGCCGCCCTGCCGTTCGATCTCGGCCTTCAGCTTGGCCACGGCGCGATCCAGCAGCTCCTCGTGAGTCACCGGGGTCATGCCCCAGTAAACGGCACAGGCACCATCAGGCTTGGTCGTGATCGAGAGGGAAACGTTCTCGGGCTTGGTGGTGGTCGGGTCGAAGCGTACGCTCGGCAGCTTCACCGGAACCGATTGGATCACGACCGGCACCGCGATCAGGAAGATGATGAGGAGCACCAGCATGACGTCCACGAGAGGCGTCGTGTTGATGTCCGACATCGGGGTTTCTGCGGCGGAGTCTCCACCAACGCTCATCGCCATAAGTCAGGCTATCCTATGTCTTCGTTCCCACCGGCTATCCGGTCGGGAAAGGTGGCGGGGTCGCCGGCTGGCAACCCCGCTTTCCCATTACGAGCGGGTCTGCACGCCACCGGCCTGGCCGGCCGTGGTGGTGGCAGCCGGCTTCGTTGCGACCGGCTTGGCCGCACCAGCAACCGCCGGGCGCACCGCGCCGTTCGAGGCGAGGTAGCCGAGCACGTCGTTCGAGAAGGCCGACAGGTCTTCCGCGATCGACTTGTTGCGACGCTGCAGCCAGTTGTAGCCGAGCACCGCCGGAACGGCGACGGCGAGACCGAGCGCGGTCATGATGAGCGCTTCACCGACCGGACCGGCGACCGCGTCGATCGACGCCTGGCCAGCCGCACCGATCTTGATGAGCGCGCGGTAGATGCCGATAACCGTACCGAACAGACCGATGAACGGTGCGGTCGCACCCACGGTCGCCAGGAACGCCAGGCCGGTGCCCAGACGCGAGTTGATCATCGCTTCCGAACGCGCGAGCGAGCCGTGCAGCCAGTCATGTGCCTCGACCGGGTCGGTCAGCTTCGAGTGCTGCTCCTGAGCCTGCAGGCCGTCGTCGACGATCTGCTTGTAGGCCGAGTTCTTCTCCAGCTTCGCCGAACCCTCGCGCAGCGAGGTCGTCTGCCAGAACGAGCCGCGGACGCGCTTCGCCTGGTTGATGATCTTCTGCTGCTCGAAGAGCTTGGTGAACATGATGTAGAACGAGACGACCGACATCAGCACGAGGATGCCGAAGGTGCTCTGGGCGATGATACCGCCCTGCTCAAGCGCGGCGGCAAGGCCGTACGGGTTCTCGCCGCCGTGGTCTGCCGCACCTGCGGCAGCAGCGAAGATGGTGGTGATCATTCGATTAGTTTCCCTCTGAAAAGCGCGATTCTATTAAGGCTGGATCAATCCCGTGGCAGCTTCCAGACCACGCGGCGCGTCTGCGTCGTCGCGATCGGGTTGCCCGCTGCGTCCGTGGCCGGCGTGTACCGGGCCCGACGGGTCAGCGCGCGGCATGCCGCCTGGTCTAGCGCATTCGAGCCGCTCGACTCGGTGGTGACGCAATTCTCCACGCGACCCTGGGCGTTGATCGTCCACTTAATCACGGTCGTGCCTTCTTCTTCGGCACGAATCGAGCTGGGCGGATAATCGTCCGTGGTGATCCAGTCCGCAGGGTTACCCTTTGCACCGGCAGCCTTGCTGACCACCGGCGGCGCGGGAGGCGCAGGCGGCGGGGGTGCAGGCGGCGCGACCGGCGTCGGTACATAGACCGGCGGCGGAGTCGGCACGGTAGCGATCGTCACCGGCGGTGCCGGAGTCGTCACGATGGGCGGCGGCGCCACAACGGGCGGCGGCGTCATCGGAACGTCAGGCGGCGGCGGTGGCGGTTCGTCCGGCGGCGGGGGCGGTGGTTCCTCAACGTCAAACGTATTCAGCTTCTCCGACACCTTTTTCACGTACTGGAACGCGAGGCCGGTGACGAAGGCGTAGCCGAGAGCAGCATGGATGAGCGCCACGATGACGATCGCGACGACCTTGCTCCCGCTCATCTTCTGGTCAGAGTAGGCCATTCAGCAAAAGCACTCCCTAATCCCTATGGCCCGAGGGGGCCGGGCGGCCTGCCGCGGCTTCCGCTAGGCGGAAAATGGGCGTGCCGGTCCGTCGGCAAGGGCTAAACGGTACCCTTGCACCGAGCGACTCCTAACTTGCGCCTTAACGACACGCAAACGCTTTGTCGGACGCAACAAACGTACAATCGCCCTGCGACAGATTTATTTCTGTATCATAGAGAGGGGATGGATTAACCGATGCGCATGGTCACCCGAACGATTAGTGCCTCCGCGCTTGGTTTCGCGCTCATTGCCGTCACCCCCTTCACCGCCGCCGCCCAGCAGCCAGCAGCCGGAGCTTACGCCGCGCCGGCGCTCTCCTATGCGGAGACAGCCGACCTGGTGATCGCCAGCCCGATCGTTCTCGACGCGACGATCGCTTCTGCCGTGCGCATCAAAGGCGCGGAGGCGGCGAATGTTCCGCCGGGTTTTATGCGCTTTTATATCGAGGCTGATGTCGGGGCGCTGATCCGCGGGCCGGGCGCGATCCCACCGAGGGTCGGGTATGTTCTGGATGCGCCGGTCGGCCCGGGGGGCCGTGCGCCGAAATATCGCAAGGCACGCGTCCTCCTGTTCGCACGCCCGGTGCCCGGCGATCCCACGCAGATTCAGCTGACCGGCCCCGATTCCCAGCGCGCCTTTGACCCCGAGCTCGATTCCCTCACCCGGCGAATCAGTCGCGAACTGGTGTCGCCCGACGCACCGCCGGTCGTGACCGGGGTCGGCAACGCCTTCCACGTCGCCGGGTCGCTCCCGGGCGAAGGCGAGACGCAGGTGTTCCTGACCACGCAGGACAACCGCCCGGTGTCGCTCAACATTTTGCGCCGCCCCGGCGAAGAGCCGCGCTGGGCCGTGGCGCTGTCGGAGATCGTCGACGACTCGGCCGGCCCGCCGCAGCGCGATACCCTGTTATGGTATCGCCTGGCCTGCGCCCTGCCCCGCGCGTTGCCCGCACGCAGCACCCAGGCGCTGGAGCCGGCCGACGCGGCGATCGCGCAGCAGGACTATCGCTTCGTGCTGCAGCAACTGGGCCCGTGCCGGCGGGCGCCGACCAACGCCTATTGATCAGCGCGTCAGCGGCGGTGGCGGACGAGGGTGATCCCGATCGATTCGCCATCCTCGGCGATGGCGAGCTTGACGATCTTGATCTTCACCCGGCGGACGCGCGCATCCTGCAGGAACAGCGTCTCGGCGATATGATCCGCGACCCCTTCGATCAGGGTGAAGTGGACCCCGGGCGGCAGCGCGGTCGTCGCGGCATGTTTCAGATCGAGATAATTCTTCGAGGCGGTCAGCGGCGTATCGGGCGCGAATCGGGCGGGCGCGTCGAGCAGCACCGTCATCGAGATCCGCAGCGGCTGGGGCAGGTGCGTTTCCTCTGAATAGACGCCGGTCAGCACCGGCACCTCCAGATCGTGCACCTCAAGTTCGAGCATGTCTTCCACGCCGCGCGCTTAGCGCCACGCACGCGCCGACGCCATGCCCGCTTGCGTTCGGGCCGACTATCGATAGAGCGCCCGTCCCTTGACGTACGGGCAGGAGAAGCCGGTGATCGAGGTGATCGGGCTGGAGCAGATTGATGGACAGTTGGTCGAGCAGTTGCTCGACCGCGCGTTTGGCACGGACCGGCACACGCGCACCGCCTATCGCCTGCGCGAGGGCATCGCCGCCCTCGCCGGCCCCAGCCTGGCCGCGATCGAGGATGGCGAATTGATCGGGACGATCCAGTTGTGGCCGGCCATGTTCCGCGGCGAGGATGGACGGCGCGTGCCGCTGGTCCTCGTCGGTCCCGTCGCGGTCGTACCCGAGCGGCAGGGGTCGGGGATCGGCCGCCGGCTGGTCAACGAAGCGCTGGAGCGCGTCCCCGACGCGGCGCTGATGCTGATCGGCGATCCCGAATATTACGGCCGCTTCTTCGGCTTTACCGCCGACCGTACCGGCGGCTGGCGCCTGCCGGGTCCGGTCGAGCGCCACCGCCTGCTGGCGCGCGGCGAGGGGGTTCCCGATGGCGCGGGAGAGATCGGCCCCGGTGACCCGCCCGCGGGCTGAAGCTTGTCGGGAAGCTTGGGAGGCGATCTTTACCCCGCCGCCGCCCTCACCTACCTGTTGGCCATGCCCATGGCGCCGCCTCCTGCGTTCGACACGCTCACCATTGCCGATATCGCCCGCCTTGCCGACGAGGATCGCCTGCCGCCGGTAGAGCGCTGGCATCCCGATCACTGCGGGCCGAGCGACATGCGCATCGCCCGCGACGGCACCTGGTATCATCAGGGATCGCCGATCGGCCGCCCGGCCATGGTACGCGCGTTCAGCCGCATCCTCCGCCGCGAGCCCGACGGCAGCTACGTCCTCGTCACCCCGGTCGAGAAGCTCGATATCGACGTGGAAGATGCGCCCTTCGTCGCCGTCGAGCTGAAGGCGGAAGGGACGGGGAAAGACAGCCAGCTCGCCTTCCGCCTGAACACGGGTGAAATCGTGACTGCCTCGGCGGAGCATCCGCTTCGCTTCGAGGAACATGCCGACGGCCCCCACCCCTATGTTCATGTCCGCGGCGGGCTGGAGGCGCTGATCGCCCGGCCGGTCTATTATGAACTGGCCGAGCGCGCGCTCGCCGGCGACCATGATCCCCCCGGCCTGTGGAGTGGGGGAAGCTTTTTCCCGATCGCGCCGTGACGTCGCTGGCGGAGCGCCTCAGCCGGGCGCTGACCGAAGGGATGGCGCAGCAGACCATCACGCTCGCTGGCGACCATGGCGACCTAGCCCGGATCGCGGAGGGCAGCATGAAGCCCGCAGCTGTGCTGGTGCCGGTAACCGATCGCGCGCGTCCGGGTGTGATCCTGACGCAGCGCACCGACACGCTGCGGCAGCACGCCGGGCAGGTTGCCTTTCCCGGCGGCCGGCTCGACCCCGGCGAGGATGCGGTTGCGGCCGCGCTGCGCGAAGCGGAGGAGGAAATCGCCCTCGCCCCGTCAGCGGTCAGGATCGTCGGCGAGGCCGATCGCTATCGCACCGTCACCGGCTATACCGTCACGCCGGTCGTCGGCGTGGTGCCGCCCGACATTGACCTCCATCCGTCGGAGGCGGAAGTGGCGCGAGTGTTCGAAGTGCCGCTCGACTTCCTGCTCGACACGGCCAATCACGTGGAGGCGCGATCGCACTGGCAGGGGCAGGAGCGACGCTATTACGAGATCATGTGGAACAATCATCGCATATGGGGCGCAACCGCGGCCATGATCGTGAACCTGGGGCGTCGGCTGCAATGGAGCCTGTGACGCTGCCCGCCGGCGGCTGGCGCGATCGGGCGGGACTGCACGAACTGGTGACGGCGCTGGATGCGGCAGGCGGCAACGCGCGGTTCGTGGGCGGCGCGGTGCGCGACACGTTGCTCGGCCTGCCGGTGTCCGACATTGACGTCGCGACGCGCTTCGCACCGCAGGAGGTGATCACCCGGCTCGAGCGTGCCGGGATCAAGGCGGTGCCGACCGGCCTCGCCCATGGCACGATCACTGCCGTGTCGTTGGGCACCGTGGTCGAGGTAACGACGCTGCGCCGCGACCTCACCACCGACGGCCGCCATGCCACCGTCGCCTTCACCGGCGACTGGCAGGAGGATGCCGCACGGCGCGATTTCACCATGAACGCGCTGTTCGCCGATCCGGTCGACGGCATTGTGTTCGACTGGTTCGGCGGGCTGGAGGATCTGCGCGAGGGGCGGATCCGCTTCATCGGTGATCCCTATCGCCGGATCGCCGAGGACCATTTGCGCATCCTGCGCTTCTTCCGCTTCCACGCGCGGTTCGGGCGGGTGATCGACGAGGACGGGCTTGATGCCTGCACCGCGCGCGCCAACGACCTCATGACCTTGTCGCGTGAGCGGATCGCGGCGGAGCTGCTGAAGCTGCTCGTCGCGCCGCGCGCCGTTCCGGTCGTCGCCTTGATGGTCGAGCGGGGCATCTTCCGCCCGGTCCTGCCGGAGATCGAGGATACCGCCGCGCTCGCCGCACTGGCGGAGCGGGAGGCGGCGGCGGGCATCCCCCCTGATCCGATCCGGCGCCTCGCCGCGCTGATCGCGCCCGCCGCGGCTGAGGGGGTGGGCACACGGCTGCGGCTGTCCAACGCGGACCGGAAGCGGCTGGAGATTGCTGTTGGTCCCATCGGCGACGAAGGGCCCCGCCCGCTGGCCTATCGCATCGGCTGCACCGGCGCGATCGATCGCCTGCTGCTCGCGGGCGCGCCGGTCGACGCGCTCACCGGGTGGACGCCCCCGCGCCTCCCAGTCTCCGGCGGGTCACTGGTCGGGCGCGGGATCGCCAAAGGCCCCGATGTCGCGCGCGCGCTCCGCCAGATCGAGGAACAGTGGATCGCAGAAGGGTTTCCCGACGCAGACCGCGCCGAGGCGATCGCGCAGGAAGTGCTCGATCAGCTGTTGCAGCGAAGCAGCAGCTGATAGGCGTCGTCCGCCGGCAGCGGCGGCGAAAAGGCATAGCCCTGCCCAAAGGTGCAGCCGAGCGCGGCGAGCGTCTGGCTGACGTCGCGGCTTTCGATCCCCTCGGCGATCGTGTCCATGTTGAGCGTCGCAGCGAGGCTCAGGATCGCGCGCACGATCGCGATCTTGTCGCGATCCGCCATCATGTCGGTGACGAAGCTGCGATCGATCTTCAGTATGTCGATCGGCAGGCGCTGAAGATAGGCGAGGTTCGAATAGCCGGTACCGAAATCGTCCATCGCGATCGAGGCACCGGTATCCTTCAGCGCGCGCAGCATGGCGGCGTTGCGATCGGGATCCGCAATCAGCGCGCTTTCGGTCAGTTCCAGCTTCAGGCGTCCACCGGCGAGGCCGTGACGCGCCAGCGCCGCCTCCACCACCGGCGGCAGGTGATCGCGCTGCAACTGGATCGGCGAGATATTGACCGCCATCTGCACGTCGCACGATCCACCCGCCAGCGCGTCCCATTCGGCCAGGGTGCGCAGCGCGCCATCGATCGCCCAGCGGCCGATCGGCACGATCAGCCCGGTTTCCTCCGCGACCGAGATGAAATCGGCCGGTGAGATGATTTTGCCATCCTCGGTCGTCCAGCGTGCCAGCGCCTCGAACGCGACGATCTTGCCGGTCGCAAGGTCACAGACCGGTTGATAGTGAAGCGTCAGCTGCTCGGCATCGATCGCCCGCCGGAGCGCGGTTTCCATCGCGAATTGTGCGCGGGCCCGGTCGAGCGCCCGGGTCTCGTATGCCTCGGCCTTGCCCGTCTCCTTCGACTTGCGCACGGCAAACTGGGCATGGCGGATCACATCCTCGGCATCCTGCGCGGGGTTGTCGGCGAATGCCATGCCGATCGCGCAGGTGATGCGGATCTCGAAATCGCTGAGCCTAAACGGCGTGGCGAGCACGTCGCGGATCCGACGAACCGCATGTTCGGCTTCATCGCGCCCCTCGTCCAGGGTCAGCAGGACGCCAAATTCATCGCCGCCGATCCGGCCGAGCACGTCCGTCGCGCGCAATGCGCCCTTGATCCGCCGCGCCGCCGTCATCAGCAATTCGTCGCCGGCCATGCTGCCAAGACAACTGTTGATCCGGCCGAAGCGATCGAGGTCGATGACCAGAACCGCACAATCCGTCGCACCTGCCGTCAGCCGTTCCTCCAGCCGATCGCCAAAGCCCTCGCGGTTCGGCAACCCCGTCATGCTGTCGGTGGTCATTTCGCGCCGCAGGCTCGTCTCGGTGCGCATCTCGGCCGTCTGGTCGAGCAAGGTCAGCAGGCAGTGCGGCGCCCCTTCCCCGGCGATCCGCGCCAGCGTGACATCGAAACGGCGCTGTTCGACGCAACTGCCCAATGTCAGCGACAGGCGCTCGCGCACCTCGGCGCCCGACAGGAATTCGATGATCCGCCCGCTCAATTCGGTCAGCGGCTCGGCGAACTTGCGCGATTCCGCCGTGCCCAGTTCCAGGCGGCGAAACATCGCATTGGGCAGCTGGAAGGTGAGCCGGCGGCCCTCCAGCCGCACCTCCACCGCCGCGATCGGCAGCAGCTCCAGCGCCCCCTCGGCCGCGGTTCGCCCTGGCGCGCTCTGTTGAGGCTCGCGAGGCGTAGTAAGGACGGCGGAGAAGGGCATTGTCCTCTCGCTACCCCTGCGCGCGTTAAGTGTCGCTAAATCGGAGAAGATTTCAGGTGAAGCGGTTGTCGCGCGGGAAGCCGGTGGGCGGCATCCGCCCCGCCGCACCACGTGCGGCACGCCATGGCGACACGTCGCTCTCCGTGCGTGTACGCCCGGTCTCGCCACCCATCGCCCAGCTGATCCCATCGGCATAGCGGAAGGTGATCGCGTCGCTCAGCCCGCCATCGCGATAGCGTTGCAACTGCGCGCCCTGCCCCCGCGTCATTTCCGGCAACTCGCTCAACGGGAACACCACCAGCTTGCGATTGTCGCCGATCGCCGCGACATAATCGTCGTCCTTGCCGACCGGGCGCACCACCGACAGCCGTGCGCCCGGGCGCGGCGTCACCACCGTCTTGCCCTTGCGCGTTTCGGCGATCACGTCGTTGACCGGCACCACGAAGCCCCGCCCGTCGCTCGCCGCGACCAGCAGCTTGCCGTCGCGCTCCGCCTTCAGAAGCCGCACGATGCCGATCCCGCCATCGAGGTCGATCGTCGCGCGCACCGGCTCGCCAAAGCCACGCCCGCCGGGAAGCTTGTCCGCCGCCAGCGTGTAGAAACGCCCGTTCTCCGCCGCCAGCAGCAGCTTGTCGGTGGTCTGCGCATGGAAGGCGAAGGCGGGGCCGTCGCCCTCCTTGAACTTCAGCGTCTCGGCCGAGGCCAGCTCGACATGCCCCTTCATCGCGCGGATCCAGCCGCGCTGCGACAGGATCACGGTGATCGGCTCGCGCTCGATCATCGCCTCCAGCGGGATCTCGCGCGCCGGCGCGGCTTCCTCCAGCGTGGTGCGCCGCTTGCCCAGCGCCGTCTCCGGACCATAGCGGTCACGGATCGTCGCCAGATCCTTCTTCATCCGCGTGCGCTGCCGCTGGTCGGAACCGAGCAGCAACTGCAGGCCCGCCTGTTCCTTCTCCAGCGCGGCCTGCTCGCGCTTCAGCTCCATCTCCTCCAGCTTGCGCAAGCTGCGCAGCCGCATGTTGAGGATCGCCTCGGCCTGCCGGTCGGTCAGGTCGAACTCGGCGATCATCACGGCCTTTGGCTCATCCTCGGTGCGGATGATCTCGATCACCCGGTCGAGGTTGAGGAAGGCGGTGATATAACCCTTCACCAGCTCCAGCCGATCGGCGATCTTGCCCAGCCGATGCTCGGTACGACGACGGAGCACGATGAACTGATGCTCCACCCAGGCGGCGAGCGCCTCGGCCAGGCTCATCACCCGCGGGGTGCGCCGCGCGTCGAGCACGTTGAGGTTCAGCGGCACGCGCGTTTCGAGATCGGACAGGCGGTAGAGCCCGTCCATCAGCACCTGCGGATCGACCGTGCGGCTGCGCGGTTCCAGCACCAGCCGGATCTCCGCGTCGGATTCGTCGCGCACATCGGCCAGGATCGGCAGCTTCTTGTCGTTCACCAGGCCGGCGATCTGCTCGATCAGCTTGCCCTTTTGAACGCCATAGGGGATCTCGCTGACCACGATCTGCCAGCCGCCGCCCTTTTCCTTTTCCACGCTCCAGCGACACCGCACGCGGAATGCGCCGCGGCCCGTGGCATAGGCCTCGCGGATGATCGCCGGCGGATCGACCAGCAAGCCGCCGGTGGGGAAATCCGGCCCGTGGACGAACGCCAGCGGATCGGCCGCGGGATCGTCGATGAGCGCGATGGCGGCGTCGAGCAGCTCGGCAGCATTGTGCGGCGGGATCGACGTCGCCATGCCGACCGCAATGCCACTCGCCCCGTTCGCCAGCAGATTGGGGAACAGCCCGGGGAACAGCTCGGGCTCCTGCTCCTCGCCATTATAGGTCGGGCGGAAGGAAACGGCGTCCTCGTCCAGCCCGTCCATCAGGTCGATCGCGACCTGGGTCAGCCGCGCCTCGGTGTAACGATAGGCCGCGGCATTATCGCCGTCGATGTTGCCGAAATTACCCTGCCCGTCGACCAGCGGATATCGCAGGGCGAAATCCTGCGCGAGGCGGACCATCGCGTCATAGACCGACTGGTCGCCATGCGGATGGTATTTACCGATCACGTCGCCGACGACGCGCGCGCATTTCTTATACCCTTGCGTCGGATCGAGCCGCAGCAGCCGCATCGCCCACAGCAGACGCCGATGAACCGGCTTCAGCCCGTCGCGAACATCGGGCAGCGATCGCGCGGTGATCGTCGACAGCGCATAGACGAGATAGCGTTCGGACAGCGCGGAATCGAACGGCGCGTCAAACACGCCGACAGGCGGATTGTCGGGGGGCAGCACGGTCGCATCAGTCGGCATGGCGGGCGTGCTAGCAGGCGTCGGCCATGTTCCACAACCGTTCCGCACACCGATCTATGCGGCTCCTGCGTGCCGTGCCACAGATAGCGGCCATGCCCGCCTCCCCAATCGCGCCACGCCGTGCCAACCGCCGCACATTCCGGGTCGCCCTGCCGCTTGCCTGCGCCCTGCTGGCTGCGCCATGGTCCGCGCACGCCATGCCGCCCCAGACCGATCAGAAAACCGCCGCGCAAGAAGCCGCGTCCTTCAAGCCGCTCACCTGGGACGACCTGACCAATCGCCCACGCCCGACGGCGGACGCCACGGTCGCTTATGGTGCGGACCACATGCAGAAGGTGGACGTGTGGGTGCCCGCCGGGCCCGGCCCGCATCCCGTCGTCCTGATGGTCCATGGCGGATGCTGGCAGACCTCGATCGCCGATCGCACGCTGATGGACCGGGTGGCCGGCGACCTGCGCGACTCGGGCATCGCCGTGTGGAACATCGATTACCGGGGGGTCGACCGGGCGGGCGGCGGCTATCCCGGCACCTTCGCCGACGCGGCGGCGGCGGCCGACCGTCTGTTGACGGAGGCGGCACGCTTCCGGCTCGACCCCTCGCGCGTCGTCGCCGTGGGCCATTCCGCCGGCGGCCACCTCGCATTGTGGCTCGCCGGCCGGTCGCGGCTGCCGCGATCCAGTCCGCTGCACACCGCCACGCCGCTGCCGATCCACCATGTCATCAGCCTCGGCGGGCTGCCCGACCTGGAAGCGACCGCCGCCAGCCCCGACAATGGCTGCGGCACGAAGGTGGTCGAGCGGTTGGTCGGCAGCGATCGCGCCGATCCATATGCCGACACCTCCGTCCCCCGCCTCTTCCCGCTTGGCGTCGCGCAGACGCTGATCAACGGGCGCGAGGATCGCATCATCCCGTACCGGATGGCGACCGACTATGTCGCGCGCGCCACCGCTGCCGGCGATCGAGTCGCACTCGTCACCGTGCCTGAAACGGGACATGTCGAGCTGGTCACGCCTGATACCGCAGCCTGGGCGGCAACCCGCACGGCGATCCGCACGGCGCTCGGGATGCGCGACTAAGCGCGCTACGCGGTAATCCGCATCCGATTGCGTGCGCACGCCCCTTCCCGTATAGGCCTCGCCATTCCCGCCCCGGCCGCGCCGCTTCCGTCGCGTCGCCGGGGCTGTCCATTTCAGGGGTGATGCGATGGCGCGGCGCCGGCAGATTTACGAAGGCAAGGCGAAGATCCTGTACGAGGGTCCCGAACCCGGCACCTTGATCCAGTATTTCAAGGACGATGCCACGGCCTTCAATGCCCAGAAGAAGGGCACGATCAACGGCAAGGGTGTGCTGAACAACCGGATTTCGGAGCATATCTTCACCCTGCTCGGCAACATCGGCGTGCCGACCCACTTCATCCGCCGCCTCAACATGCGCGAGCAGCTGATCCGCCAGGTCGAGATCGTGCCGATCGAGGTGATCGTGCGCAACGTCGCCGCCGGCTCGCTCAGCAAGCGGCTCGGGATCGAGGAAGGCACCCAGCTGCCCCGCACGATCCTCGAATATTGCTACAAGGACGATGCGCTCGGCGATCCGATGATCTCCGACGAACATATCGCGGCGTTCGGCTGGGCCAGCCAGGAAGAGATGCACGACATCGCCGACCTGGCGATCCGCGTGAACGATTTCCTCTCGGGCCTGTTCGGCGCCGTCGGCATCCGCCTGGTCGACTTCAAGCTCGAGTTCGGCCGCGTGTGGGACAATGACTACAGCCGCATCATCCTTGCGGACGAGATCAGCCCCGACGGCTGCCGCCTGTGGGACATGACCACCAACGAGAAGCTGGACAAGGACCGGTTCCGCCGCGACCTCGGCGGCGAGGTGGAGGCCTATCAGGAGGTCGCCCGCCGGCTTGGCCTGCTGCCCGAAGGTGGCGAAACGGCGATCCTCGACATGGCCGAGCATCGCGAGCGCCGGGGCAAGTAAGCCCCGGCTGGACACCAGCAACGGTTGCGATCCGCGACCGCATCGAATAGCGGGCCACGGCATGAAGCTTCGCATCTACGTAACGCTCAAGCCCGGCGTGCTCGACCCGCAGGGCAAGGCCATCGAACACGCACTGTCGGGCCTCGGCTTCGCCGGTGTCGAGGGCGCCCGCGTGGGCAAGTTAATCGAGCTCGACGTCGCCGACACGGTCGATGACGCGCAGGTCGATGCGATGTGCCGCCAGCTGCTCGCCAATACGGTAATCGAGAATTACCGGGTGGAGCGCGCATGAAGACGGCGGTCGTCGTCTTTCCGGGGTCGAACTGCGATCGCGACATCGCCGTGGCGCTGGAAAGCGTCACCGGCACGGCGCCGATCATGGTCTGGCACCGCGAAACGGAGCTGCCGGAGGGCCTGTCCCTCCTGGCGGTGCCGGGCGGCTTTTCCTACGGCGACTATCTGCGCTCCGGCGCGATGGCGGCGCGATCCCCGATCATGCGCGCCGTGGCGGACAAGGCCGCCGGCGGGCTTCCTGTCTTTGGCGTCTGCAACGGCTTCCAGGTGCTGACCGAGGCTGGCCTCTTGCCGGGCGCGCTGATGCGCAACGCCGGGCTGAACTTCGTCTGCCGCGATGTCGCGCTGACCGTCGACAACAGCCAGAGCGCGTTCACCAGCCGCTATGCCGCGGGTGAGACGATCACCATTCCCGTCGCGCACCACGACGGCAATTATGTCGCCGACCAGGAAACGCTCGACCGGCTCGAAGGCGAAGGGCGCGTTGCGTTCCGCTATGCCGAGGATGTGAACGGCTCCGCGCGGCGGATCGCCGGGATCCTCAATGATGCCGGCAACGTGCTGGGCATGATGCCGCACCCCGAGCGGCGCGTCGAAAGCGCGCATGGCGGGCTCGACGGCCGCCGCCTGTTCGAAGGCCTGCTCGAAAAGATCGGCTGAAGCCGGACGGGGCGGTGCGCCATGCCGCCCCCCCCCAGCACAGGATCAGACCCGCGCGCCAAAGGGCGTGAAGTCGGTCCCGTCGTCATAGACGTCCACGCCCTCCGCGCGCTTCAGCCAGCCGACCACCACATAGGTGACGGGCGTCAGCAGCGCCTCCCACGACACTTTCAGCACCCATTGGGTGACCAGCACCGTCAGGACGAGCTGCGTCGTCCACCCCTCCGCGCCCCAGAAGGCCATCGGGTAGAAGATCAGGCTGTCGACCCCCTGCCCCGCCACCGTCGATCCGATCGTGCGCATCCACAGATGCTTGCCGCCGGTCGCCACCTTCATCCGCGCCAGCACGTAGGAATTAACGAACTCGCCCGCCCAGAAGGCGCACATGCTGGCGACCACGATCCGCGGCACCTGCCCGAACACCGCCTCATAAGCGGCCTGGTTGGTCCAGTCGGGCGCCGGCGGCAGCGCGACCACCACCCATGCCATCAACGCCATGAAAACCGTCGCGCCAAAGCCGGCCCAGATCACGCGCCGCGCGCGGGCATAGCCATAGACTTCGGTCAGCACGTCGCCGATCACATAGCTGACCGGAAAGAACAAAATGCCCGCGCCGAACGGCCAATAGCCGACGCCCGGCAGCCAGATCTGCGCCACCTTGCCCGCGCCAAGCACATTGGACAGCAACAGAATGGCGACGAACGCCGCCATGACAAAGTCATAATAGCGCAGGTTCTTGCCGTGCAGCGCAGATGCTGTCACGCGATGCGGCGTTGCCTCGTCCATGGAAAGATCATGGCAACGGTTTCCCGCGTCGGCAATCCACGCTAACGCACGTCGCGTGCGCGCCCGTAGCTCAGTTGGATAGAGCACGAGCCTTCTAAGCTTGGGGCCGCAGGTTCGATTCCTGCCGGGCGCGCCACGTTTTCAATACCTGACGACCTCAAACAGTCACGGTCCTCACCGGCTAGGTAGCAAATAGGTAATGCCGGCGACTCGGATGGGCTAGAGGACGAACGTTAGGCTGACTGGGTTAGTGCGGGCGGCATCGTCTTCGCTACGCCTACTGCGATCGCTGCCCTGGTAGCGTGCCGGCGGCCTGGGATGGCAGCAAAGTTCGCTGAGCGCACATTCCTTAGCGCCCTTGAGTTGAAGGCGAGTCTTCATCTAGCCTCTCGCTCAATTGGAAAAGGGATCAACAATGGCTGCAGTAGCCCATCAGTTCATGGACAAGGTGTTCGTCGGGGGACCGGCGCCGATCGGCACTTTCGCCTCCCGTTACGATGGCTTTCTCGCCACCGGCGAAACGGTCGAGCAGGAATTCAAAGGTATGCGTGACGGCATGGTCTTCACGAACAAGCGGCTCATGGTCATCAACGCACAGGGCTTGCTCGGTAAGAAGGTCGAAGTAACCAGCTTCCCATGGCGATCGATCACCGCCTTCTCGCTCGAAAACTCCGGCACCATTGATCTCGACGCAGAGCTTAAGATCTGCGGATCAGGCTGGGGCGTGTGCGAAGTCATGATGACCAAAGGGACAAATGTCCGAGAAGTCGCTCAATTCATCAACAACCGCATCAACCTTTAAGCTGCCGCAGCCAGCGCCGACGAATGAGCGCGCCCGCCCATCGTCGATCGCGGTTCAGATACGCTGAAACCAGAATCCGCCCGGCTTGGCGTCAGGATGCTCCGCCGTCATCGGGCAGGCAGCGACGAATTCATAGAACCGTTCCTGCTTCAGCCAATGGTTGGCGCAGATGACCTTGAACTGCGAATTGTAGCAGAGGAACGATTCCATCAGATATTGCTCGTTCCACAGCCGGCGATCCTGGCGCAGCCATGTCTCCGGATAGTCATAGGGCGTGAAGATGTCGTGCACATGCACGATGACGCCGCTCGTCACGCTGGGCACGATCTGGTGGAATTCGCGCAGCACGTCGCCCCAGGGGCGGATGACGTGCGAGCTGTCGATGAACAGGATGTCGTTGGCGTCGAGCGCATCGAAGAAGGCGAGATCCAGGTCCTCCACCCGCTCCCGGACCACCGTGACGCCCGTTCGCTCCAGCCAGGGCATCTCATACGGCTCGATACAGATGTGGGCGCACGTATAGCCCTCGTCATTCCGCTTGTTCGCCGCGATGGCGGCGCGGGCCATGAGCGTCGACTGGCCCGATCCGATCTCGATGATCCGCGCCGGCTTCTTCAGGCGGATCATGTTGTAGAGGATCTCCGCATCGCCATAGGAATACATGCGGTTGTCGTATCCGTATTCGTCCTCGCGCGGCTTTTCGTCCGGGAACGCACGCAGCTCCTCGGCAAAGTGGAACGACCGCAGCAGCGCGAGCTGTTCGCCCTCGTTCATGTCGAAGCCGGGCAGGAAACGAGCCTTCTGCGTGTCTGCGGGGAGATCATGCTCCGCATATGTCGGCTCGTAATAATGCGTGGTCCGCACCTGAAATCCGGCACGATCCTGCAACGCCTGGAACCGCGTCATCCGGTTATGATGCTTTCCCATGAAGCGTAATGCCGGGGCAGCAATGCCGCCGAGTGCGGTCGCGCTCACATCAGCGATCTTGTGCAGCAATACGGCCACGGACAATCCTCTTCTTCAGGTCTCCGCTCATTGTTCGCCCGGTCGATCGAACACGTGCGGCATTCCGGGCATGTCTAAACACGTTGGCCGCTCACGGTCGCACGATTGCAACCATAATGGATGTCACGCGCCATCCTGCCGATTACGGCATGGTCGGCGCGTCGCGGCGCATGATCATCACGGGCGCGCTGATGATGCTGACGGCGCGCGCAGGTCAGCCCGGGGGCACCGAAGGAAACCGCCGCCCAGATCCGGGTGTTCATGCCCCGGGCGCCCCGCTCAGAAGGCGCCAGCAGGGAGCAGATATGGCGACAGCCAGACAGGATGACGCGGCTTTTCCGGACGGGCTTGATCCCAGCCATGCCGAACCGGTCAGCGGGCTGCGCGCCCACGCCAGCCCGCTCGCCTTCATCATCCTGGGTGCGATCGTCGCGACGGCGATGACCGGTGCGCTGGGCGGCGCGCCGGCGCCGGTCACCACGATCAATGCGCCGGCAGCGGTCATGGAGGTCAAGGTTGCCCGCCCGCTGCGCAGCGGCCTGTTCTTCGAAACGCATATCCGGGTGGTCGCGCGGCAGGACATCGCCAAGCCGGTGATCGGCATCGATGCCGCATTGTGGCGTGACCTGACGATCAACAGCCAGATTCCGGCGCCCAGCGACGAAAGCTTCGCCGACGGGCGATATCGCTTCGACTATCCCGCGCTGAAGGCTGGCGACACGCTGGAGATCAAGATCGACGGCCAGACCAATCCGCCGCTCGTCGGGCGGCTTGCCGGAACCATCACCCTGCTCGACGACGACACCCGGCTGAGCGCGATCGCTCTCTCCATCCCGGTGCTGCCCTGATGGATATCGTTTTTCGGGCGAGCGTCACCTTCGCCGCGCTATACCTGCTGCTCCGCCTGCTGGGAAAACGTGAGATCGGCCAGCTTACCCCCTTCGAACTGGTCGTGATCGTGGTGATGGGAGATCTGGTGCAGCAGGGGGTGACGCACAACGATTTCAGCCTCACCGGCTCGATCCTCGCCATCGCGACCTTTGCCTTCTGGGCGCTGGTGATGAGCTGGGCGACCTATCTCTCGCCCCGGCTTGAGAAGCTGCTCGATGGCCAGCCGCAGGTGATCATCCGCGACGGCGAGCTGATCGAGGCGAACCTTCGCCGCGACCGCATCACGCGTGGCGAGGTGGAGGCGGAAATGCGCCTCGCCGGCATCGCGCGCATGAAGGATGTCGCATGGGCGATCCTGGAAACCCAGGGGAAGATCAGCTTCATCCGCAAGGATGACGGCGACGTGAACCAGAAGGAGGACGATGCCGCCGCGTGAATGACGGTCGTGCTTAAAACAGCTTCGCACCGGCCAATGGTATACGAACAATCGACAGGGCTTTTCACCGCCGCACCGCGTGACCTTCATGCGGAGGGTGCGCATGAACATCCGCCAGCGATGGCTCAGCCGAAGTTACCCAAATGATCGCGCAAGTCGACGCTCAGGATGTCGCAGAAAAAGCACGCTTCCGCTCGCTCACGGGCCGCAACATTCGCATCTTTCTCCCCCCAATAGCGCGCAAAAATGCCCGGACCGCGGGGTCACACCACCCGTTCATCTTTAGGGTGATTTACGTAGTGCATCGGGGACGACGCATCGCCTAGATGGCAATTGCCGCCTCGGCAAAGGAGGGCAGCCAGCCGAGGCGGCAACCGGAACGGTCAACCGAAGGGAGCAAGCGACCACGGGAGAGCGACAGCACGAGGATAGCAGCAAGGGCAGCAGGCGACGTACAGCGTGACGCCGCTCGCCCTTATTCAGCGCAGGCGATCAGCGCAGCTCGCGTGAGGGCCCCTCTCCGGGGCATTGCGCGAGATAGCGGCGCGCCAGTTCCAGATGCGCGGTGCGCGCCTCAGTGCTGCGTGCCCGACGCACCATCGTCAGTTCGGCACGGGCGCGGAAGATGGCATATTCGACGTCGCTGCGCATCGGATCCTCTGAACTAAAACCGAATCCGATCTTACGGCCGTACGGCGAAAAGGAATTACGTAGAGTCCCGATCGATCGACGATCGGGCGGGCCGTGAGCGCGTCGCCAGCACCGATCGCTCGGGCCGGAGCCCTTCGAACAGGCCGTATATCGCCTCTGGCGCCGCAACCTGCGTGCCACTGGTAAGGAGCGTGGCGGAGCCGGCGGCGACCCCGAACCGCGCCGCCTCACCCAGCGAGCAACCCTGCGACAGCGCCCATGTCGTGCCGCCAACCATCGCATCGCCCGCGCCGACGGCGCTGCGCACCTCGACCGCCGGCGCCACGATCCGCTCGGCGCCCTCGCGGCTCACCAGCAGCGCCCCGCGCGGCCCGAGCGATACCAGCACGACCTCGGCAAACCCCGTCTCGACCAGCGCGGCCGCCGCTGCTGCCTCCTCCGCCTCGCCCATCAGCTTGCGGCCGACCAGCAGTTCCAGCTCGCGCAGATTGGGCTTGATCAGAAACGGTCGCCGCGCGCCGCTGGTGCGCAGATGATCGCCCGGCAGGTCCAGGATCAGCCGCGCGGCCACCATGTTGCACCACTCGCCCAGCTGCTCGATCAGCTCCGGTCCTACCCCGGGCGGCGGGCTGCCGCTGATCACCACGAACTCCGGCGGCGGCCGCACCCCTTTCACCCGGTCGATGCAGCTTTGCTGTTCCGCGGCGCTGAGCACCGGGCCGGGCATGACGAAGCGGTATTCGTTGCCGCTCTGCCCCTCGGCGACGGTCAGATTCGCGCGCGTGTCGCCGGCGATGGGAATGAAGGCGAAGGGCGTACCCGTGCGCAGCAGCAGGTCCTCGAAGCGCGCCCGAAACGGGCCGCCGGCGGTTACCACCGCCAGCACGTCGCCGCCCAGCGCGTGGATCAGGTTAGCGACGTTGATCCCGCCGCCGCCCGGGTAATAGGCTGGCTCCGCACAGCGCAGCTTGTCGGTCGGCCGGACCTCCCGAGTGGAGGTGCTGACGTCAAGCGAGGGGTTGAGCGTAAGCGTGACGACCTTTGCCATCATGCCCCGGCAAAGGTCGCTTCCGCCTTCGCGACATGCCCCAGGGTCCGCACGAACGAATCCGGATTGAGCGAGATGGAATCGATCTTCTCGCCGACCAGAAAGGCGGCGAATTCCGGATGGTCGCTCGGCGCCTGGCCGCAGATGCCGACCTTGCCGCCCGCGGCATGGGCGCGACGGATGAAGTCGCTGATCGTGCGAAGCACTGCCGGATCGCGTTCATCGAACAGGGTGGAGAGCAGATCGGAATCGCGATCCGCGCCAAGCACCAGCTGCGTCAGGTCATTGCTCCCGATCGAGAAGCCATCGAACCGCTGGCTGAATTCCTCCGCCAGCACGACGTTCGACGGTATTTCGCACATCATGTAGATTTGCAGCCCCCCGTCGGACCGCTCCAGCCCGTGGCGGGACATTTCCGCCAGCACCGCCTCCGCTTCCATGATCGTGCGGCAGAACGGCACCATGACGATGATGTTGGTCATGCCCAGCTTCTCGCGCGCGCGCCGCAGCGCCCGGCATTCCAGCGCGAACCCGTCGCGGTAGCGCGGATGGGCGTAGCGCGATGCACCGCGGAACCCGAGCATCGGGTTGGCCTCGACCGGCTCGAACGCCGCCCCGCCCAGCAAGTGGCGATATTCGTTGGTCTTGAAGTCGCTGAGCCTGACGATCACCGGCTTGGGCATCTGCCCCGCCGCGATCTTGGCGATCCCGCTCGCCAGCGTTTCGACGAAGAAATCCGCCCCGCTGCTATGCCCGGCGATCAGCCGGTCAATGGCGCGGCGATCGTTCTCGTCGGTCACCTGATCCGGGTGGATCAGCGCCATTGGATGCACCTTGATCAACGTGGAGACGATGAACTCCATCCGCGCAAGGCCGACGCCCTGGATCGGCAGCCGCCACCAGCGGAATGCCTGCGCCGGGTCACCCGAGTTGATCATCAGTTCGGTGTGCACCTGCGGCAAGTCGGCGACCGCAATCTCGTCGATCGTATAGGCAAGCTCGCCGGCATAGACCTTGCCGATGTCGCCTTCGCCGCACGACAGCGTGATCTCGGCGCCATCCGCGATCAGCGAGGTGGCGTCCCCGGTGCCCACCACCGCCGGCACGCCCAGTTCGCGGCTGACGATCGCCGCATGGCTTGTGGTCCCGCCATGATCGGTGATGATCCCCGCCGCCCGGCGCATGATCGGCACCCAGTCGGGATCGGTTGTTTCCGCCACCAGGATCGATCCGTCGCGGAACGATCCGATATCGGCAGGCGAGCGGATGATGCACGCCTCGCCCGAACAGATCATGTCGCCGACCGCAGCGCCGGTGGTCAGCACGGGGCCCTTTTCCTTCAAATGCCACGTCCGCACCACCTCGCCCCGCCGCGCGGATTGCACCGTTTCCGGGCGAGCCTGGACGATGAACAGTTCCTGGGTCTCGCCGTCCTTGGCCCATTCGATGTCCATCGGTCGGCCGTAATGCTGCTTGATCAGCACGGCCCAGCGGGTCAGCTGCAGCACCTCGGCATCGCTCAGGACGAAGGTCGCCCGCTCGGTCCGCGATGTATCCACCGTCTTGGTGCGCGCGCTGCCGCCCTGGTGGAAAATCATCTTCTGCGCCTTCGCGCCCAGCTTGTGCTCGACAATCGGGACGAAACGGGAATCGTTCGCCAGCGGCTTGAACACGGTGAAGATGTCGGGATCGACACTCCCCTGCACCACCGTTTCGCCAAGTCCCCAGGCAGCGCTGACCACCGCCACATTGGGAAAGCCGGTCTCGGGGTCGAGGGTGAACATCACGCCCGATCCTGCAAGGTCGGATCGCACCATCAACTGGACGCCGATCGACAAGGCGACGGACTGGTGGTCGAAGCCTTTGGCCTCACGATAACTGATCGCGCGATTGGTGAACAACGAGGCGTAGCAGCGCCGGCACGCCTCCAGCAGCGCCCGCTCGCCGCGCACGTTCAGGAATGTCTCCTGCTGCCCGGCAAAGCTTGCATCGGGCAGGTCCTCGGCCGTCGCGCTTGAACGCACCGCCACCGATGGCCGCGCGATCCCGTGGCGGCGACCCAGGTCGCGATAGGCGCCGACGATCGCATCGGCGAGCGGCCCCGGCAGGTCCGCTTCCAGCAAATGCATCCGGATCGCTTCGCCCGTATCGGCCAGCGTGGCGCGCCCGCCGCGCATCGCCCCGATCGCCTCCGCAATCTGGCCACCGAGGTCCGCCGCGGACAGGAGATAGCGATAGGCGTCGGCCGTCGTCGCAAAACCGTCGGGCACGCGGATGCCCTGGCTTTTCAGCTCGTGCAGCATCTCGCCCAGCGATGCATTTTTGCCGCCCACCAGCGGCACGTCGGTCGCGCGCAGTTCATCCAGCGCGACGACCAGCCTTGCAGGCTGGCTCGCCTGGTCGCGCGCCACACCATCGATCATGTCGGTCATTGCCACATGCTGGCTCACCCTGCCGGCAACCGACATCCGCAATAACACGTGGCCGGTCAGCGCATCCGGGCGAGCAGGTCCGCGACCTTCATCGTCGTCACCGTGGCATAAGTGTCCGCCACGCCATGCGGCAGGATCAGCCAGCCGTCGTGGACCAGCGCCCCGCAGCTGTAGATGACGTTCGGGACATAGCCGTCGCGCTCGCCCTCCATCGGCGTCAGGATCGGTTCCTCGGTTCGCGCCAGCACCTTGCTGGGATCGTCCTTGTCGAGCAGGCAGGCGCCCAGGCTGTAGCTGCGGATCGTGCCCACCCCATGGGTGATGACCAGCCATCCCTCATCGATCTCGATCGGTGGCCCGCACACGCCGATCTGGATGAACTCCCACGGCCAGCGCGGCTTGATGATCACCTCGCCGCGGTTCCATCGGTACAGGTCGTTGGAGGTCAACAGCCAGATATTCTCATGGTCCTGCCGGCCCAGCATGGCAAAATAGCCGCCTACCCGCCGGGGAAAGAGCGCCATGCCCTTGGTGTGCGCATAGCGGCCCTCCAGCGGCACAAGATCGAAGGTGCGAAAATCGACCGTGCGCATCAATTCCTGCCGGATCGCGTCCGGCGCCACGCCGGTATAGGTGCCATAATAAACGACGCTGCCATCGTCCTCGATGAAGCGCGTCAGTCGGAGATCCTCCAGCCCCCGGCGGTGCCCGGGGGCGACGGGAAACAGGACGAAGCGCGAGAGGTCAGGGTCTGGCCCGCACTCGAACCGGATCGCCGGATCGTCGCGCCCACCCCCGGGGATCGGGCTCGACTTGGCCGACACCAGCTGCTCGGCCGGGGCCTCGAACCAGACCTTGCCGCCCGGGCCGACGGTGCCGACACGGAACACGATGGAGGATACATGCCCCTCGCCGACCGCGCGGAGCGTCAGCAGCACGCGGATCGACTTGGCCGGCAGGTCGGTCTGGTCGGGGTGGATGGTGATGCTGGGATTGAACAGCGCCGCCGCCTCGACGGCATATTCCTCCAGCAGGTACCCGCCGATCAGCTGCACCTGTTCATCGCTCAGCGTATGATCGCTACCCGACGGGGAAATCGCCGCATAGAACCGCCGCTCCAGCAGCATGTCCACCTGAGAATGCCGCTTCGCCAGCTGCGCCTTCAGCTTGTTCAGCTCAAGCTTGACCGTCGCGGGCGGCAGCGCGCTGACACGGTCGACCACCAATGCCGTGCGCTGCTGCGGAACGTCGCGACTGGGAAACGGATTGTCGGCCGGGGTGAACGGCCGCAACACGACGTGCGAGGGGTCGGCGCGGAACACGACCTGCGACATGATCCATTCCCTTCATCGTCCGGCGCGGAAGCCGGGCCCTGCCCCTGTCCCGCCGGCCTGGTTGGCCAAGGTCAGGGCGACTTGGGGCTGATCACCAGCGCGGTGCCGTTCGGATCCACGGTCACCAGGTTATAGCTGCCATCAGTGCATTTCGCGCGCCACTGCGGTCGGTTCGGATTGGTCCCGACCTGCTCCGCACTGACCACCCCCTGACACGGCACCCCTGCGTCCTGGATCGCCCGGAACAGGACGATGTGCAGATCGCCTTCGGGCAGCGCCAGCACTTCCTTGGCGTAATTGCCCACGTTGATCTGTTCGGCTTCCTGCGTGACCGTCGTGCCGTCACATCCTGCAACCAGCAGCAGCAAGGGGGCAAGAAACAAGCCTGGCTTCATGTTTGATCTTCCTTTGCCTGTCGTGTGATCCGGAACCGGATGGTCGCGGTCGAACCGCGGTCCAGTTCACTTCAGATCGCTTGCTTCTTCAACCCTTCGCGTCCGACGATGGGCGATCTGGCCACAGCGGCGCGCCCATCGGCCGCGACCAGGCCGCCCATGCTGCCGGTGAGGCCAATTTGCGCCGCAGACAGGCCGCTTCCCACCCGGTCAATTGGCCGCCGCGCTGCCGGCGTTCGCCTGGTCCTTCGACACCTGCATCAACGCCTCCTGCAGCCGCTTTTCCTGATCGGGCGACAAGGAAGAGCGCAGCACGCGGCCGCGCACATCAGACAATTCGCTCAGCACCTTTTCCGCCTGAACCTTGCGCACCAGCACGAAGATCGCCGAGGTGTCCGGCTTCAGCGTATCGGAAAGCTCACGGATGAAATTGTCGTCGATGCCATAATCCATCAGCGATCCGGAAAGCGCGCCCGCACCGGCGCCGACCGCCGCCCCCACCGCCATCCCGGCCAGGGGGTTCAGGAACAGCAATCCCACCAATGTGCCCCACAAGGCGCCGGAAAGCCCGACGGAGGCAGCACCGGTGCCAACCATGTTGTAGCTCTGCTTCAGCCGCACCTTCCCGTCCGGCTGCCGAATGGCGACGACCGCATCCTCCAGATCGATCAGATATTCCCGCTGCATCCGCTGCAACTGGGTGAGGACGCGATCAGCCTCATGCGGATCGTCAAAGCCGACAACAATCAGATCAGCCACATGCACTCTCCTCTGCTTTGCCGGTGCCAGCGACGCCCGGCTTCTTCGGCCAGGCGCGGGCGTCGCAGCCTCATTTCTGTGACGAGATCGGGATACGGCGCTTCTGCTCGCCGGCCTTTTCGTCCTTGGGCAAGGTGATGATCAGCACGCCTTTGTCGACATGCGCGCTCACCGCATTTGGATCGACGTCCTTGGGAAGATTGATCTTGCGGACGAACGATCCATAGCGGCGCTCGCGCAGCATGTAGTCGCCGTCCTTGCGATCCTCCTCATCGCGCTTCTCTCCCGATATCGTCAGGATTCCGTCGGCGACGCTGACGTCAATCTGGTCCTCCGACATGCCGGGGATCTCGGCCGAGAGTCGATATTCCTTGTCCTTCTCCGCCATCTCCAACGCCGGCAGGCTGAACATGCCGTCGAGCGCAGCGAGGCTGCCAAGGCGTGATCCGAACGCACTGCGTGCGGGCGAGGAGAAATTCTCGAACAATCGGTCGATCTCGCTGCGCAGCCAACCCAGTGGCGCCTCGCCGCTCGACCGCGTCTTCGCTGGCAGATCCGCTTGCGTGCTCATCGTCCCGACCTCCGGCCGTGAAAATCGTGAAGGCGGCGTTCAGGACCACGTGGTCCGGGCGCCGGAAAAAATCACCTGCCCGTGCACCGGTGGCGATGCAGACGCTGCGCCGGCGGCCGGGGGGAGCCGCTTTCACGCACGGGCAGGTGGGCTGCAAGGCAACCGGGCCTCGAGAAGCGACGTGCACACGTGCAAGGAGGTGATCCGTATCCTGACGTGCCGCGATACGCTCCGCAGACTTCAGTCTTTATTGCTGCCGATCAACAGCTAGGGACGCCGCGTTTTTCGGAATATTGGGAAGAGTACCTAAGCTCGCGAAAGCCCCAATCTGGGATGGGCGCGCGGGACGATGGCGCACGACCGTTGGTGCGCTTCAGGGGCCCGTGACGCCCAGCGGAACCGCGCCGGTATTAGGTCCGCGGGCTACCCAGGCCGGCGGCAAATGCGATCCGCAGCGCGTCGGACAGGCTGCGCGCCTTCAGCTTGGTCATCACGTTCGCGCGATGCACCTCCACCGTGCGCACCGAGATTCCGAGGTCGTAAGCGATTGTCTTGTTGGGAAACCCCTCGGCAAGCTCCGCCAGCACTTCCCGCTCGCGCGGCGACAGGGCACCCAGTGCGAGGTCAGCGTTGGCCGCCCGGGTCAGCGCGTCTGCCGATTTCTCCAGCCGCTCGAACGCATGCTCCAGCGCGGCAAGCAGCACGTCGCCATCAAATGGCTTTTCGATGAAATCGACGGCGCCCGCCTTCATCGCTTTGACCGCGATGGTGATGTCCCCGTGACCGGTCAGCACGATCACCGGCATGGCGATGCCGCGTTCGATCAATTGCTGTTGCACCGCCAGCCCGTCGATGTCCGGCATGCGGACGTCGAGGAGGATGCAGCCGTTTTCCGCATGCCGCACCTCCTTCAGAAAGGCAGTCCCGCCCTCCCACGTTCGCGTGGCGAAGCCGAGCGTCTTGAGCATGAAGCTGGCCGATCGCCGGACCGCCGCCTCGTCATCGATGATGTGCACCAAGCGTTTGTCGTTCATTCTGCCAACTCCCGATCGGCCTGAACCATGGTAAAGTGAAACGCCGTACCCCCGCCCTCGCGCGGCTCGGCCCAGATCCTGCCGCCACTCGCCTCCACGATCGTCCGGCAAATCGACAGCCCCAGTCCCATGCCGCCGGCCTTCGTACTGTTGAACGCACGAAACAGCGTCGCCGCAACCTGCGGGGCAATGCCCGATCCGGTGTCGGCAACGGTGGCTTTCACGCATCCGTCGTCCTCGACCCGCGTCGACACCGACAGGTGGCGCTCTGGCGATTCCGCCATCGCCTCGATCGCGTTCCGGATCAGGTTGATCAGCACCTGCTGGATCTGAATGCGGTCCACCAGGACGGGCGATGCATTGGCGTCGATGTCGAAGGTGACCCAGATCCCGCGTTCACGCGCACCGATCAGCGCCAGTTGTGCCGCCTCTTCGATCAGTTGCGGCAGATCCTCCACCGTCAACTCCATCTCGCCGCGGCTTTCGAAGTCATGGAGGTGCCGCAGGATATCACCCGCCCGCAGACCTTCGCGCATCGCCTCCGCCAGTGCGTCGTCGATCATGTCACGGTCCTCCTCATTTCCCTCCCGCAGAAGGTTTCGGATGCCGCGCATGTAATTGACGACCGCCGTAATCGGCTGGTTCAATTCATGCCGTAAGGTGGAGGCCATTGTGCCCATCGCGCTCCCCCGTGCGGCATGAACGAGGCTGGCGCGCAGTTCCTCCAGCCGTTCCTGCGTGCGACGGTGCTCGGTCAGATCGCGGATGAACGCGGTGAAGATCGGCTTCCCTTCGGTCACGGCCTGGCCGACCGCCAGCTGCAACGGAAAGGTCGACCCATCGCCTTTTCGCCCGAGCAAGGTTGAGCCCACGCCATCGCTACTGTTGCGCGTTGCGGCGAGGTAATATTCGAGATCCCCCACTCTTCCCTGCGGGTCGGACGACGCGATCAGCCGCTGGAAGCTCGTGCCCACGACTTCGCTTTCGGACAGCCCGAAGAGGCGTTCTGCCGCCGCGCTGAAGGACAGGATGTTGCCAGCGCGATTTGTCACCACCATTGCGTCCGGCACGGTCGCCAGGATCGAGCGATAATGGTTCTCGCTGGCCGCAGCCCTGAACTGCTCGGCGCGCTGCTGCGTGATGTCGCGGATCAGCTTTCCATAGCCGCGCAACGTTCCCGATTGATCATAGAACGCCTTGAGGTTGAACGATGCTAGGAACCGCGATCCATCCTTTCGGACATGCCAATCCTCGCCCCTGACCGCCCCCTTCACAGCCGCAGTACGAAGGTGATGATCCGGCACCCCCTCGGCCACTGCCATCTGCGTGTAGAAGATGGAGCAATGCTTGCCGATGACCTCGTCGGCGTTCCAGCCCATCAACCGGCGCGCTCCTTCGTTCCACACCGAAACACGACCGGCCGCATCATACATATAAATGGCGTAACCGGTCGCTCCCTCGATCAGCAGGTTCAGCTCATGCGCCGCCGTGCGTTCGCGCGCCGCGCGGGCGGAATGAAGGTAGGACAGGGCAACGACGCTACCGGACGACAGACCGAACAGCAGCAGAAGCCGCAGCTCATCCGTACTCGGCAACCATCCTATCCATGAGGTCACCGCGGCGGAGAGCGCAGCCGCCACACCGGCCCAGAACGGCCCCGCCAGCATGCCGGTGACGGAAATTGCGAAGAAGAACAGAAGAAATGGGGCCGCTGGGGGCGGCCCTTTATTGAGTGCATGTTGCACCAATGCAGCCAGCCCGACCACCCCCACGGCGATGCCGCAGCCAGTAAGCCCCGCGCGCAATGAAGCCCCACGTATGGACTGCATCGGCTCTCCTAGTGCCGCACCATTTCCCCAGCGCGCGGCAACTCTTTGCTTAACATAAATTTTGGTACATTCGAAGACAATCTCGATTGTTGGTTACCGGTAGCGCACTAGGATGGAGCGGATCCTCTTCCGCTCATTGCCCAGCATACCGCCGTCGTGACCGGGGCAGAGTGACGGGCAAGTTGTTTCCAACGATATAGGCAAAACCCCTGATTGGCGGATCAGGGCGGGTCGGTGACACCCGTCAGACGCGCACGCCGGTCGTGCCCGGCCATCGGGGATGCGCCCCGGGCGCCCAACCAAAGACGCAATGTCGCGCACGAGCGCGAGCGGCGCTGCGCCATCTCGAGCCAAGGGATCGCATCAGGTGCAACAGGAATGATGATCTGTGGCACGACCGCTCGGACGAAGACGCGGTCGCGGATCGTGCCGATCGCGCTCATCCTGTTCACTCTTGGCGGCTGCTCCTTTGCGCCGAAACATGTTCGCCCGGCCGCGCCAGTGCCGCCGCGCTTCCCGGGGACGAACCCCGGCGGTGCGACCATCGCGGCGATCGGCTGGCAAGCCTTCTTTCGCGATCCGGAACTGCAACGCCTGATCGCACTCGCCCTGGCCAACAATCGCGACATTCGCGTGGCGGCTGCCCGCGTTCTGGAGGCTCGGGGCGCATGGCGGATCCAGGGCGCAGCGCTCTACCCGCAGATCGATGGTGCTGTCGCCGCCACGCGGGGCCGGACGCTGTACAACCTGCTAGGCAGCGCAGCGACGCCGGTCGACGTTCGCTCCATCGGCGTTCAGGCGAATGCGGCGTGGGAGATCGATTTTTGGGGCCGGCTGCGCAATCTGCGCGATGCCGCGCGCTGGCAGTATCTCGCGACGGAAGAGGCGCGCCGCGGGGTTGCCACGCAACTGATCGCGCAGGTTGCAAACGGCTATCTGCTCGAACGGGAGTATCAGGAACGCGCCGATCTCGCCCGCCGTACGATCTCCACGCGCGAGGAGTCGCTGCGGATCGTCCGGCGACGCTACGAGGTGGGATCGGGAAGCAAGCTCGACATGACACAGGCGCAGGCGTTGCTGGGTCAGGCGCGCGCCGCGCTTCAGGCTCTCGAGCAGGATCAGGAGGTCAATCGCAACGCGCTCGCGCTTCTCGTTGGCCAGCCGGTGACATTGACCGCATCGGATCGGCGCTTCGCGCAGATCACCACCTATCTTCAGCTGCCGCCGGGGCTGCCGTCCGATCTGCTCACCAACCGGCCGGACATCGTAGCGGCGGAGCGTCAGTTGCTGGCGGCCAATGCGAACATCGGCGCTGCGCGCGCCGCGTTCTTCCCTAACATCACGCTTACCGCGGGAGGAGGGATCGCCAGCACCAGCCTTGGCGACCTGTTCAGTTCGCCGACGGGGGTCTGGAGCTTCGCGCCATCGCTGACGCTGCCGATCTTCAATGCGGGCCGATTGCGGGCCAACCTTGACGTGGCGGAGGCCAGAAAGATCTTGGCGGTGGCCGAATATGAGCGCGCGATCCAGATCGCGTTCCGCGATGTTGCCGATGCGCTCGCGCGGCGGCGACAGCTGTCGTTGCAGATCGAGACGACGCGCGGTGTGCTGGACGCCCTGACCGAGCGTGCGCGGCTGGCGACCTTGCGCTTCGATAATGGCCGTTCAGCCTATCTTGAAGTGCTCGATGCACAGCGCGACCTGTTCGACACACAGCAATTGCTGGTGCAGCTACGTCGTGCCGAGGTGGCGAGTGGAGTTGCGCTCTACGCCGCGCTCGGCGGCGGTTTCGCCGCGCAGCCCGTGTTCGATTCAGACGCTGTCGCCACGGGGAGGACGCCGGCACCATGAGCAAATTGCGGGACAACCGCTGGATTTCGCGCGGGCTGATCGCGCTGGCCATCGTCGGCGTCGGGGTGCTGCTGTGGCTAGCCATGCGTCCATCGGGCCTCCCCGCCGGCATCGTCAGCGGCAACGGCCGGATCGAAGCGGTCGAGATCGACATTGCCGCCAAGATGCCGGCTCGCTTGCGCGACATCACCGTCAGCGAGGGGCAGTTCGTGCGTCAGGGACAGATCGTCGCCACGATGGATACGGACGCCTTGCAGGCGCAACTGGCGCAGGCGCGAGCGCAACTTGCCGAGGCGACGAACGCCATCCAGATCACCGAAGCGCAGGTGCTGCAGCGGCAAAGCGACAAGGCCTTTGCCCAGGCGACCGTTCGCCAGCGGGAGGCGGAACTGAACGTTGCCCGCAAGCGACTGGGACGATCCTCCACGCTCGCGAAGGAAGGTGCGACGCCGGTGCAGGAGCGGGACAATGACCAGGCGGCGGTCGAGGGCGCGTCGGCAGCCGTAGCCGCCGCTCAGGCGCAGGTCGCCGCGGTGGATTCTGCGATCCGCGCGGCCCGCAGCCAGGTGGTTGGGGCCGGCACGAACGTCGAGGCGACGCGCGCCACGATCGACCGGATCATGGCTGACATCAACGACAGCGTGCTGCGCGCGCCCCGCGCGGGCCGGATCCAGTACCGCATTGCGCAGCCCGGCGAAGTGGTGGCCGCTGGCGGCCGCGTGCTGACGATGATCGATCCATCGGACGTGTCGATGGTGTTCTTCCTGCCCGAAACGGTCGCTGGTCGGGTCGCGCTGGGTGACGAGGCGCGCATCGTTCTCGACGCGCTGCCGGATCGCTACGTTCCGGCACGGATCAGCTTTGTCGCGGACGTCGCACAATTCACCCCCAAAACCGTGGAGACATCCAGCGAGCGCGAGAAGCTGATGTTCAGGGTGAAAGCGCGCATCGATCCCGATCTTCTGCGTCGCCACGTCAACCTGGTGAAAACGGGGGTCCCCGGCGTAGCCTATGTCAGGATCGATCCCGGCGTGCCGTGGCCGGCCAGCCTGTCCCGTGTCGTGAGGGATTAGCAATGCTGGCGCCGGGCGCCTCCCCCCAGGCGTCAACCACCGCCGACGATCATGTCGCGCGACTGTCAAACGTGACCTTGCGCTACGGCCGGACGGTCGCGCTCGACAATCTCGACCTCATTCTCCCGGCAAGGCAGATGGTCGGCCTCATCGGTCCGGACGGCGTCGGCAAGTCCAGCCTGTTCTCGCTGATAGCGGGCGCACGTGCCATTCAGGAGGGCAAGGTCGAGGTTCTTGGCGGCGACATGAGTGACAAGGCGCACCGCGACCTGGTCTGCCCGCGGATCGCCTATATGCCGCAGGGTCTCGGCAAGAACCTCTACCCTACCCTCTCGGTCGAGGAGAATCTGCAGTTCTTCGCGCGGCTGTTCGGGCAGCCCCCGGAAGAACGGCGCCAGCGCATCCATCAACTGACCCGAAGCACCGGGCTCGAGAACTTTCTCTCGCGTCCCGCAGGCAAGCTTTCCGGTGGAATGAAGCAAAAGCTGGGCCTGTGCTGTGCGCTGATCCACGAGCCGAGCCTGCTGATCCTCGACGAGCCGACCACCGGCGTCGACCCGCTGGCACGTGCGAACTTCTGGATTCTCATCGGCGAGATCCGCGAACAGAACCCGGGCATGAGCGTGGTCGTCGCGACCGCCTATATGGACGAGGCGGAACGGTTCGACTGGCTAATCGCCATGGACGACGGCCGCGTACTGGCGACGGACACGCCGGGCGAGCTGATGGCGCAGACATCGTCGCCGGGACTGGACGAAGCCTTTATCGCGCTGCTGCCCGACGAGAAGAAGCGTGATCACACGCCGGTCACGAAGCCGCAGCAGCAGTTCAATGAGCAGAGCGTCGCGATCGAGGCGAACGATCTCACGATGCGCTTCGGCGATTTCGTCGCGGTGGACCACGTCAGCTTTCGCATCGGTCGCGGCGAGATCTTCGGGTTCCTGGGATCGAACGGCTGCGGCAAATCGACGACCATGAAGATGCTAACCGGCCTGCTCGAGCCGAGCGAGGGCGAGGCGAAGCTGTTCGGCAAGCCGATCGATCCCAAGGACATCAACGTCCGGCGCCGGGTCGGCTATATGAGCCAGGCCTTCTCGCTCTACAGCGAGCTGACGGTGCGCCAGAACCTGGAACTTCATGCGCATCTGTTTGCGGTGCCGCCGGCGGAGATCGCGGAACGCGTCGCCGAGATGATCCGGCGGTTTGGCCTCGACAATGCGGCGGAGGACTTGCCGCCGGCCCTGCCCCTTGGTGCGCGGCAGCGCCTTTCGCTCGCCGTCGCGATGGTCCATCGCCCCGAAATCCTGATCCTGGACGAACCCACGTCGGGGGTGGACCCGATCGCGCGGGACACGTTCTGGCGGCTGCTGATCGACCTGTCCCGCCGCGACCAGGTGACGATTTTCATCTCGACGCACTTCATGAACGAGGCCGAGCGCTGCGACCGCATTTCGATGATGGATGCCGGCAAGGTGCTCGACAGCGACACGCCGGAACGACTGATCGAGAAGCGCAGCGCCGCGACGCTGGAAGAAGCGTTCATCTCCTATCTGGAGGAGGCCAGCGATGAGGCGACGGCAGACGCCCCCATCCAGATGCCCACACCAACGGAGCCGGAGGCCGCATCGTCGATGCGCCGCTTTAGCCCGCGACGGATGTACAGCTATCTTTGGCGCGAGACGCTGGAGCTTCAGCGTGACCCAGTGCGCGGGGCGCTGGCGCTCGCCGGTTCGGTGATCCTCCTTCTGGTGATCGGGTTCGGGATCAGCCTGGACGTCGACAACATCCGCTATGCCGTTCTCGACCGGGACCAGACCACCACCAGCCGCCAATATGAGCAGGAAATCGCAAGCTCGACTTATTTCATCCAGCGCCCGCCGATCACCAGCTACGATGACATGGACCGACGGATGCGCAGTGGCGACATTTCGCTGGCCATCGAGATCCCGCCGGGATTCGGACGTGATTTGCGGCGGGGAACGCCGCAACCCGTCGCCGCATGGTTCGACGGTTCGATGCCGCTGCGCGCAGAGACGATCCGCGGCTACATCCAGGGCCTGCATCAACGCTGGCTGGCGACAGAAATGCGCGACGCGGGCCTGACCGGTGCGGCGCGCGCGGGCGCGGACGGATCGGTCACGGTGCAGAACCGCTACCGCTACAACCCCGACGTGCGCAGCCTGCCGGCGATGGTGCCAAGCGTCATTCCCCTTCTGCTGCTGATGCTGCCCGCCATGCTGGCGGCGATGGCCGTCGTCCGGGAAAAGGAAACCGGATCGATCATCAATTTCTACGTGACGCCGGTGACGCCGAGCGAATTCCTGCTAGGCAAACAGCTTCCCTATGTCGCGCTGGCGATGATCAACTTCGCGATCATGGTGATCATGGGCCGCTGGGTGTTCGGCGTTCCGATCACCGGCAACTTACTGGCCCTCACGGTTGGCGCATTGCTTTTCTCCTTCGTCTCCACCGGCATCGGTCTCCTCGCCTCCTCCGTCACCCGCAGCCAGATCGCCGCGCTGTTCCTTGCCATGATCGGCACGCTGATCCCGACGCTGACCTATGGCGGCATGATCGATCCCGTGACCTCGTTGCAGGGCGGCGCGCGGATCTTTGGCGAAATCTACCCCTCGTCGCACATGATCACGATCACCCGCGGCGTGTTCAACAAAGGGCTGGGCTTCGAGGACCTGTGGTCGTCGCTATGGCCATTGCTCCTTGCGTGGCCGATCATCACCGGAGCATCGATCCTGTTGCTCCACAAGCAGGAGCGCTGAGGCGATGCGCACGCTCTCCAACATATACCGGCTCGGCATGAAGGAGCTGTGGAGCCTGTGGCGCGATCCCGTGATGCTTCTGCTGATTGCCTTCACCTTCACCGGGGTGATCTACACCTCGGCCAAGGCGATGCCGGAAACGCTCCACATGGCGTCGATCGCGATTGTCGATGAGGATCGCTCCCCGCTGTCGCGGCGGATCATCGATGCCTTCTATCCCCCGCAGTTCGCCCCGCCGATGCTCATCAATAGCGCCCAGATCGATCCCGGTCTGGACACGGGACGCTATACGTTCGTGCTGCGCATTCCCACCAACTTCCAGCGTGACGTGCTGCGCGGCCGCGCGGCGGAACTGCAACTGAACACCGACGCCACGCGGATGACTCAGGCCTTCACCGGCAGCAGCTATATCCAGCAGATCGCGCTGGGTGAGGTGAACAGCTTCGTCGCCCGCCAACAGGGCAAAAGCGCGCTGCCGGTCGATCTGGAGGTGCGTGCGCGCTACAATCCTACGCTCAGCGCCATCTGGTTCGGCGCCCTCGTCCAGGTGATCGACCAGATCACCTTGCTGGCCATCATCCTGACCGGCGCGGCGCTGATCCGCGAGCGCGAGCACGGCACGATCGAGCACCTCCTCGTCATGCCCGTGACCCCGTTCGAGATCATGGCGAGCAAGGTGTGGTCGATGAGCCTGGTCGTCCTGGTGGCATCCTTCCTGTCGACGCAGTTGGTCGTGCGCGGATTGCTGCATGTCCCCATCGCGGGATCGCTGCCGTTGTTCTTCGCCGGCGCAACGCTCGCGATGTTCGCCACCACGTCGATCGGGATCTTCATGGCGACGGTTGCGCGCAACATGCCCCAGTTCGGGATGCTTGCGGTACTTGTCCTCCTGCCGCTGCAAATGCTCTCGGGCGGGATCACGCCGCGGGAAAGCATGCCGGAAATTGTTCAGAACGTGATGCTCGCGGCGCCGACCACGCACTTCATCAGCCTGGGTCAGGCGATCCTGTTTCGCGGCGCTGGCATTGATGCCGTCTGGCCGCAGATGATCGCGCTTGCTGCAATTGGCGCTGTATTCTTCGTCTTTGCCCTGCGCCGGTTCCGTGCCGTCATCACCAGAATGGCGTGACGTTCAGCTCTAAAGACTTCGATTAGATCATCCTTACGCACCGTTACGTATACCGTTCAGGTGCAGAAAGGCCCAGTTTCTTCATCCAGGCACCCACAAAGGCGCGGGGAAGAGGATGCGGTCGATTCTGCTTTATGCGAATGAGGATAGCGGCACGATCGATCGGGTCGAAGCTGCGCTCAATCTCGCCGGCGCCTTCAACGCCCATCTTCATTGCTTGCAGATGATCACGCCGGATACGTTCGTGGCGATGGATCCCTTTGGTGGGGTCTATCCGATGTTCGATCTGCTCGAGGACATGCGGGAGCGGGAGGCGAAGAACAAGCAGGAGATCGACGCCAAGCTGCAACGCGCGGACGCGCTGCGCACGTGGATCACCGGCACCCGCTATCCACGCAGCAGCGCGCTGGATCGCATTGCGCTGGTCGACCTGACCATCGTGAGCATTCCGCAGAAGGACGAGCTTGGCGATCGGCCGCCGCCGCCAGCGCGGCTCGCCACGCAAAGCAACACGCCGGTCCTCGCGATCGCTCCTGGCGGCACGCGTTTCGACGCTCACGGCAATGCGATGGTGGCGTGGAATGGTTCTGCGGAAGCGGCGCGCGCATTGTGCGCGGCCGTCCCGCTCCTGTCGCGGGCTGAGAACGTGACGATCGTGCATATTGAGGAAGCGAAGCCCCATGGACTTCCGCCCACGGATGCCGCCGAATACCTCGGCTATTACGAGATCAGGTCGGATATCCGCGAAGTGGCCCGATCCGACCGGATCACCAGCGAGGTGCTCGCCGAGGCCGCGGCACTGGCCGACGCATCATACATCGTCATGGGCGCCTACGGCCACGCGCGGCTGCAGGAGCGGATTTTCGGCGGTGTGACCCAGGCCCTCTCCACCAACAGCAATGTCAGTCTGTTCATGGCCCATTGAGGAGCACGTTCATGACCTCACCGTAGCGCCAACCGCGATCTGTGTTCCGAAAACATAAGAAAGGAGACGTGTCCGTGCCCACGACCTTCAGAAAAACCACCATCGCAGCCGCTCTGGCGATCTCCGTTGGGGGACTCGCAGGATGCGCGACCACGCCAACGCCGTATCAACCGATAGGCTCCGGTAAGGTCAGCGGCGGCTATTCCGACACGCAACTTGCGCCTGATCGTTACCGCGTCACGTTCGTCGGCAACGATTACACCTCGCGCAAGACGGTGGACGATTACCTACTCTATCGGGCGGCGCAGCTGACCGCGCAGAATGGCTATCAGAGCTTCAAGATCCTCACCAACGTCAATGAAAGTGACGTCGAGACGCAATTGACACCGGACCCGCTGTTCACCGGGCCCTATGGCTGGTGGCGCCCGGCATGGCGGTATTACGGACCGGCCGGGTGGCGCAGCTGGAATCCGTGGACGGGCGATCCGTTCTGGGCAGATACCGTCGATGTCAGCACAGTCACCAAATACGAGGCGCAGGCCGATATCCTGATGCAGCGCGGGCCAGCGACGGGCAAGGGAAGCTTCAACGCCAACCAGGTGCTCACGGCCTTGGGACCGACAATCCAGCTTCCGAAGTCATAATCGTTCAATCGTAACAAGGCGGCCGCGCTGTCGGTGTTTCCCTGGCGGAAACTTCGGCGCCGCGGCCGCCCCCTTTTTACTCATCGGCACTCGGTACGGATGCTGCCGGTCGCTCAGAAGCCTTGATCACTGCCGCAGTGAATGATCCGGGTGCGTTTCTGCCGAAGTAGATTGTAGCCGCTCATCTCCCGATCAGCGCCAGCGCCGTTCAGCGGGCGTTCCGAAAGCCATCCCCAATCGCGATGCGCTTCAAGGTTGGGAGTGACGGATGACCCATTTCACGCGGCGCGCATTGCTGATCGGCGCGGGGATCGCGCTACCGGGGCTGATGGTGGCAGGCTGTGCCACGACAGCCATGTCGGGCGACATGACGGAGGCATTGCGACGGCTGCTGACAATTTCGAGCGAGCGTGCGCTGACCCGTCTTGTATCGGACACTGGCTTTCTCAACGATCCTGCGGCCCGGCTAACGATCCCGGGCGTGGAAGGCGATCGATCCGGCGCTGTGCTGGGGGCGCTGCTCCGCTCGGCGCCAGTACAGCGTGAAATCACACTCGCGATCAATCGCATTGCCGCGGATGCGGCCGACCGTGCGGCCCCGCTGATCCTGGACTCGATCCGGTCCCTCACCTTCAGTGACGCGCTAGGCATCGTTCGCGGCGGGCCAACGGCAGCAACGGGTTATCTTCAACAAGCCATCGGAGATCGGATCCTCGATGCCATGCTGCCCGCGGTAGGCCGCGGATTGCGTCAGTTCGACAGCCAGTCTGTTCTCGGTCCCGTCATCGGCGCTGCGACCGGAATCAACGTCAGCGCTATTCAGAGGACGATCACGACCCAGGTAGCGCAGGCGATCTGGCGGGCGATCGGCAATGAGGAAGCCGCCATTCGCAACGCCCCTGCCCGCGCGGGCGACCCGCTCGTTGCCGCGATGCTGACGAGCGGGCGTCTGATGGGCGCAAGCCAAGGCGCAGCGGATCGCTGATAGCGGCTGATCGAGCTCACTGGCGAACGTCCCTGCCTCACGAGGCTGAACGGCGGCTGGCACTCATCTTGCTTTTGGGAGAAATCTGGTGAATAGTCGCATATCGGCTCTACGGCTCTAATCAGAGCGCGCCGCTAGTGAGCGCCGCATCCACCCGAACTCCCTCGCAGATGCGGCGCTCATGTAGATGCGGGTGTGAAATGATCCGCTTGCGTCATGCTCCATCCTCAGCGACATGCGCGAGACGGACCGGCAATCGCTGGGTCCCAGGCTTCCAGCCGGGCGCCTCGTCCCGTCAATCCTTTTGTCCGTCAGGGGCGAGGCGCTTGGGATTGTGACTGTTACGCTAATCCTGCCGTGCCGGTCTGCCGAAGCCTGACGTCCGACTTGTACCCGATCAGCCAAATTGATCGGGTTACGACATACGTGCTTGCGTAATTAGCAAGGTCAGGGCAACTTCCCCGCATAATAATTGCCGGCTCGCCGGAATATGAGGGGATGGTTGATGGAATATGCGAACGTCATTCTACTTGGCGCCGCTGGCGTTGGTGCCGTCACGGTCATGAGCGGCATGTTGCTGTTGGCGCGTCGCCCCCGATAATCCGGAATGCGGCCCGCGCCTGATGCCGAGTGTGGACGTACCTGGTCGCACTTGCACCCACCGCGGGCTGACCTAAACTGACCTAGTTCCTTCAGGTGGCGGCTTACTGACTGCGTCGCATGTCTTGTCGATTTGCGTACGAACTCAACCAGTGGCTCCGCTTTCCGCGACGGTTGAAGGGACGGCGGCGTACACGCCTGTGATGCCTGACTTCGCAAGTGCAGCCGCGTGCTCCGCCGTGATCGGCACGGCAAACAGATAGCCCTGGAGGTGGCTGGCCCCCGCGGCGCGCAGCATCGCCACTTGCCCATCGGTCTCGACGCCTTCCGCAATGACGCCAAGCCCTAGCGCCTGCCCGAGATGGATGATCGAGTGGACGATGGCGACCGACTCTCGCTCGCGCATCATCCCATCGATGAAGCTGCGATCGATCTTCAGGCTGTCGAGCGCGAACTTGCGGATGTTGTACAGGCTGGAATAGCCGGTGCCGAAATCATCGAGCGCGATGCGAAACCCCATCTGACGCAGCCGGTACATGGTGTCGGCGGCACGCTCCGCATCGTCGAAGATGGCGGTTTCGGTGATCTCGATCTGAAGGCGCGACGGCGCGACATTGGCACGCTGCACCTGCTCCATGACATAGCCGACGAAATTGTGCCGCCGAAACTGACGTGGCGAGAAATTGACCGAGACATATTGCCCCGGCCAGTCCTTCAGCACAGCGAGCGACCTGGCGAGCACCCAGTCCCCCAATTCGTGAATCAGGTTCGATTCCTCGGCGATCGGAATGAAGGCGGCCGGGCTGATCGGCCCAACCGCAACCGCATGCCAGCGCAACAAGGCTTCGAACCCGACGACCTCGAACGTGTCGGTCGCCACGATCGGCTGGAACAACATGCTCAATTCGTCGCGCGCGATCGCCTGACTGAGGTTGCTCTCGATCTGGCGGCGCAGCCGGATCCCTTCATCAAGGCTTTCGTCAAACAGCCGCGCCGCATTGCGCCCGCTTCGTTTCGCCTCGTTGAGCGCAAGATCCGCCCTGCGCATCAGGTCAACAGGGTCGCGCACACCCGTTTCATGCGACACCATGACGCCGGCCGAAACGGAGCCGTGCACCGGATCGCCCATCACCCTCAATGAAACATCGCACGCCGCGACGATCCGCTCGCAAGCCATCAGCGCGGCTTCCGGGGCGACAGTGTCGAACAGCAGGCCGAATTCATCCCCGCCCAGCCGCGCAACCAGTGCGTTCTGCGGAACGGCCTGCTGAAGAATGGCGCACACGGCTCGGATCATCTCGTCGCCCGCCAGGTGCCCCAGCGTGTCGTTGACCAGCTTGAAACGATCCAGGTCGACCATGGCGACCGCGACCGGGCCGAGTCGGCGCACCCGCTCGTTCAGGGCATGTTGAAACGCCAGCCGGTTGGGCGCGTCGGTCAGCGCATCATGGCTGGCGACATGGATCGCGCGCTGCTCATTGGCCGCCAGCGCGGCTGCCTGCTGCTCAAGAAGCGCAATGTGCCGCGCGAGATCGGCCCGCACGTCGGCAAGCTCGCGATCGACGTCCCAGCGCTTGCCGAGCGCGATCGCGGTCTGCACCACCTCCGCAGCTTCAAAGGGCTTCGCCAGATAGAACAGCTTGTCGGGAGGCCCCGCCACTTCGATGATTTCCGCCGGGGATACGTCCGAATAGCCGGTGACAATGACCAGATGGATGTCGGGATCGATCGTCCGTATGCGGCGGGCCGTCTCCTTCCCGTCAATGCCTGGTGGCATCCGAACGTCGATGAAGGCGACCGGATAGGGCCGGCCTTCGCCCAGGGCAGCCTCGACGGCCTGAATGGCATCAAGCCCCTGATCGTGGAACGTGCAATCAAACGCCGGGATGGGCCATTTTCCCGTGCGCGATCCGCGGAAGGCCTCAGCGGGCGCGCCGGTAGTGCCGCCATCAGTTTCGAAGCTGCGGCGATAGATCTCCTGCACGGAGGGATCATCATCGACGATCAGCAGGCGCATCGATGTTGAACCGGTCATCACGCGACTGACCTCCCGCCCCTAACAACACATTGCATTAATGAGTTAATGAGCAGCGAACACAGCGTCTCTTAAGGGATAATCCGTTTTGGTGGCGCCGGTCGTACTCTCGCCGTCAGATCACAGCCGATGCATTCGGACAAGCCACGATCACAATGCGCAAAGGTACGATGTAACTAGGTCCGAGCGAGTGCCTGCTCGCCCAGGACGATGGCGCCCAGCGGACCGGCATTATTGCCGAGCGACGGCGGGACGACAAAGGCGTCGACATCCTCAACTTCCGGGAGGGCGACGTAGCCGCCGAGTGAATGGCGCAACGCCGCGCGGATCTGCGGAAAGAGGAACTGATTGCCGATCATGACCCCGCCGCCCAGCACGATCCTGCGCGGAACGCCCGTGAGCGTGATGGTGTGCAGCAATTGCGCCAAGGCATGCGTCACAGTGGCCCAGACCGGATGATCCGGCGGCACATCCGCCCCCGCCATCCCCGTCCGCGCGGCAATCGCCGGGCCTGCCGCCAGCCCCTCCACGCAGGCGCCGTGATACGGGCAGCTCCCCGTCCATTCGTCCCCTGCCATGCGCACCGGACGAACATGGCCGAGTTCCCCATGCGTCAGCCCATCCACCGGGCGACCATGCGCCACGAGCCCGACGCCAACGCCGGTGCCGACCGTGATATAGGCCAGGTCGCTCAGCCCCGCGGCGGCGCCCCAGCGCGCCTCGCCGAGCGCCGCACCGACGACATCCGTGTCGAAGCCGGTGGGAACGCCGTACCGACTGCCAAGGCGCCGCGCGACGTCCGTGCCGCGCCAGCCCGGTTTCGGCGTCGATGTGATGTGACCGTAATCGGCAGCACGGCGATCGATGGAGATTGGTCCGAAGCTGGCGATTCCCAAGGCCTGGAAGCCGCGCCAACTGTCGATCACCCCCTCGATCGCGGCGAGTGTCTCCTCCGGCTTTCTCGTCGGCAGTTCGACACGCTCCAGGATTGCATCGGGGCCCTTCGCGAGGATCAGCACGCATTTCGTGCCGCCCAGCTCAACGCCGGCAATCAGGGGCGCGTCGTCCACCTCAGGTCTCCAGCGCTGCCGTATCGATCCGCCGCAGCATGGCCACGAACCGGTCCAACTCGGCACGCGTAAACCGAGCGAATATCTTGCTCTCGAGTTCCAGCGCCTTGGGCGCGACGCTGGCGTAAAGATCGCGCCCTTCATCCGTCAGCGACAGGTGATGCGACCTCTTGTCTCCCGGATTGGGCGCGCGCGCGAGAAGTCCGCGCTCGACCAGCGCGATCGCCGCGCGGCTGACCGTCACCTTGTCCATTCGGGTGCGCTCGCCAATTTCCGCCTGGGTGATCGCTTCCACCTCGGCGATCACGGCCACCAGCCGCCATTCGGGAATGGTGAGGCCGAACAGCGATTCATAGGCCTTGGCGATGCGGTCACTCACCAGGTTGGAGGTGATCGACAGCCGATAGGGGAGGAACCGGTCAAGCACGAGCTGGTTGGTCATGAAGCAACCGGTAGCATTTGACACGGATCGCTCAAGCCGCGATCATAGTCACAAATGTTACCAATTGAGGATGCGCCAATGTCTGCCGGCAACCCACTCGGCCTCAACGGCTTTGAATTCGTGGAATTTACCTCGCCCGATCCCGAAGCGATGGCGAAGCAGTTCGAGCAGCTGGGCTTCGTGCCGACGCACCGTCACCCGACGAAAAACATCACGCGTTACAAGCAGGGCCGCATCAACCTGATGCTGAACCGCGACGAGGCGGGCCGGGTGAAGCAGTTCCGCAACGAACATGGCGCCTCTGCCAGCGCGATGGCGTTCCGCGTTGCCGATCCGAAGAAGGCGCTGGAATGGGCGCTCGCCAACGGCGGCAAGCCGACCGAGGAAGACGATACCGTCATCATGGGGATCGGCGGATCGTACCTCTATTTCATTCAGGACGGCATCGACCTGTATGAAAATTGGGCCGAGTTCGACGGCTGGCGCGAGGCGGAGGCGAAGAACAACGTCGGGCTCGACCTGCTCGATCACCTCACCCACAATGTCCGCCGCGGCCAGATGCAGGTGTGGAGCCAGTTTTACCGCACGCTCTTCAACTTCGAGGAGCAGAAGTATTTCGACATCAAGGGCAAGGCGACCGGCCTGTTCAGCCAGGCGATGATCGCGCCCGACAAGGCGATCCGCATCCCGCTGAACGAAAGTCAGGACGACAATTCGCAGATCGAGGAGTTCATCCGCGAATATCAGGGGGAAGGCATCCAGCACCTCGCACTGACCACCGACGACATTTACGACACCGTCGAGCGGCTGCGCGCCCGCGGCGTCAAGCTGCAGGACACGATCGAGACCTATTACGAGCTGGTCGACAAGCGCGTGCCCGGCCACGGCGAGGATCTCGAGCGGCTCCGCAAGAACCGCATCCTGATCGACGGGTCGGTCGAGAATGACGAGGGCATCCTGCTCCAGATCTTCACCGAGAACATGTTCGGCCCAATCTTCTTCGAGATCATCCAGCGCAAGGGCAACGAAGGCTTCGGCAACGGCAACTTCCAGGCGCTGTTCGAAAGCATTGAGCTGGACCAGATCCGTCGGGGCGTCATTAAGGTCGATGCCTGACCGATGATCGAGGCGTCTGCCTCGATCGAGGTGCGGCGCTCCGGCGCCGCCATCGACCGGTCAGCGCAGCAAAGCCGGCGCACAAGGCGCGGCTTTGCCGCGTCTGACGCGCCGGCGAGCCACTCGCGCCACTCCTGACTACCCAAAACAAAACCCGCCCGAGGTGAGGATGCCCAACGACACTGCCACCCCCGCGGACAGCACGGCCTACACCCCCGGCTTCGGCAATCATGTCGCGACCGAAGCGGTGCCCGGCGCCCTCCCCATCGGCCGCAACTCGCCGCAGAAGCCGCCCTTCGGCCTCTATGCCGAGCAGCTCTCCGGCACCGCCTTCACCGCGCCGCGCCACGAGAACCGCCGCTCGTGGCTCTATCGCCTGCGCCCCTCGGCCGAGCACCCGCCGTTCACCCGCTACGAAAGCGCCGTGCGGTTCGCGCCGGGCACGGTCAAGGAACCGCTCGCCCCCAATCGCCTTCGCTGGGATCCCGTAGGCGGTGACACTGGCGTCGATCTGATCGACGGCATGACGACGATGCTCGCCAACCGCGATCCCGCCGATCTCGAAGGCGTCGCGATCCACCTCTACGCCGCCGATCGCGACATGGAGAACCGCGTCTTCGTCGACGCGGACGGCGAATTGCTGTTCGTGCCGCAGGAAGGCCGGCTGGCGCTGCTGACGGAGCTTGGCCGGATCGACATCGCGCCTGGGCAGATCGCGCTGGTTCCCCGCGGCGTCCGCTTCCGCGCGCTGCTGCCGGATGGATCGGCGCGCGGCTATGCGCTGGAAAATCACGGCGCGATGTTCCGCCTCCCCGATCTCGGGCCGATCGGCGCCAACGGCCTCGCCAATCCGCGCGATTTCGAGACGCCGAACGCCTGGTTCGAGGATCGCGACGAACGTATCGAGGTGATCCAGAAATATCTGGGCAGCCTGTGGCGCACCGAACTGCATCACTCCCCGCTCGATGTCGTCGCCTGGCACGGCAATCTCGCACCGTGGCGCTATGATCTGGCGCATTTCAACGCCATCAACACCGTCAGCTTCGACCATCCCGATCCGTCGATCTTCACCGTGCTGACCTCGCCCAGTGACGTACCGGGCCGCGCCAATGCCGATTTCGTGATCTTCCCGCCGCGCTGGATGGTGGCGGAGGACACGTTTCGCCCACCATGGTTTCACCGCAATATCATGTCCGAGGCGATGGGGCTCATCACTGGCGCCTATGACGCCAAGGCCGAAGGGTTTCGACCCGGCGGCCTGTCGCTCCACAATCTGCTGAGCGGGCACGGGCCGGACAAGGCGACGTGGGACGCGGCCTCCAACGCCGATCTGAAACCGCACCGGATCGGCGGCACGATGGCGTTCATGCTGGAAAGCTGCTGGCCCTATCGCCCCACCGCCTTCGCGCTGGAGCACGCCCAGCCCGATTACGACGCCTGCTGGGCCGATTTCCCCAAGGCGAAACTGCCCTGACCGAGCGTCTTTCCGCCACGCCGGCCGGCATCGCGCTCGGCCCGCTCGATCAGATCGCGGACGGCGCCGCGCGCAGCTTCGTCATCGAAATGCGCGCCGGCCGCTTCCACGGTTTCGCCGTCCGCCGCGGCGACCAGGTGTTCGGCTATGTCGATCGCTGTCCGCACATGGGCCTGCCGCTCGCACAGAAGCTCGACGATTATGTCGCTGCGGATCGCATCGCATGCAGCTGGCACGGCGCGCTGTTCGATATCGAGAGCGGCGCGTGCGCCGGTGGCCCCTGCCCCGGCACCACCTTGACGCGGTGGCCCCTTACGGTGGAGGCTGGCACGATAATTACAGGGTGAGGGAGAGGCCATGAAGGCGCGCGCGTACGGCATGGAGCTGGAATATGAATCGTTCGGCAACCCCGCCGATCCCACTATCCTCCTCATCATGGGCCTGGGCGCACAGCTGACGCTCTGGCCGCTCCCGTTCGTTGAGGCGCTGGTCGAACGCGGCTTTCACGTCGTCCGCTATGACAATCGCGACGTCGGCCTGTCGACCAAGCTCGATCACGCCCGCCCGCCCCGCATCGGCATGTTGGTACTCCAGCGCCTGCTACGCCTGCGCCCGCGTGTACCGTATACGATCGGCGACATGGCAGCCGACGCCGCCGGCCTGCTGGACGCGCTGGGGATCGAAAAGGCGCATATTGTCGGCGCCTCGATGGGCGGGATGATCGCGCAGGTCTTCGCCGCCACTTATCCCGATCGCACCCTGTCGCTCACCTCGATCATGTCGACCACCGGCAATCCCCGGCTGTCGCGCGCCTCGCGCGAAGCGATGGATGTCCTCGTCAACCGCCCCAAAACGGACGATTTCGAGGCGCTCGTTGCCCATGGCGTCCGCGCGTCCAAGGTGCTTGCCGGCCCCGCCTTTCCGGTGGAGCCCGAGGTGCTGGAAGCGCGCGTACGCGAAACGATCCAGCGTTCGAACTATCCCGATGGCTTCGCGCGGCAAGTGGCCGCGATCGTCGCCGACGGGGATAGGCGCGAGCGGCTGAAGACGATCAAGGCGCCCACGGTCGTCATCCACGGCACCGACGACACGCTGGTGCCGATCGACGGCGGCCGCGATACCGCCGCCAGCATCCCCGGCGCGCGGCTGGTCGAGGTTCGCGGCATGGGCCACAACGTGCCCGTCGAGGTGATCCCCGAGATCGTCGACGCGATCGAAAGCGTCGCGCGGTGAGCGGCCGCACGCTCCGCATCGATTTCGTCTCCGACGTCGTCTGTCCCTGGTGCCTGATCGGCCTCGCCAACCTCGAACGCGCGCTCGCCAACCTCGGCGACGAGGTGCCGGTCGACCTCGTCTTCCACCCGCTTCAGCTCAACCCCGGCCTGCCGCCAGAGGGCGAGCTGGCGGCCGATAATATCGGGCGCAAATATGGCATCACGCCCGATCAGGCGCGCAGCCGCGGCGGCGGGGTGCGAGCCGCGGCCGAGGCGGCCGGCGTGTCGATGGCTGGCCGGCCGGACCGGCTCTACGACACGTTCGACGCACATCGCCTGCTTCATTGGGCGGGGCGCGAGGGCCGGCAATTGGCGCTCAAACATGCGCTCCTGCGTGCATATTTCGACCAGGGACGTGCAATTTCCGACCATCAGGTGCTGGCCGATGCCGCTGCTGGTGCAGGATTGGACAGGGAAGCGGCGCTCCAGATCCTCGCCCGCGGCGATTTCGCCGCCGAAGTGAACGACGACGAGATCGAGTGGCGGTCCGAAGGGATCGCTTCCGTCCCCACCATGGTGATCGACCGCGAGTTCGTCATCAACGGCGCTCAGGAACCGGATCGCCTCGAACGCGCGCTGCGCAAACTCGCGGCTCGCTAGCCCAGTGTTCGGTCGATCATCGCAGGGACGCGGGCGTTAGAACGGCGCCGCCCCGGCCTTCTGCGCCTCTTTCGCTCGCGCGAACCCGTCGCGCTCCTTCAGCCGCTCCCAGTAAGCGGCAACCTGCGGCGGAAAGCCATTGTCGATCTTCAGGCTCTTCGCGAGCAGCAGCGCGTAACCCACGGAAATGTCTGCCACCGTGAAACGCCCGCCGACCAGGTATTTGCGATCGCCCAGCGCCCGCTCCACATGCCGAAGCCGCGAGTGGAACCACTGCGCATAATCGTCCGCCGCCTGCGGCAGGCGCCGCTCCGGCGGCTCCAGCATGCGATACCGCAGCACCAACGTCTGCGGGAAGGTCAGCGTCGCCTCGCCGAAATGTAGCCAGTTGAGCCACGCGCCATAGTCGGGCAAGCCAGGCTCCACGACCAGTTCGTTCGGCCCCGCACGGGTCGCGAGATACTGAACGATCGCAGCCGATTCCGTCATCCGCGTCTCACCGTCCACCAGCAGCGGAATGGTGCCGAGCGGATTGACGTCGAGGTACGATGGTTCGCGCACGCGCGGCGGAAACGGCAGCAGGTGGAGCTTATAGTCGAGCCCCAGTTCCTCCAGCGCCCACAGCGCCCGAAAGGATCGCGCATCCGCGCAGTGATACAGTTCGATCATCGTGTCCCCCAAATCACCAGGTATCGATATAGCGGCCAGACCGGCGCGCCGGCGTCGAGGCGAGCCCGCGCAGCAGCCAGGTGCGTGTATCCGCCGGGTCGATCACCGCGTCGATCTCCAGGAACTGCGCCACCGACACAGCTTTGCCGCGCTCGTAGGAATGCGCGACAAGCTCCTGATATCGCGCCTCTCGCGCCTCGGCATCCTCGATCGCCTCCAGCTCCTTGCGATAGCCGAGCCGCACCGCCCCTTCGAGCCCCATGCCGCCGAACTCGCCGGTCGGCCAGGCAACGGTGAACGGCCCCGCATGGAGCGATCCGCCCGCCATCCCCTGCGCGCCAAGCCCGTATGCCTTGCGCACCACGACCGTGAAGATCGGGACAGACAGCGCCGCCCCGACCACGAACATGCGCGAGGCACGGCGGATCGGCGCGGTCTTCTCCGCCTCCGGCCCGACCATGAAGCCAGGCGTGTCGCACAGCGAGACGATCGGCACGCCGAACGCGTCGCACAGCTGAAAGAAGCGCGCCGCCTTGTCCGCACCTTCCGCGTCAATTGCGCCCGACAAGTAGCGGCAATTATTGGCAATCACGCCCACGGCACGGCCGTCCAGCCGCGCCAGCCCGGTGATCATCCCCTTCGCCCAGCCACCGCGCAGCTCGATGAAGGAACCAGTGTCGAACAGCCCGTCGATCGCGCGGCGGATGTCGAACACGCGCAGCCGATTCTCTGGCACCACGTGCCGCAACAGCCGCTGGTCCGGCGCATCTCCGCCCGCCACCCGCCCCTGGAAAAACGACAGCAGCCGCCGCGCGAGATCGGTCGCCTCCGCCTCATCCTCTGCCAGCACGTCGATCGCACCACTGTTCCAATGCACCTCGACCGGCCCGACTTCCTTGGGCGAATAGACGCCGAGCCCACCGCCCTCGATCATTGCCGGGCCACCGACGCCGATATGCGCGTCGCGCGTGGCGATCGTGATGTCGCAGCTGCCGAACAGCACGGCATTGCCCGCAAAGGAATAGCCCGACGTGATGCCGATCCTCGGCGCAACACCGGACAGCGCGGCAAAGCGGCTGAACGTCGGCACGTCGAGCCCCGTCGCGCCGACCGAATCGACGTCCCCCGGCCGTCCCCCGCCGCCCTCGGTATAGAAGACGATCGGCAGCTTCAGCTCGCCCGCAATACCGAGCAGCCGATCGGTCTTGCGGTGGTTCATATGGCCCTGCGTGCCCGCCAGCACGGTATAGTCATAGGCGAGGCCAAGGCACTTGGCGGCTTCCTCCCCATGATCCGCGGCATTCACCGTGCCGATCCCGCCGATCAGGCCGTCGGCGGGGGTGTTGCGCATCAGATCGTCGAGGGTCCGGCGCCGTCGCTGCGCCGCTATCGTCAGCGCGCCATATTCGATGAAGCTGCCCGGATCGAACAGGTCGTCGATATTCTCGCGCGCCGTGCGCTGGTTGGTACGCCGCCGCCGCTCCACGGCCGCCGGGCGATTGGCGTCGAGCCCCAGCGCATGGCGTGCGCGCACCTCGGCAAGATCGTCGCGGATCAGGTCCAGGTCGAGCGCCGCGGCTTCGGCCGCGACATCCTCGTCACCCTCAGATGGCTCGATCGAAACGAACACCGCGCCCTCGTCGATCACCCGCCCGGTCTCGGCCACGACCGCGCGTACCACGCCCCCGTGCGTCGCGATCACGGCATGCTGCATCTTCAGCGCTTCGATCGTCCCCACTTCGGCACCGCGCATCACCCGGTCCCCCGGCTGCACCCCGATCGCCACCACCACGCCAGCGAGCGGTGCGACGATCGCCTGCGCGTCCACGGGCGCGGCGGGTGCTGCGGCAGCCACGGCAAAATCGCCGACGCTGCGATCGAACCAGCCGGTGTCTACGTCGCCCGCCGCCACCTCGGCGCGCGCGAGCAGCGCCGCATGCAGCGGCAGGTTCGTCGCAACACCCTCGATCTCGAATTCCGCCACCGCGCGCCGTGCCCGCGCCAGCGCCGATTCCCAGTCCGGCGCATGGACGATCAGCTTGGCGAGCAGCGAATCGAACCGTGGGTTGGCTGCCATGCCCGCCTTCAACGCGCCGTCGATGCGGATACCCGGCCCGCCCGGTGCCTCGACGTTGCTGATGGTGCCGCCGGACGCGCGCGGCCTGCCGTCGCCGCCGATCGTCTCGGCATTGATGCGCAGCTGGATCGCGACGCCGCGCGTGTCCGGCCGCTCGGCCGGAACGCTGCCCCCTTCTGCGAGGCGCAGCTGCAGCGCCACCAGGTCCAGCCCGGTCACCTCCTCAGTCACCGTATGCTCCACCTGAAGCCGCGGGTTCACCTCGAGGAAGGCGAACGCCTCCGGGTCATCGGCGGCGCGCTCCTTGTCAACCAGGAACTCCGCCGTGGCCAGCCCGACATAGCCGGTGTCTTCCAGCAGGCGTTCCGCGGCCCGCTCGATCCGCGCGGCAAGCGCCGGGTCGAGCGTTTGCGCCGGCGCAATCTCGATCAGCTTCTGGTGCCGCCGCTGCACCGTGCAATCCCGGGTACCGAGCGCGATCACCCGGCCGGCAGCATCGGCCGCAAGCTGCACCTCGATATGCCGCGCCGCAGGGATATAGCGTTCGACCATCACCTCGGCCGATCCGAACGCCGCCAGCGCCTCCGCGCCCGCCGCCTCGATCTGCGCCGCCAGCGTCGCCGGGTCGTGCACGACCCGGATGCCGCGGCCACCGCCGCCGGCCAGTGCCTTCACCACCACCGGTCCCCTTGCCTCGGCCCCCTCGGCCAGCACCGGCACGCCCACCGCCTGCGCATGGCGCTTGGCGACCGCCTTGTCGCCGAACAGCGCCAGCAGCCTCGCCTCCGGGCCGACGAACAACAGCCCGGCCTTGGCACAAGCCTCGGCAAAAGCCGCATTCTCGCTGAGGAAGCCGTAGCCGGGATGAACCGCATCGCAGCCTGCCTCGCGCGCCGCGGCGATCATCGCATCAAGGGAAAGATAGGCCGCCGGACCTTCGCCGCTCAGTCCGATTGCGCGGTCAGCGGCGCGCACATGCGGCGCGCTCGCGTCATCGGCGGAATGAACCGCGACCGTCTCGATTCCCATGGCAGCAGCCGTGCGTGCGACACGAATCGCGATCTCGCCGCGGTTAGCGATCAACAGGCTTTTTATCGTGCCTCTCCCTTTCAGCCTTCTTTCACGTCGTCATGCCGAAGCATCAACCTCTTTTCGCCTCGGCTGTCCTGACGTGTAAGGGGCAGCAGAAGGTCGCACCCCGCGTTCGATGTCAGGACAGGTTGAAGGCATGAACCCCAGGCTGAAATCAATCATCGGCGGATCGACGGGCAATCTCGTCGAATGGTATGATTGGTATGCCTATGCGGCCTTCTCGCTCTATTTTGCGCCTCATTTCTTTCCGGCGGAGGATCAGACCGCGCAATTGCTGAGTGCGGCGGCGGTATTTGCGGTCGGCTTTGTCATGCGGCCGATCGGTGCGTGGATCATGGGGGTCTATGCCGATCGTCGCGGCCGCAAGGCGGGGCTGACGCTGTCGGTCACCTTGATGTGCGCCGGATCGCTGCTGATCGCCATCACGCCCGGCTATGAGACGATCGGCGTCTTGGCGCCCGGCCTGCTGGTGCTCGCGCGGTTGATGCAGGGGCTGTCGGTTGGCGGCGAATATGGCGCCAGCGCGACCTATTTGTCGGAGATGGCAGGGCGTGACCGGCGCGGTTTTTACTCCAGTTTTCAGTATGTCACACTGATCGCCGGGCAGCTCACGGCACTCATGGTGCTGCTGGTCCTGCAGGTCACAATGGATGAAAGCACCCTGGATTCCTGGGGCTGGCGGATCCCCTTTGCGATTGGCGGGGTGCTCGCGATCGTCGTGTTCCGCATCCGTCGGGGGCTCGCCGAAACGGAAAGCTTCAAGAACAGCAGCGGCCCGAAGTCGGGGTTCTGGACGCTGGTGACTCACCACCCGCGGGAGACCGCGACGGTGATGCTGCTGACGGCGGGGGGCACGCTCGCCTTCTACGCCTATTCGGTCTACATGCAGAAGTTCCTGGTCAATACCAGTGGCTTCGACCGGGAAGTTGCGAGCCGGATCAATGCCGCGACCCTGTTCTTCTTCATGTGTTTGCAGCCGGTCGCCGGCGGCTTGAGCGACCGGATCGGACGCAAGCCGCTGATGATCGCGTTCGGCATTGCGGGGTGCCTGTTCACATATCCGATCTTCGTCGCGCTGGAGAGCGTGCGCAGCCCGTTCGTCGCTACTGGTCTGGTGATGGCGGCGCTGGTGATCGTGACCGGTTATACATCGATCAATGCGGTGGTGAAGGCGGAGTTGTTCCCCGCGAACATCCGCGCGCTGGGCGTGGCGCTGCCCTATGCGCTGGCCAATACGCTGTTCGGTGGCACGGCGGAATATGTCGCGCTGAAGTTCAAGGACCTCGGATGGGAGCGCGGGTTCTATTGGTATGTGACGGGAATGATTGGTGTTTCCCTGATCATCTACCTCAGGATGCGCGACACGCGCGCGACCAGCCGGATCAACGAGGACTGAGCGCGGGGACGGCGCGGGCGGCCTCCGCCGGGTCGATCCCCGGGCGGGTGCCGGCATCGATCGTTTCGTCGCCCCGCGCCACACGCGCTGCCTTTTGGATGGCCTCCACGAGACGCGGGTAGATGCCGCAGCGGCACAGATTGGTGATGGCCCGGCGAATATCGGCCTCGGATGGATCACGCCTGGCCTTGATCAACGCCGATGCTGCCATGACCATGCCGGGGATGCAGAAGCCGCATTGCACGACATTGCCGTCGAGCATGGCGAGTTGCACCGGATCGGCGCGATCGCGCGACAGGCCCTCGATCGTGGTGACGAAGCTGCCCTCGACCTCAGCGATCGTCACCTGGCACGACCGCACGGCGCGGCCGTCGACATCGACCGTGCATGCCCCGCACGCGCCCGTGCCGCAGCCATATTTGGCGCCGGTCAGGTTGGACGCGTCGCGCAGCGCCCACAACAGCGGGGTCGCCGGATCGAGCAGATACTCGACGGCTTCATTGTTGACGGTCAGTTTCGTCATGGGCGCGTCTTAGCGCGAAAACGCTGCGCGAAAAGCGCCACCCCGTGCCGGAGCGCGGCGTGGCGCCTTTCCCTCAATAGCCGAGCGCCGCAATCTCGTCCGCCGAGAAGCCGAGATCACGCAGCACGGCCGCGTCCTGCCGATCGCCGCCAAGCGCGGGCGCCACGGTGCTGCTTTTGGAATAACGCGGTGCAGGTGCGGGCTGCTTGATGCCGCCTGCTTCGACAAAGGTGCCGCGCGCCTTGTTGTGCGCATCGTCATACGCCTCGTCGAACCCGAGCACGGGGGCGAAGCATACGTCGTGACCCTTGAACGCCGCGACCCATTGGTCGCGCGATTTCGTCTTGAACAGGGCGGCCAGCTCATCCTTGAGCGCCGGCCATTGCCGCTGGTCCATCTGCGCCGACCATTTATCATCGCTGAGCCCCATCACCTTGCGGAACTCGGCGTAGAATTGCGGCTCGATCGCGCCGAGCGAAATGAACTTGCCGTCGCTCGTCTCATAAGTGTCGTAGAAATGGGCGGCGGTATCGAGCAGGTTGGTGCCGCGCTCGTCGCTCCACCGGCCCATGCCGCGGAAGCCCCACATCATGGTCATCAGCACCGCCGACCCGTCGGTCATCGCGGCATCGACCACCTGCCCCTCGCCGGTGCGCGCCGCATGAAGCAGCGCGGCGAGCATGCCGTAAGCGAGGAACATGCCGCCGCCGCCGAAATCGCCCGCGAGGTTGATCGGCGGCGTCGGCTTCTCACCCTTGCGGCCGAAGGCGTGGAGCGCGCCGGAAATGGCGATATAATTGATGTCATGGCCGGGTTCGGGCGCCATCGGGCCGTACTGGCCCCAGCCGGTCATGCGGCCGTAGACGAGCTTCGGATTATCGGCGAGCAGCACGTCGGGGCCGAGGCCGAGCCGCTCCATCACGCCGGGGCGATACCCCTCGATGATGGCGTCCGCCCCCTTCACGATCTTGCGCACGGCCGCGATCGACTTGGGATCCTTCAGGTCCATGCCGATCGACTTGCGGCTGCGCAGCAGCGGATCCTTTTCCGCCACGCCATTGCCCTGCGTCTTGCCCGACCGATCGATGCGAATCACCTCCGCGCCGTGATCGGCGAGCATCATGCCGGCAAACGGGCCCGGGCCGATCCCGGCGAATTCAACGATACGGATACCGGCAAGGGGTGGCGTGCTCACGGATGCTCTCTCCTGTCTGATTTGCAGGGAGAGGTATCGCGGCGAGGACGCGAGCACAACAAAAGTTATGCTGGCATAGGGGCCGCCATCAGGAGCGGAGCGTTGGTGCCCCCTTGTCGAGCGCGAGCGCGGCGTCCGAGAACTGGATCGGCGTGCGCAGGCCGGCGATGGGCCGCGTCTCGCTGGCGGGCAGCACCATGCCGCGTGCCTGGACCTGCGGATCGTTCAGCGCCTGCTCGACGGTATTGATCGGCCCCGCGGGCACCCCCGCCGCCTCCAGCTTCGCGAGCAGATCGTCGCGTTCGAAAGCGCGGCAGCGTTCCTCGATCAGCGCGAACAAGGGCGCACGATGTTCGATCCGGCCGGCGTTGGTGTCCCATCGCGGGTCCGGCCCGATCCCGACGATCGCGGCGAAGCGGTGATATTGCGCGTCATTGCCCACCGCCAGGATGAACCAGCCATCGCTGGTCGGGAACACGGCATAGGGACTGACATTGGCATGGGCATTGCCCATCCGCGCCGGATTCTCCCCGCTGGCGAAATAGTTTGCCGCCTGATTGGCGAGCACGCCGACCATCGTGTCGAGAAGCGCGCAATCGACCTGCTGGCCACGCCCGGTGCGCGCGCGCATCATCAACGCGGCCTGGATGCCGATCGTGGCATAAAGCCCGGTCATGATGTCGGCAAAGGCGACGCCGATCTTCTGCGGCGCGCCGTCCGGCTCCCCGGTCAGCGACATGATCCCGCCCATGCCCTGGATGATGAAATCATAGCCGGCACGGTGGGCATAGGGCCCGGTCTGGCCGAAGCCAGTGATCGAGCAATAGACGAGCCGCGGATGATCGGGCGCGAGGCTGGCGTAATCGAGGCCGTATTTGGCTAGGCCGCCGACCTTGAAATTCTCGATCACCACATCGGCGTCGGCGATCAGCGCCCTCACCCGCGCCACGTCCTCCGGCTTCGCGAAGTCGGCGACGATGCTGGTCTTGCCGCGGTTGCACGCGTGGTAATAGGCCGCGGCGCGGTCGCCATCATGCTCCACGAACGGCGGACCCCAGGTGCGGGTGTCGTCCCCCGCCGGGCTTTGCACCTTGATCACCTCGGCCCCGAGATCGGCCAGGATCTGCCCCGCCCAAGGGCCGGCGAGGATTCGGGCAAGCTCGACGACCTTGATGCCCTTGAGCGGGGTTTCCTTCATGGGCCGGCGCTCAGAAGGCGGCGATGCCGGTGATCGCGCGACCCAGGATCAGCGCGTGCACGTCATGCGCCCCCTCATAGGTGTTCACCGTTTCGAGGTTCATCACGTGGCGCATCACCTGATATTCGCCGGAGATGCCGTTGCCGCCGTGCATGTCACGCGAGACGCGGGCAATATCGAGCGCCTTGCCGACATTGTTGCGCTTCACGATGGAGACCATTTCCGGTGCGAAGCGGCCCTCGTCCATCAGGCGGCCGACGCGCAGGGAGGCCTGCAGGCCGAGCGCGATCTCCGTCTCCATATCCGCCAGCTTCTTTTGATAGAGCTGAGTCGCGGCAAGCGGCCGGCCGAACTGATGCCGGTCGAGGCCGTACTGCCGCGCGGCGTGCATGCAGAATTCCGCCGCGCCCATCGCGCCCCAGCTAATGCCGTAGCGGGCGCGGTTGAGGCAGCCGAACGGCCCCTTCAGCCCCTGAACGTCGGGGAGCAGCGAGTCTTCGCCCACCTCGACATCGTCCATCATCACCATGCCGGTGATCGAGGCGCGGAGCGACAGCTTCCCCTCGATCTTCGGCGCGGTGAGGCCCTTCATGCCCTTTTCCAGCACGAAGCCGCGGATCGCGCCGCCATGCGCGTCGCTCTTCGCCCAGATGACGAACACATCGGCGATCGGCGCGTTGGAGATCCAGGTCTTGCTGCCGGAAATACGATAGCCGCCATCGGTCTTGACCGCGCGGGTCTTCATGCCGCCGGGGTCGGAGCCGGCGTCCGGCTCGGTCAGGCCGAAGCAGCCGATCCACTCCCCGCTGGCAAGCTTGGGCAGATACTTCCGCTTCTGCTCCTCCGAGCCATAGGCATGGATCGGGAACATCACGAGGCTGGACTGCACGCTCATCATCGAGCGGTAGCCCGAGTCGATCCGCTCCACCTCGCGCGCGACCAGACCGTAAGCGACATAGGATGCGCCGACGCCGCCATATTCCTCCGGCACGGTCGGGCCGAGCAGGCCGAGCGCCCCCATTTCGCGGAAGATTTCCGGATCGGTATGTTCGTTGGCGAAAGCGTCGATGATGCGCGGCGCAAGCTTTTCCTCGGCATAGGCACGCGCGGTATCGCGCACCATCCGCTCATCCTCGGTCAGTTGTTCGTCGAGGAGAAAAGGATCCGCCCAATCGAAGGCGCCCATGCCGGCCATAATCTGCTCCACCTAAAAGCTGGTCCGCCCCGATCGCGGTCGCCGACCGCGCGCTTCGCCCCAATCCTGGATTGACGAGAAGCGCGCGCCGGCAGCCCGCAGTGAGCGGTGTCAGGAGCGGCTATAGCGGCTGGAGCGAGTCAGCCAAGCGTATGGGCGTATTTGGGCTGATCGATCGCGATCGTATCGAGCGCCGTCGCCTTCAGATGCGCGACCAACGCGGGATCATCGGGGGCGATCGTGCCGCTGCGGATCGCGGCGACCAAGGCGGCGTCGAGCTCGTCGCGGGTGCCGTCGCGGTGCAGCAGCGCACGCATCCGCTCCACCGCCCGGGCGTCCGCCGCCGGGCTGAGCGCCATGTCGCGCGCGGCGATCTCCAGCGCGTTGCGCGCCACCCGCAGCCCGAAGACGCTCGCGCTGCCATCGACCGGCAGCCATTGCGCGACGCCCGCCACCAGTTCCTGCGCGGTCGGGTGCGTGATCATGCCGCGTTCCTTTCGATGATCGCCACGATGTCCGCCTCGGTCTCCGACAGGCGCCGGCCGATCACGCCGCGCTCCGGCCCGGCGCTCGGGTCCGAGGCGAAGCTTGCGTACATGCCCATCGTCATGACGCCCCATTTGAGGCTGCCGAGCATCGACCAGAAATCGACTCGCGCCGCGCTGATCGGCTCGCCGCCCGCCTCGGCATAGCCATCGAGCAGGTCCTGCACGTCGCCGAAACCGCCGACGTAGCGATCGGGCCGGCCGAACTTCCAACTGTTGGTGCACAGCCATCCCAGATCCTCGGCCGGGTCGCCGACATGCACCAGCTCCCAGTCGAGCACCGCGACGAGGCCCTCGTCGGGATCGACCATGATGTTGCCGTTGCGGAAATCGCCGTGGACGAAGCGGGACGTCACCTTCTCCTTCGGCAGCCGCTTTTCCAGCCAGCGGAACGCGGCCTCGATCGTCGGGCGTACCGCGCCGGTGGCGCGCCACGTCGCCTCGTAATTGGCAAGGGTGGTTTCCGCGTCGGTCTGGTCGAGGCCATCAAGCGGCGCGACCGAGTGGATGCGGGCGAGCGCCGCGCCGCATTGCCGGGCAAGCTTGCCGCGCGCCGGCTCGAAGGCGGGATCGCTGGTGATCTTCTTGCCCAGCGTCTCGCCGGCCACGCGGTGCATGACATAGGCCTCGTCCAGCCCGTCGGCCTCCTCGTCGCAGACATAGGTGACGATCGGTGCGGGAACGCCCGCCTCAACGGCAAGCGCGATCGCCTCCGCCTCGCGACGCAGCGGCGGTTTCGAGACGGCGGAGTTCATCACCATCCGCGTGCGGCGGCGAAGGATCAGCGGCGTCTTCGCCTCGCCCTCACCCACCGCATCGAACGCCCATGTCTCCATGCTCGCGCCGCCGGTCAGCCGTACCAGATTCTCGACCCGCTCAGCCCCGGGGGCCATGCGCGGTGCAAGCGCGGACAGTCGCCGCGCCAACTCGTCTTTCGAAAGCCTCTCCGCCATCGCCCCTCGGCTTGTTTGAATTAGGGGCTTTAAAATCCGTGAGAGGCCGCTACGCAAGTTAAAAGAGTCGACTTAATTCGGGAGAGGGCCATGGATTTCGGATTGCCGCAGGATCTGCTCGACTATCTCAAGGAGCTGGATGCGTTCATCGAGGCGGAGATCAAGCCGCTGGAGGATGCCGACGATAACGTCCGCTTCTTCGACCACCGCCGCGAATATGCGCGGACCGATTTCGAGGCCGGCGGCCTGCCGCGGCACGAATGGGAAGAGCTGATGCGCGAGGCGAAGCGCCGCGCCGACAAGGCGGGGCATTTGCGCTTCGCGATGGATCCCAAGTTCGGCGGCAAGGGCGGGTCGAACCTGTGGATGTGCGTCATCCGCGAATATCTCGCTGCCAAAGGCCTCGGCCTCCACAACGATCTGCAGACCGAACACAGCATCGTGGCGAACAACCCGTTCGCCAAGATGTTCGACGATTTCGGCACCGAGGAGCAGAAGGAGGAATTCATCACCGGTACGCTGAACGGCACCCGCCGGGTGACCTTCGGTTTGACCGAGCCGTATCACGGCTCCGACGCGACCCATATGGAAACGCGCGCGGTGCCGGAATCGCGCAACGGCGTGCCGGGCTATGTCATCAACGGCGAGAAGATGTGGACGACGGGGATGCACGTCGCGACGCATTGCGCGCTGTTCGCCCGCACCAGCGGCGATGACGGCGCGGCGAAGGGCATCACCTGTTTCCTGGTGCCGACCGATGACGAGGGCGTCCAGATCGAGGAATATCTCTGGACCTTCAACATGCCGACCGATCACCCGCGCGTCAGCTTCAAGGACGTATGGGTGCCGGAGACGACGATCTTCGGCGATCCGGAAAACGGCCTCCCCGTCGCCCAGGCGTTCGTGCACGAGAATCGCATCCGCCAGGCCGCGTCATCGCTGGGCGCAGCGACTTACTGCATCGAGGAATCGATCCGCTACGCCCGGCAGCGCAAGCCGTTCGGCGAGGATCTCGCCCGCAACCAAGCGATCCAGTTCCCACTGGTGGAGCTCGCCACCCAGGCCGAGATGCTTCGCCTGCTGATCCGCAAGACGGCGTGGGAAATGGACCAGATGCCGCACCATGAGGTGGAAAAGCGCCTCTCGGACAAGGTGTCGATGTGCAATTACTGGGGCAATCGCCTCTGCTGCGAGGCGGCTGATCGCGCGATGCAGGTCCATGGCGGCATCGGCTATTCGCGCCACAAGGCGTTCGAGCACATCTACCGCCACCATCGCCGCTATCGCATCACCGAAGGCGCGGAGGAAATCCAGATGCGCAAGGTGGCGGCCTTCCTGTTCGGCTACCTCGGGCCGCGCCGGCAGGAGTTCAAGGAACTCGACTGGAGCGATGTCGACTATCGCAACAGCCAGATCCGGCCGCGTTCGGGCAAGCAGGCGCTGGGCAGCGTGTTCTGATCGACGGACCGCCCCCGCCGCTGCCGCCGCGCGTTGGTGCGCATGGCAGCTGGCGGGGCGGGCCAACCGCGCGCCGAGCGGACTTGCGGCCCCGCCGCGATCGGCATAACATCTGTTACGTTAGCGCGCCCGACGAGGCGCCCATGGGAGAGGGAAATGCTCAAGACGCGGTTCACCGAGGCGTTCGGGGTCGACTATCCGATCGCGCAGGGCGGCATGCAGTGGGTCGGCAAGGCGCATCTCGTCGCCGCCGTCGCGAATGCCGGTGCGCTCGGTTTCGTCACGGCGCTGACTCAGCCCACGCCGGAGGATCTGGCGAAGGAAATCCAGCGGACCAAGGATCTGACGGACAAGCCGTTCGGCGTGAACCTGACGATCCTGCCGACGATCACGCCGCCGCCCTATGCCGAATATCGCCGCGCGATCATCGAGGGCGGGATCAAGGTGGTCGAGACTGCCGGCTACAAGCCGCAGGAGCATATCGACGATTTCAAGGCGCACGGGATCAAGGTGATCCACAAGTGCACCGCGGTCCGCCACGCACTGTCGGCCGAGCGGATGGGCGCGGACGCGATCTCGATCGACGGTTTCGAATGTGCCGGCCACCCGGGCGAGGACGATATCCCCGGCCTGATCCTGATCCCGGCAGCCGCCGACAAGATCACGGTGCCGATGCTCGCGTCCGGCGGCTTCGGCGATGGACGCGGCCTCGTCGCGGCGCTGGCGCTGGGTGCCGACGGCATCAACATGGGCACGCGTTTCTGCGTCACGCAGGAGGCGCAGATCCCCGACAGCTTCAAGCAGCAGATGGTCGAAAATGATGAGCGCGCGACCGACCTCATCTTCCGCACGCTGCACAACACCGCCCGCGTGATGAAGAACAAGGTCAGCCAGGAAGTCGTGGCGATCGAGCGCAAGGGTGGCGCCGAGTTCAAGGACATCCAGCATCTGGTGGCAGGTGCGCGTGGCCGTGCGGCGATGGAAAATGGCGATACCCAAGACGGCATCTGGTCGGCCGGCATGGTGCAGGGCCTGATCCACGACGTGCCGACGGTGAAGGAACTGGTCGACCGCATCGTGGCAGAGGCGGAGCAGATCATCGAAGGCCGGCTGCAGTCGATGATCAGCCGCTATGCCGAAGCTGCGGAGTAACAAAAGTTATTGATTTCGATCAGTTGCGCGGTTCGTTCGGAACAGGCATTTGACCTTCCTTTACGGGTTCAAGGGAAGGTCATGGCGAGCTTAAGCGAGCGGGCCGCGCCCGAATTGACGGAATGTGATCGCGAGCCGATCCACATTCCCGGAGCCATCCAGCCGCATGGCCTGCTGCTCATCGCTGATCCCGAAACGCTGCGCGTCCTGGCGGGGGCCGGCGCGCTGGAAGAGGTATTCGGCACCGACTGGCTGGGCGCACCGCTCCAGCAATTGCTGGCGCAGGACGTCGCCGCGCGGCTGGACAATCCGATCGCCGGGCCGGGAGGCACGATCCGCGGCACGCCGCTGATCGTCGACGATCGCGCCTATGACGTAGCGATCCATCGCGGCGCCGACCAGGTGATCGTCGAACTGGAGCCGACCGGCACCGAGCCGCTGCTGGCCGGAGACATCCTGTCGTGGATGGACGTGATCGCTGCGGGGTTTGAGCGCGCGAGCAATCTCCAGATGCTGTGTGCACGTGCCGCCACCGCCTTTCGCGCGCTGACCGGTTTCGACCGGGTGATGGTGTACCGCTTTCTTGATGACGAGGCGGGCCGTGTCGTTGGCGAGGATCGGGACCCCGCGCTCGGCACCTTCATGCACCATCACTTTCCGGCAGCGGACATTCCGCGCCAGGCGCGGGCGCTCTACGTGCGCAACCGCGCGCGCGTGATCCCCGATGTCGGCTATTCGCCCGCGCCGATCCGTCCGGCACAATATAGCGGCACCGACCTCAGCGACGTATCGGTGCGCAGCGTGTCGCCGATCCATGTCGATTACCTGCGCAACATGGATGTGGGCGCGTCCGCGTCGATCTCGATCGTCAAGGATGGGGTGCTGTGGGGCCTGATCGCCTGTCATCACCGCACCGCCAAGCTGATGCCGATCGATATCCGGATGGCGGCGACGACGCTGTCGGGTGGCCTCGCACGGCAGATTCGCGCCAAGGAAGAAGCCGAAAGCTATCGCGAGCGGCTGGCGCTGCGCGCGGCGGAGGATTCGCTGGTGCCCGCGCTGAAGCCGCCGCTCACGCGCGCGGTGAGCGACCGGCACGATGATCTGCAACGGATGCTGGACGCCGACGGCGTGGCGCTGGTCCATCCCAAGGGTGTCGATTGCTACGGCCGGTGCCCGTCGAAGAGCGAGATCGAGGCGATTGCCGAATGGCTCGGCGAGCGCAACACGACCGAGGCCTATGTCACCCACATGCTGCCGAGCCAGTATCCGCCGGCCCAGGACTATGCGGACAAGGCCAGCGGACTGCTCGCGGTGTCGGTGCCGGAAGAGAATGCGACCATCCTGTGGTTCCGCGCCGAGCAGGTCGAGGAGATCGAATGGGCCGGCAACCCGCACAAGGGCATAGGCCATGATCCACAGGCGACGCTGACGCCGCGCGCGTCGTTCGAATCGTGGCGTGAGACGGTGCGCGGACGCTCGCGCCGCTGGACGCTGGAGCAGGTGGAGGCGACGCATCGCCTGCGGCGTGCTTTCCGTGACGCGCGCGATTCGCGCGAGCGGCAGCGGTTGTTCCAGGAATTGGAGCGTGCCGTCGCCGACAAGGACAACGCGCTGGCGCAGAAGGACGTGCTGATGAAGGAGGTGGACCACCGCGTCCAGAACAGCCTTCAGCTCGTCTCCGCCTTTCTCTCGCTCCAGGCGCGCGACGCGGGGCCGGGCCAGGTCGCCGACCAGTTGATCGAGGCGCGCTCGCGCCTGTCGGCGGTGGCGCTGGTGCACCGGCGGCTATATCGTGACGACCAGATCGAGACCGTCGATCTTGCCCGCTATCTCGATGAACTGGTGCAGGATCTGCGCGGCTCACTGGGCCAGGAATGGGCTTCGCAGATGACGATCGACCTGACGCCGTTGCTGATCCCCACCGATCGCGCGATCAGCGTCGGGCTGGTGGCGTCGGAACTGGTCATCAACGCGACCAAATACGCCTATGAGGGCGGCACCGGGCCGATCGACATTTCACTGGAGCAATATCGCAACCGCTTCCGCCTGATCGTCGCGGATCATGGCGTCGGGGTGACGGGCGACCGCGTCGGCTTCGGCAGCCGGATGATGCAGGCGGTGATCGGGCGGCTGAACGGAACGCTCGATCATGCCGACAACAGCCCGGGCCTGCGCGCGATCCTGACCGCGCCGATCGAGGACGACACAGACTGACGGGGGACGGTCGCGCCGCGCCGGGTGGTGCGATCGTGTCAGATGGCGGGGACGCGGGCGGCCGCCTCGTACAAGGCAAAGGTATCGAGCGCGCCGGCGATCATGGCGGCGTGCCAGGCCTCGTCCTGCGGCGCGGCGGCCGTATCAATCGCGGTGCGGATCGTGCGCCACTCGCCTGGCTGATGCACCGCCGACAGATAGGCGCGCGGGAGGCCGGCGCCGACGCGCTTCGCCAGGATACCGCCGCCGAGCCGCGATCCCTCCACCACATATAGGGCGCCCCATGCCGCCGCCTCGCCGCCGGAGGCGGTCTCAATCGGCAGATCGACGCTGGCGCCCAGCGCCGCAAGGTCAGCGGCGAGCAACGGCGTGCGACGACGAAGCGCGCGCCATATCTGCGCCGCGCGCGCCTCTGCCGTCGGCAGCGCGCGGGCATGCGCCAGCAGCATCGCGCGATATTCGCACGGATCGGCAAAGTCGTAGCCCGCAAAGGCCGAATCGACCGAGTCATGCGCGGCGGCGGTGGCGGTACGAAGCAGGGAAATGGCAGACATTGCCGGCGCGATGCCTGATCGGGAGGCCGGCGTCGAGCCAGTCTATGGTACGGGTGGTCGGACTCGAACCGACAATCTGTTGCCAGAGGCGGATTTTGAGTCCGCTGCGTCTACCAATTCCGCCACACCCGCGTGTCCGGAGGGCGCCTTTGGCATGAACTGGGCGTGCCCGTCCAGCCCGCGATCAGGCTCGTTCCCACTTTATCGTCAGGCTTGGCCACTGGCGCTACGCAACGGTGGTCGCCGCGGGAATGAACGGGGCTATCAGCCCGGGAAGCGCATGGTCCGCGGCTCGGCCTGGTCCGACGCGCGGGCGCCAAGCGGCTTTCGCGCGCGCTGCGGATCGATCGGCCGGTCGAAGGCGATCCCTGCCCGTCCCTCGGTCTGCCACGCCACGCGGCCGGAGACGAGGCCAATCCCGCGCAATTCGATCTGCACCGCAGACTCAGGCGACACAGGTTCGGGCAATTCCGCCATCAGGCCGCCGGCAGAAAGATTGCGAACCCGGACCGACAGGTCGTTCGGCATTCCTTCCACCTTCAGACGCGCCAGCAGCAACAGGCTGTCCCGACCACGATCGCCAGTGGCAGGCGTTTGGGAATCGTCGAGGAAGATGCTCGCGGAAGGGGAGTCCATGGGCGAGGATTATTCCAGCATGTGTTTACGATTGCAAACAAACAGCCGTCAGACTGTCCCATTTAGGACCAATCCATCGTCTTTAGCCCACGACCGGCGGGGTGGATGATCCCGCCGGGACCGCAGCGGCTCAATCCTCGCGAGAAACCTTTTCGTTGCGCTCGTGCCGTTCCTGCGCCTCGACCGTCATGGTCGCAATCGGCCGCGCCTCAAGCCGGCCCAGGCTGATCGGCTCGCCGGTCACCTCGCAATAGCCATATTCGCCATCATCGATCCGGCGCAGCGCCGCCTCGATCTTGCCGATCAGCTTGCGCTGGCGATCGCGCGTACGCAACTCGATCGACCAGTCGGTCTCGCTCGACGCGCGATCGTTGAGATCCGCCTCCCGCAGCGAGTCGACCTGAAGCTGTGACAGCGTGCCCTGCGATTCCCGGAGGATCGCGTCCTTCCAGGCCAGAAGCTTGGCCCGGAAATATTCCTGCTGTCGAGGGTTCATGAACGGTTCGTCCGGGCTTGGACGGTAACCGTCGTCGTTTGCAGCCCCTAGGTCTGCTGGGTCTATCTGATCCACGCGATTGTACGCCGTCGCCATCGACCTATCTCCCCGCCCGCGTCAGGGTGTCGTAGCACCACCGCGCCCCGGAAGGGGCCTATAGACGCGGAGCAGACAACCGACAAGCACTCGCAAGCGTATAAAAGTGCTTATTTGATATTCGGTTGCGACGACATGAACGAATTAACCGATCGCTGGATGTCCCGGAGTGACACGTCCGCCCCAAATTGTGCGCTGCACCTCATGTTTTTCGCGGTTATTGGATACAGGGACGAACCATTGCTGTTGTGTTTAAGGCTTTGTTCGGCACCTTGAGCCCACAAGGGCAGCAACGCTTTTGAAGAACAGGTGGCCCCTGGCCTCCAGCAGAATGAGAAAGTGACATCATGTCGGTGCGGATGGCTTTGGCGAAACTCTGCGCGTGCACCGTTGGCGGTGCAATCGTCGGCGGAGGCGCAGTGCATGTCGCCCAGACACAGAAAGCTCGCAGTTCCTATACCAAGTTCGTGAAGCAGGCGCCCAAGAAGGTCGTCCGGCGCCCGCGGCCGACGACCCCCGTACGCCGAGTCGTCCAGGCTGCGACGCCGCCGACCTGCGCGCCGGCCGTGGTGACGGTCGCGTCGCAGGCAGCGCCCGTTCCGGTGCCGCTGCCCCCGGCCCCCTCGGTCGTGTCCGGCGGCGGTGAGGTCGCGCCGATCGTCGGTGGTGGCTGGGGCGGTGGCTTTGGCGGCGGCGGCTTCTTTGCCGGCGGGTTCTTCGGCGGATCGGGCGGATCGGGCTCCAGCGGGATCGTGATTTCCTCGACGTCCAGTTCGAGCGGCGGGTCGACCTCCACGTCGTCGGGTGGCTCGTCCACCTCGACGGGCGGCTCCTCGACGTCGACCTCCACGGGGGGCTCGTCGACGTCCACCTCGACCGGCGGTTCGTCTACCTCGTCGTCGACGTCTACCGGGTCATCCACCTCCTCCTCGACGTCGTCCTCCACCTCGGGCTCGACGTCGAGCTCCTCCTACGGTTCGTCGTCCAAGGGCTGGGGCTCGTCGTCGAAGGGCTGGGGCTCATCGTCCAAGGGCTGGTCTTCGAACGGCGGGCATCCCGGCACCAGCAGCGGCAACCCGTCGCCGGTTCCTGCTCCGCCGATGATGATCCTGTTCGGCGCAGCGGCGGCAGCGCTGATCGCCCGTCGACGGTTCGTGAAGAAAGCGCAGCCGGCGGACTGACGGCGCAATCCCGCCGCGCCTGCGCTGACACAATGAAGGCGGCGTACCCCGTGGTGGGTACGCCGCCTTTCCTTATTTCCCTTCCGAGCCCTGGCCTCAGGCGTCGAGCAACGCCTTTTCGATGTCGGCGATCGGGTGGCCGGTCAGATCCTTGGCCAGTTCGCCCGACAGACGATCGGTCACTTCCTTGTGGTAGTGTTTGCGCAATTCGCCGAGCGTCTTGGGCGGCGCGATGACGATCAGCGAATCATATTCGTTGGAGAACGCCCGCTTCTTCAGCAGCTCGGCCGCGTCCGCGGCAAAGCGATCCTCCTCGAGCTGATGATAATCGGTCTCACCCAGCGAGCCGCGCGAGGGGGCGAATTGCGCGCCCGCACCTTGCGCATGGTTGGAACCGTTGCGCGCGATGGAGGGCGCACCGGGACCCGACTGCGTGGAGGACGCCCGGCCTGCCTTGTCGGTCTTCTGATCGAGATCCGACGGGTTGGGCCGCTCCTCGGCATGTTCCACGGTCAGATTGGGGTGCACTTCATCGCCTTCGTTGCGCAGGAAGAGCAGCTTGCGGCCATCCGCGACCAGAACGACGGAATTGTACGGCACGTGCATGAGCAAGGTCTCCTGTTTTGCTTGTCATGAGAAACAACGCGCCGCCGCCGGGCCGGGTTGCCTCACTGATCGCTGCCCGGCATAGCCCCGCGCCATGCTCGACATTCGCCTGATCCGTGACGATCCCGCCGCCTTCGACGCCGCCATGGCGCGCCGTGGCAAGCCGGCGGATGCCGCCACCATCCTCGATCTCGATCGCCGCCGCCGCGAGGTGGTGACGGAGCTTCAGGTCGGTCAGGCGCGCCGCAACGAGGCGTCGAAGGCGATCGGCGCGGCCAAGGCGAAGAAGGACGAGGAAACCGCCGCCGCTCTGATGGCGGAAGTCGCGACGCTCAAGCAGCGGCTGCCCGAGCTGGAGGCAGAGGAAGCGCGGCTCGGCGGCGCGCTCGACGGCCTGCTTGCCGGCCTGCCCAACCTGCCGCTTGCCGACGTGCCCGATGGCGCGGACGAGAACGACAATCGGCTGATCCACGAACGCGGTCAGCGCCCGATGTTCGACTTTGCGATCAGCGAGCATGACGCGATCGGCCCCGCACTCGGCCTCGATTTCGAGACCGGCGCTTTGCTGTCCGGCGCGCGTTTCACGCTCGTGCGCGGCCATGTCGCGAAGCTCGCCCGCGCGCTCGGCCAGTTCGGCCTCGACGTGCTGACGCGCGACTATGGCTATGAGGAAGTGATCCCGCCGCTCCTCGTGCGGGACGAAGCGATGTTCGGCACCGGCCAGTTGCCCAAGTTCGCCGAGGATCTGTTCCGCACCACCGACGGCCGTTGGCTGATCCCGACGAGCGAGGTCAGCCTCACCAACATCGTGCGCGAGAAGATCCTTTCCGCCACCGATCTGCCGCTGCGCTTCACCGCGCTCACCCCGTGTTTCCGGTCCGAGGCCGGCGCGGCCGGACGCGACACGCGCGGCTTCATCCGCCAGCATCAGTTCGACAAAGCCGAGATGGTCTCGATCGTCGAGCCCGATCAGTCGGAGGCCGAGCATGAGCGGATGACCGCCGCCGCGGAGGACGTGCTGACCCGGCTGGAGCTGCCGTTCCGCCGCATGAAGCTGTGCACTGGCGACATGGGCTTCTCGGCGGCCCGCACCTACGACATCGAGGTCTGGCTGCCGGGGCAGGATCGCTATCGCGAAATTTCGTCCTGCTCCACCTGCACCGATTTCCAGGCACGCCGCATGAACGCCCGCTTCCGCCCGGAAGGCGAGAAGAACACGCGCTTCGTCCATACGCTCAACGGTTCGGGGCTGGTGATCGGCCGGACGATCGTGGCGATCCTGGAGAACTACCAGCAGGCCGACGGCTCGGTCGCGGTGCCCACCGTGCTTCAGCCCTATCTTGGCGGGCTGAACCGTCTGGAGCCGCGGCCCGTCCAGGGTTAATGCAGCGGTAATGACGAACCGTATCCCGCTTGCGCTGCCGCTCGCGATCGCGTTGGCGGGATGCATTCCCTCGGTCGACCGCCCCACGCGGCCAACCCCGCCGCGCCCCGATACGGGCGGCAACTATCCGCCCCCTCGCCCCGGGCCGCGACCGCAGGAGCAGGTCGATCAGCTTCCCGCCCCGCCGCCTGCCTGGGAGCAGCGCGGGGTGGCGGACGATGCGCGGCAGATCGCCGAACAGACCTATGTCGTGCGGTCGGGCGATTCGCTGCGCGCCATCGCCGAGCGGACCGGCGCGGGCTCCGAAGCGATCGCGCGCGCCAACGGCCTGTCCGCGCCCTTCGTCATTTACGCCGGCCAGCGGCTGCGCATCCCCGGCGGCCGCTATCACTTGGTGCGCTCCGGCCAGACCGGCATCGCCATCGCGCGCGCCTATGGCGTCGAATGGTCGCACATCGTCGCCGCCAACGACCTTAGCGAACCCTACATCCTGCGCACCGGGCAGCGTATCCTGATCCCGGGTGACGCACGCCCGCGCAGCGCCGCCGAGCGTGCCGCCGCCTTCCGCCTCGACATCGATGACATCATCACCGGTGGTGAGCCGGCGATCGCCGAGAACCAGGCACCGGCCAAGCCGGTCGCGACGCCGCGCCGTGTCCTGCCCGCCACCGCGGCGGTCGCGCCGCCCACCAGCAGCCCGGGCCGCTTCATGTGGCCGGTCGACGGTCGCATCGTCGGCCGCTTCGGCGCCGGCGCCAGCGGCCAGCGCAACAACGGCATCAAGATCGCGGTGCCGACCGAAACGCCGGTCCGCGCCGCCGCCGACGGAACCGTCGCTTATGTCGGCGACGGCATCGTCGCGCTCGGCGGGCTGGTGATCATCCGCCACGGCGAGAATTGGACCAGCGTCTACGGCCACGCCTCCAAGCTGCTCGTCCAGCGTGGCCAGGCAGTGAAGAAGGGCCAGACGATCGCGCTGTCCGGCGACACGGGTTTTGCCGATCAGCCCGAACTCCATTTCGAGCTGCGCAAGGGCCGCAGCCCGGTCGATCCGGCGACTCAGCTCACCCGGAAATAGCCGGCACACGCCTCCCGCTTGCGGGCGGGGCCGGGTGAGGGCATGTGCGGCCCGTTATGACCGATCATCAGTCCGATCTCCTCCGGGTCCTCACCGACCGCGGCTACATCCACCAGATGACCGACGCGGCCGCGCTCGATGCGCTCGCCACGAAGCAGGTGGTGCCGGGCTATATCGGCTTCGATCCGACCGCGCCGTCGCTCCACGTCGGCAGCCTCGTCCAGATCATGCTGCTGCGCCGTCTGCAGCAGACCGGGCACAAGCCGATCGTCCTGATGGGCGGCGGCACCGGCAAGATCGGCGATCCGTCGTTCAAGGAAGAATCGCGCCAGCTGCTGACCGAGGACAGGATTGGCGCCAACGTCGCCTCGATCCGCCGCATCTTCGAACGCTTCCTGACGTTCGGTGACGGGCCCACCGACGCGGTGATGGTCGACAATGCCGACTGGCTCGACAAGCTCGAATACATCCCCTTCCTGCGCGAGGTCGGCCAGCATTTCTCGGTCAACCGGATGCTGTCGTTCGATTCGGTGAAGCTGCGGCTCGATCGCGAGCAGTCGCTCAGCTTCCTCGAATTCAACTACATGATCCTGCAGGCATACGACTTCCGCGAGCTGTCGCAGCGCCACGGCGTGCGGCTTCAGATGGGCGGCAGCGATCAATGGGGCAATATCGTCAACGGCATCGAACTCGCCCGCCGCATGGACGGGACCGAAGTGTTCGGCGTCACCACGCCCCTGCTCACCACCGCCGACGGGCAGAAGATGGGCAAGACCGTCTCGGGCGCCGTCTGGCTGCACGAGGATCAGCTGCCGCACTTCGATTACTGGCAGTTCTGGCGCAACACCGATGATCGCGACGTCGGCCGCTTCCTGCGCCTGTTCACCGACCTGCCGGAGGACGAGATCGCCCGGCTCGAAAAGCTCGAGGGCGCGGAGATCAACGAGGCGAAGAAGATCCTCGCCAACGAAGCGACCGCCATGTGCCGCGGCCGCGAGGCAGCGGAACAGGCCGCCGAAACCGCCCGCAAGACCTTCGAGGAAGGCGCCAGCGGCGACGCCCTCCCCACCTTCGCCGCCAGCGGAGAGGTGGCGCTGGTCGACGTCCTCGTCGGCCTCGGCTTCTGCGCCTCCAAGGGCGAGGCGCGCCGCCTGATCAAGCAGGGCGGCGCACGCGTTGCCGGCGAGAAGGTCTCGGACGAAGCCGCCACCGTCACCGCCGGCGGCGAGCCGGTCCGCATCTCCGCGGGCAAGAAGCACCACGGCCTCCTCGTCACCGGCTGACGCAGCCGGGACGCCCCTCTATTCTGCGCGTTGCCGAGGCTTCACGGGAATGCGCAGATAGGTGACCCCATTGTCCGCCGCCTCGTGGAAGCGGCCGGCGCGGATGTTGACTTGGATCGACGGCAACAACAGCCGCGGCACGGCGAGGCCAGCGTCGCGCTGCTCGCGCATGGCGACGAACGCGTCCTCGCTTACCGCGTCATGAACATGCACGCTCGATCGACGCTGCTCGTCCACGGTCGTCTCCCAGCGATATTCGTCGCGACCGGACGCCTTATAGTCATGGCACAGGAACAGCCGCGTCTCGCCAGGCAGCGACAGCAGCCGGCGGATCGAGCGATATAAAGTGCGGGCGTCGCCACCCGGGAAGTCGGCACGCGCGGTGCCATAATCGGGCATGAACAGGGTATCGCCGACGAACGCGGCATCACCGATCAGATAGGCGACATCGGCTGGCGTATGGCCGGGCACGTGCAGCACCTCGACGGTGAGGTCGCCGATCTGGAAGCGGTCGCCGTCGTCGAACAGGCGATCGAAATCCGATCCGTCGGTCTTCAGGTCCGTCATCGCGAATACCGGGCGAAAGATGCGCTGCACGTCGCGGATGTGCGCGCCGATGCCGATCCATGCGCCCGTATGCGCCTTGATGAAGGGCGCCGCCGACAGGTGATCGGCATGCGCATGGGTCTCGAGCACGATCGCGATCTGCCATCCGTCCTCATCGGCAAAGGCGAGGATCCGCTCTGCGGACCGGGTATCCACCTCGCCGCTCGCCAGGTCGAAATCGAGCACCGGGTCGATCACCGCCGCGATGCGGGTGGCCGGGTCGCCGACGAGATAGCTGATCGTGTTGGTCGGCTCATCGAAGAAGGCCTTGATGAAAGGCTGGGTCATATTCGGCTCCATCATGCCTTGCATATGTATTAGCAATTGCTAAATTAGCAATATCTAATGGAGAAGCAGATGCTGAAGCCGCCGATGGATCTGGCGACGTTCGAGGAAAAGGCCGGCCAGGTTGCCGACACGCTGAAGGCGATCGGCAATCCCCGGCGGCTGATGCTGCTGTGTAAGCTGGTCGAGCATGGCGAGGTGACGGTCACCACCCTCGCCCGCGAGGTCGGCCTGTCGCAGTCCGCCTGTTCGCAGCATCTCGCGAAGATGCGGGACGAAGGCCTCGTCGCCTTCCGGCGCGAGAGCCAGACGCTCTGGTACGCGATCGCGGATCCCCGCGTCGAAACGCTTCTCGCCACCCTCTACCAACTTTACTGCAAGGACGTTGATTGATGCTTCCCACCCTGTCCCCGCGCGACGCGCGCGTCGCCCTCGATGGCGGCGCGCGGCTGGTCGACATCCGCGGCGCTGACGAATTCGCGCGCGAGCGCATTCCCGGTGCGGTCAATCTGCCGCTCGACCGCGTTGCCACCCTGCGGCGCGAAGAGCGCCCGGTGATCTTCCACTGCAAGTCGGGGATGCGCACGGCTGCCAACGCCAGCGCGCTCGCCGCCGCTGCCGCAGGCGCCCCGGCCTATATCCTGGATGGCGGCGTGGATGCCTGGCGCTCGGCCGGGCAACCGACGGTGGTCGATCGCGCCCAGCCACTTGAGGTCATGCGACAGGTGCAGATCACGGCAGGCATGCTGGTGCTTGCGGGCGTGCTGCTGGGCCTGTTCGTCACTCCCGCCTTCTTCGGCCTGTCCGCCTTCGTTGGTGCCGGCCTGATGCTCGCCGGGGCGACCGGCTGGTGTGGGATGGCGAACCTGCTGCGCATGATGCCGTGGAACCGGCGCGCCGCGAGCTGAGCCGCTCATAACCGCCGCCGCCATCCTCGCCACGCTCGCGTCCGGCGCGGCGATCGGCCTGATCCTGGCGCTGGTCGGCGGCGGCGGGTCGATCCTGGCCGTGCCGTTGCTCGTCTATGTCGTCGGGACCGGGTCTGCGCATCTCGCGATGGGGACGGCCGCCGTTGCAGTCGCCGCCAGCGCGCTGGCCAGCCTTGCCGGCCACGCCCAGGCGGGCACGATAAAATGGCCTTGCGCCACCGTGTTCGCGGCGGTGGGCGTCGCCGGGGCGAGCATCGGTGCGGAACTCGGCAAGGCAATGGATGGCGCGCGGCTATTGGCATTGTTCGGCCTGCTGATGGTCGGCGTCGGCCTCTCGATGCTCCGCCCCCGCAAGTCTGCGCCAGCGCCGGACGTTCGCCTGTCGCGAGAGTCCGCCGCGACGCTGCTGCCGAGGCTGATCCCGATTGGCCTTGGCGTCGGCCTTGCAGCCGGCTTCTTCGGTATCGGCGGGGGTTTCCTCATCGTCCCGGGCCTGATGCTGGCCACTGCCATGCCGATCGCCAACGCGGTGGGAACCTCGCTCGTGGTGGTGAGCGCACTGGGGCTGACCACCGCAGCGTCCTACGCCACCTCGGGCATGGTCGACTGGCCGGTCACCGCGCTGATGATCGCGGGCGGCGCGATCGGCACCGTCGCCGGGATGGCCGCCGCTCGGGGCCTCGCCACGCGCAAGGGCCTGCTCGAACGCGGCTTTGCCGTGATGGTCATCGCTGTCGGCCTCTACGTCGCGCTGACCTCGTTCTGACGGCGCCGCTTGCCCGCGCATCCGGGACGCGGCGCGCAATCCTTGGTCAGCCCGATCGCAGCAGCGCCACGCCCACGTCGCGCTCGAACAGATACAGCGCCACCCGCGCCGCCTGCCCGCGCGGGCCGGAAAGCCCGCCGTCGCGATCGATCAGCAGCCGCGCATCATCATAAGCGATCGGCAGCAGCTCGTTGAGCAGTTCCGGCGTCGCCAGCCGGAACGCCGCCTCGCCCGATTGCCGCGTGCCGAGCAATTCGCCCCCGCCGCGCAGCCGCAGGTCCTCCTCCGCGATCATGAAGCCGTCGTTGGTCTCGCGCATCAGCGCCAGCCGCGCGCGCGACGTCTCGCTCAGCGCATTGCCGCGCAGCAGCAGGCAGCGTGATTGCCCCCCGCCACGCCCCACGCGCCCGCGCAACTGATGCAGCTGCGCCAGTCCGAAGCGATCGGCATGTTCGATCACGATCAGCGTCGCATTGGGCACGTTCACGCCCACCTCGATCACCGTCGTCGCCACCAGCACGCCAAGCTCGCCGCCGGCGAAGCGCGCCATCACCGCATCCTTCTCGGCCGGCCGCATCTTGCCATGCACCAGCCCGACGCGATCCCCGAAGCGCCCCGCCAGCGCCGCCGCCCGCGCCTCGGCGGCGGCAAGGTCGCTCTTCTCGCTCTCCTCCACCAGCGGGCAGACCCAATAGGCCTGCTTGCCCTCCGCCAGATGCCGGCCGAGCGCGTTGACCACCTCGTCCAGCCGCTCCTCGCTGATGACGCGCGTTTCCACCGGCTCGCGCCCCGGCGGCATTTCGTCCAGCCGGCTCTGGTCCATCTCGCCATGCTGCGCGAGGACGAGCGTGCGCGGGATCGGAGTCGCGGTCATCGCCAGCAGGTGCGGCGTCGTCTTGCCCTTGGCGGAAAGCGCCAGCCGCTCCGCCACGCCGAAGCGATGCTGTTCGTCCACCACCACCAGCCCCAGATCGCGGTAAGTCACCGCATCCTGGAAGATCGCGTGCGTGCCGATCAAAATGTCGATCGATCCATCCGCCAGCCCCATCAGCACGCCCTCGCGCGCCCGGCCCTTGTCGCGCCCGGTCAGTACCGCGATGTTCACCGGCAGGCCCGACAGCGTCTCGCGCAGCGTGTCATAATGCTGCCGCGCCAGGATCTCGGTCGGCGCCAGCAGCGCGCCTTGCGCACCCGCCTCCACCGCGATCAGCAGCGCGAGCGCGGCGACCAGCGTCTTGCCCGATCCCACATCGCCCTGCAGCAGCCGGAGCATCGGCGCGTCCTGCGCTAGGTCGCCCTCGATCTCGCGCGCCGTCCGTGCCTGCGCGCCGGTCAGCGCATAGGGCAGCCGAAGCATATCGCGCAGCCGCCCGTCGGCCTTCAGCGCCCGCCCGCGCCGACGCCGCGTATCCTGCCGCACCAGCGACAGCGCCAGCTGGTTGGCGAAGATCTCGTCATAGGCGATCCGCGCCCGCGCCACCGCATCGGCCGGATCGGCATGGACGCGCGCCAGCGCCTCCTTCCACCCCGGCCAGTCGCGCTGCGCCAACAGCCCCGGCTCGATCCATTCGCCAAGCTCGGGCGAGCGGGCGATCGCCTGCTCGACCAGCCCGCCCACCCGGCGCGACGTAATCCCCTCAGACAGCGGATAGATCGCCTCGCGCTCGCGAAAGCTGTCCTCCCCGTCGACGATCTCCGGGTGGATGATCTGCAATTCCTGGCCGTATGTCTCCAGCTTGCCGGAGACGCGAACCGGCTCGCCGACGGTATAGAGCTTGCGCACCAGCCCGCTCGATCGCCCGAAATAGACGAGGCTGACGATATTGCCGTAGCCGTCGGCGGCCTGCACCCGCGTCGGCCCGCGCGGGCTTGAAGACGCGCGGATGTCGCGCACCGTCAGCGTGATCGCGATCGTGCGCCCGGCGTCCTGCGCCATCAGCTCGTCGCGCGGCAGGCGATCGATCCAGCCGCTCGGCAAATGGAACAGCACGTCCACCACCCTCGCAAGGCCAAGCCGATCCAGCGGCTTGGCCAGCCCTGCCCCGACGCCCTTCAGCGCGGTGACTTCGGCGAACAGTGGATTGAGGATATCGGGTCGCATGACTATCTCTTGCGCCACGCCTAGCCGTTCGCATCGATCCTGTCAGGCGAGCGGATGAATTATCGTCGCCGACCGTGCGAAACCACGGCCGGCCAAGTGTCGTTGGAGCCCCTGATGGATCAAGAAACTCGTTTGCGGCGCACCCGCTTCCGCGCCTGGCACCGGGGCACGCGCGAGGCCGATTTCATGATCGGCGGCTTCTTCGATGCGCATCACGCCAGCTGGTCCGAAGAACAGCTGCAATGGTTCGAACGCCTGCTGGAGGAGCAGGACGTGGACATCATGGGCTGGGCGATCGGCTCCATCCCCTGCCCGCCCGAATGGGAAGGCGAGATGATGCAGACGATGCGCCGCGTCGATTTCGCGCTCGCCACCCCGGGCAGCCAGCCCGGCGCCTGACCAAGCCCCTACCTGCCGCCGCCCGATACGAACGGACCCGCCTTTGCCCGATCTGAAGACGATTCTCTCCGCCAAGACGCCGCTCACCCTCTCGGGCGTGCCGACCGGCTTCCTGCCCAGCCTGCTCGCCGATCTCGCCCGCGCGGCGACGACGCGGGCGGTGTTCATCGCGCCGGACGAGGCGGCGATGCGCGCGATCGCGGGCACCGCGCGCTTCTTCGCGCCGGAGATCGAGATCGTCGAATATCCCGCGTGGGACTGCCTGCCCTATGACCGGGCCTCGCCCTCCCTGCGCGTCATGGCGGAGCGGATCGGCGCGCTGCACAAGCTGCAGGCGACCCCCAAGACGCCGCAGCTCGTCCTCACCACCGTCAACGCCGCCACGCAGCGCACGCTCACCCCGTTCCGCATCCGCCAGCTGGTCGCGAACCTGAAACCGGGTGAGCGGATCGCACGCGACAAGCTCGCCGCGCTGCTCTCCGCCAACGGCTATGTGCGCACCGATACCGTCCACGACGCCGGCGAATATGCCGTGCGCGGCGGCCTGGTCGATCTCTTCCCCTCGGGCGAGACGCAGGCGCTTCGGCTCGACTTCTTCGGCGACGAGATCGAGAGCGTCCGCACCTTCGACCCTGCCGATCAGCGTACCACCGGCAAGATCCCCGGCTTCACCCTCCTCCCCGCCTCCGAGGCGCTGCTGGACGAGGAAAGCATCAAGCGCTTCCGCAGCCGCTATCGCGAAACCTTTGGCGCCACCGCGACGGGTGACCCGCTCTACCAGGCGGTCAGCGAAGGCCGCCGCCTGGCCGGCATGGAACATTGGCTGCCGCTGTTCGAGGAGCGGCTCGAGACGCTGTTCGACCATATCGGCGAGGATGCGCTGGTCGTGCGCGACGGCGGCGTGAAGGCCGCGGGCGAGGCGCGGTTCGAGGCGGTCGCCGATTATTACGAGAACCGCAAGCGCGCCGAGGCAGCGCAGCCCGGCAGCTACCGCGCGCTTCCCGCCAAGACGCTCTACATGCCGCCCAAGGAATGGGAGGACGCGCTCGCCGCCGCGACGGCGCATGTCACCACGCCGTTCCACGAGCCCGAATCCGCCACCGTGGTCGACTTCGACGTCGACGGCCCGCGCGATTTCGCGCCCGAGCGCGCCGCCCATGCCAATGTCTATGAGGCGGTGGTCGATCACCTGAAGGCGCTACGCAAGGAAGGCCGCACGCCCGTCCTCGCGAGCTACTCGACCGGCGCACGCGATCGGCTCGGCAATCTTCTCAAGGACCATGGCCTCACCGGTGCGAAGGCGGTTGAAACATGGCAGGAGGCGCAGGGCGTCGGCGAGACGCAGACCGCGCTCATCGTCCTGCCGCTCGACCACGGCTTCACCGCACCCAACGTAGCCGTCCTCACCGAACAGGACATGCTCGGCGACCGGCTCGTGCGCCGTGCCAAGCGCCGCAAGTCCGCCGACGCCTTCCTCGCCGAACTCGCCACGCTCTCGCCCGGCGATCTCGTCGTCCACACCGATCACGGCATCGGCCGCTACGTCGGGCTGACTCAGGTCCCGGTCGCCAAGGCGCCGCACGACTGCGTGCAGCTGGAATATGCCGGCGGCGACAAGCTCTACGTCCCGGTCGAGAACCTCGAGGTGCTCAGCCGCTACGGCTCCGGCGAGGAAGGCGCCAGCCTCGACCGGCTCGGCGGCGAGGCGTGGCAGCGCCGCAAGTCGAAGATGAAGGAGCGCATCCGCGAGATCGCGGGTGAGCTGATCGCCACAGCGGCCCTGCGCGCGCTTCGCCAGGGCGAGGTCGCCGAGCCCGACAGCAGCGGCTACCCCAGCTTCGTCGATCGTTTCCCTTATCAGGAAACCGACGATCAGGACCGCGCGATCGAGGAAACGCTGGCCGATCTCTCCGCCGGCAAGCCGATGGACCGGCTGATCGTCGGCGACGTCGGCTTCGGCAAGACGGAGGTCGCGCTGCGTGCCGCCTTCGTCGCCGCCATGGCCGGCATGCAGGTCGCGGTCGTCTGCCCGACGACGCTCCTCGCGCGCCAGCATTACAACAATTTCATGGCCCGCTTCGAAGGCTTCCCGATCCGCATCGGCCGCCTCTCCCGCCTCGTCACCGCGGCGGAGACCAAGCGCGTCAAGGAAGGGCTTGCCGACGGCACGATCGACGTGGTCATCGGCACCCACGCGCTGCTTGCCAAGAACGTCGACTTCAAGCGCCTCGGCCTTGTCATCGTCGACGAGGAACAACGGTTCGGCGTCACGCACAAGGAACGCCTCAAGACATTGCGCGCCGACGTCCATATCCTCACCCTCACGGCGACGCCGATCCCGCGCACGCTGCAGATGGCGATGTCGGGCCTGCGGGAGCTGTCCGTCATCCAGACGCCGCCGGTCGATCGGCTTGCGGTGCGCACCTATGTCATGCCCTGGGACCCCGTCGTCCTGCGCGAGGCATTGCTGCGCGAACATTATCGCGGCGGCCAAAGCTTCCTCGTCACGCCGCGCGTCGCCGACCTCCCCGACATCGAGGAGTTCCTCCGCAAGGAAGTGCCCGAAATCCGCTACGTCATCGCGCACGGCCAGATGGCGGCGAGCGAGGTCGAGGAACGGATGAGCGCCTTCTACGACAAGAAGTTCGAGGTGCTCGTCTCCACCACCATCATCGAAAGCGGCATCGACATCCCGTCCGCCAACACGATGATCGTCAACCGTGCCGACCGCTTCGGGCTGGCGCAGCTCTACCAGCTGCGCGGCCGCGTCGGCCGGTCCAAGACGCGCGCCTATGCCTATATGGTCACCCCGCCCGAACGGATGATGACCGACGCTGCGGAGAAACGCCTCAAGGTGCTCAGCGATCTCGACAGCCTTGGTGCCGGTTTCCAGCTCGCCAGCCACGATCTCGACATTCGCGGCGCGGGCAATCTGCTCGGGGACGAGCAGTCCGGCCACATCAAGGAGGTCGGCTACGAACTCTACCAGTCGATGCTGGAAGAGGCGATCATGGACGCCAAGGCCGACGGCCTCGCCAGCCGCCCGCGCGATTTCTCGCCGCAGATCACCGTCGACACGCCGATCCTAATCCCGGACGACTATGTCCCCGATCTCGACCTGCGCATGGCGCTCTATCGCCGCCTCAACGAGCTGGACGAGAAACGCGAGCTGGAGGCGTTCGCCGCCGAGATGATCGACCGTTTCGGGCCGCTGCCTGAGGCGACCGACAATCTCATCAAGGTCATCGAGATCAAGATGAACGCCAAGAAGGCGTGCGTGTCGAAGATGGACGTCGGGCCGAAGGGCGCGCTCGTCAGCTTCCACGACGATACGCCGCCCAACGTCCCCGGCCTGCTCGCCTATGTCGACAAGCTCGGCGGCATTGCGAAGCTGCGTCCGGATTCGAAGCTGGCGCTCACCCGCAACTGGGCCGATCCGGCCGCACGTCTGCACGGCGCGCTGCAGCTGTCGAAGGGGCTGGCCAAGGCGGCGGGGTAATCCCGCCGCTATTTGCGCCCGAACAGCTTCTCCACGTCGGACAGCGCCAGCTTCACCCAGGTCGGGCGGCCATGGTTGCACTGTCCCGAATGGGGCGTCGCCTCCATCTCGCGCAGCAGCGCGTTCATCTCGACAACCGAGAGCACGCGGCCGGCCCGCACCGATCCGTGGCAGGCCATGGTACCGGCCACCGCATCGAGCCGCTCACGCAGCGATAGCGCCTCGTCGAACGCGGCGAGTTCATCGGCAAGATCGCGCACCAGCGCGGCGGGATCGCCGCGGCCGAGCAGCGCCGGGGTCGCCCGTACCAGCATCGCTCGGGGGCCGAACCGCTCCACATCCAGGCCGAGTTCGCTCAATTCCGCCGCGCGCGATTCCATCCGGTCGCATGCCGGCTCGTCCAGTTCGACCACCTCGGGGATCAGCAGCGCCTGCGCCGCCACCCGCCCGCCCGCCAGCGCGGCGCGCATCCGTTCCAGCACCAGCCGCTCGTGCGCGGCATGCTGATCGACGATCACCAGCCCGTCCGCCGCCTCCGCCACGATATAGGTTTTCGCGACCTGCCCCCGCGCGACCCCCAGCGGGTGATCCCCGGTATCCGGCAGCGGCGCCGTCGCCGGCTCGGCACGTGCTTGCGGCGGCGGCGCGAAGAAGGTCGGTCGCTGGTCACGCACCACACCGCTCCCCACAAAAGGCGCGTCGCCCGGAGTAACAGCCGCCTGCCCCTGCCCGCCAAAGAGGGCCGATGGTTCCGCCCCGCCGCCACTCGGCTCCGGACGAAACATCGCCATCGCGTCGGCTGGCGCGCGATGCGCCACGCGATGTCCGGCCATGTCGAGCGCGCGGCGTAGGCCGGACACGATAAGGCCGCGCACCATCGCCGGATCGCGGAAGCGAACCTCCGTCTTGGCCGGATGCACGTTGACGTCGACTTCGCTGGGCGGAACGTCGAGGAACAAGGCGACCACGGCGTGCCGGTCACGCGGCATCATCTCGGCATAAGCGCCGCGGATCGCGCCGGTGAGCAACCGATCCTTCACCGGGCGCCCGTTGACGAACAGATATTGGTGATCGGCAACGCCGCGATGGAAGGTCGGCAGGCCAGCGACCCCGCCGAGCACCAGCCCCTCGCGCTCCATGTCGATCGCAACGCTGTTCTCCTTCAGCGCGCGGTCGGTGAGCGCCGCGACGCGGGCGGGGCGATCCTCCGGCTGGAGCGCCGCAAGGACGCGGCGGCCATCATGTTCGAGAAGAAAGGCGACGTCCGGCCGTGCCATCGCCAGGCGCCGGACGACATCGAGACAGGCGGCATATTCGCTCCGACCGGAACGCAGGAACTTGCGGCGGGCGGGCACGCGGGCGAACAGTTCCTCGACCAGCACGCGGGTGCCCGGCGGCAGCGCGGCAGGGCCGTCCGCCACGACGGCGCCATTGTCGATCACACGCGACCAGCCATCGGCGCCGCGCACCCGGCTTTCGAGCGTCAGCCGCGCAACGCTGGCGATCGAGGGCAGCGCCTCGCCGCGGAACCCCATCGTGGCGACCTGGTCGATCTCGTCGGTGGGAAGCTTGGACGTGGCATGGCGTTCCAGCGCGAGCGCCATATCGGCCGCGGTCATGCCGCAGCCGTCGTCGACCACCTCGATCCGCGACAGGCCACCCTCTGCCAGCCGGACGGTGACTCGGGTGGCGCCCGCGTCAAGCGCGTTCTCCACCAGTTCCTTCAACGCACTAGCCGGTCTTTCCACCACTTCACCGGCGGCGATGCGATTGATCAGATGTTCAGGGAGGCGACGTATTGACACCATCAGCCCCGTAGCCCAATCGGCGCCATCCCGCGACCCCGTGACAGCACGATCAAAGCCCTAGAAGCGACTTGCGGCCGCGGCGGCGGGATGATTGATGTACCTCGCTCCGGCGACTCGGGGACGGAATTAAGCTGAACATGGCCTTCTCGCGTTTCTTCAAGTTCATGTCCCATGACATGGCGATCGATCTCGGGACTGCGAACACCGTGGTCTATCTTCGTGGCCGCGGTATCGTGCTCAATGAACCGTCCGTTGTGGCGGTCGAGACGATCAACGGCATCAAGAAGGTCAAGGCCGTCGGTGAAGACGCCAAGTTGATGATGGGCAAGACGCCCGGCAACATCGAGGCGATCCGTCCGCTGCGCGATGGCGTTATTGCCGACATCGATGTCGCCGAGCAGATGATCAAGAGTTTCATTTACAAGGTCCATGGGCAGCGCAAGTTCATGCGCTGGCCGGAGATCGTGATCTGCGTGCCGTCGGGCTCGACCAAGGTTGAGCGCCGCGCGATCCGCGACGCGGCGTCGAACGCCGGCGCGAGCCAGGTGTGGCTGATCGAGGAGCCGATGGCGGCCGCGATCGGCGCGGACATGCCGGTCACCGAACCGATCGGCAGCATGGTCGTCGATATCGGCGGCGGCACGACCGAAGTCGCCGTCCTGTCTCTGCGCGGTCTCGCCTATACCACGTCGGTGCGCGTCGGCGGCGACAAGATGGACGAGGCGATTGTCAGCTACGTACGCCGCAACCACAATCTGCTGATCGGCGAAGCCACCGCCGAGCGGATCAAGCAGGAAGTCGGCATCGCCAAGCCGCCGGTCGATGGCATCGGCATGACAATCCACATCAAGGGTCGCGACCTGGTGAACGGCGTGCCCAAGGAAATCCAGATCAACCAGGGCCAGATCGCCGAGGCATTGTCCGAGCCGGTCGCCACGATCGTCGAGGGCGTTCGCGTGGCGCTTGAGAATACCGCCCCCGAACTCGCCGCGGACATCGTCGATCAGGGCATCGTGCTCACCGGCGGTGGCGCGCTGCTGCAGGGTCTGGACGAGGTGCTTCGCGACGAAACCGGCCTGCCGGTGACGGTGGCGGAAGATCCGCTGACCTGCGTCGCGCTGGGCACGGGTCGCGCGCTTGAGGATCCGATCTATCGCGGCGTGCTGCAAAGCGGCTGATCTGAAGGAATAGCGAATGGCGCCGCCGCGGGACCGGCGCCCGGGTTTCTCGCGACGGGCGCAATATACGCTCTTTATGAGCTACATCCTGGCCGTCGCGGGAGCGCTGGTCGGTGCGGTGTTGCTCGTCCTGTCGCAATTCAATCCGCCCGCCTTTGCCGCGCTGCGGTCGGCCGCGACCGAGGTCACCGCGCCGGCTTCCACCGCGGGGGCCGCGGTCGTGCGCGGCATTGCCTCCGTGCCGGAGACGATCGCCACCTATTTCCGCGTCCATAACGAAAATGCCGCTTTGCGCGCCGAAGTCGCCCGCACCAGGGAGGCGCTGACCCAGGCGCGGATCATCGTGCGCGACAATCGCCGCCTGCGCGGGCTGCTCCAACTGCGCGAGGCGACGCCCGATACCGTGGCGACGGCGCGGATCGTCAGCTCCAGTGCATCGAGCACGCGGCGCTTCGGGATCCTGAACGCCGGGCGCTGGCAGGGCGTGCGGCCCGGCATGCCGGTGCGCGGCCCCGACGGGCTCATCGGCCGCATTGTCGAGGCCGGCCCCAATTCAGCGCGCGTGCTGCTCACCATCGACGCGGAAAGCGTCATCCCCGTGCAGCGCATCGGCGACGGGCTGCCCGCCCTCGCCGCCGGGCGCGGCGATGGCCTGCTCGATATCCGTTCGGTCGGCACCACCAATGCGCGGCTGAAGCCAGGCGACCGCTTCATCACGTCCGGCATCGGCGGCCTCTACACCCCCGGCGTGCTGGTCGCCCATGTGCTGAAGCCGGGCTCCGACAGCGCCCCCGCCAAGCCGTTTGCCGAGGCCAATACGTTCGATTTCGCCATCGTCAGCGCGCCGTTCCTGCCGCCCCCGCCCCCGGCGCGGCCCGACCCTGCCGACCCCCAGGCAACCGGCAGCCAGCCCGTCGGGAGCGCGGCGGCGCAGTGAGCACTGCGCCCAAACCCTTCCAGGCGCCGATGCAGCAGTCGCCGGCGCGTGCGCTGCCATGGCTGACCGTCATGGGCGGCTCCCTGGTGACGATCATCCCGGTGGTGGCAACGCTGCCACTGCTGCCGCCGTTCGGCCTCCTCATGCTCCTCTCGTGGCGCCTGCTCGCGCCGCTTGCGCTGCGCCGCTGGGCACCGGCGCTGCTCGGCCTGTTCGACGATTGCCTCAGCGGCCAGCCGCTCGGCAGCGCGATGCTGCTGTGGACGCTGACCTTTTTCCTGGTCGATTTGTTTGATCAGCGCACCATCTTCCGCGCCTTCGCACAGGATTGGCTGATCGCAGCGGTGGGTATCGCCTTCTGCCTGATTGCCGGTCGTTTTCTGGCCACCCCCCTCGGCGCGCAGGTCGATAGCGTGCTAGTGGTCCAGATCATCGTGTCGATTCTTCTTTTCCCCCTAGCCGCGCGCGCCGTCGCCTGGGTTGATCGCCGTCGCGTTGCCGAATGAACCGGACACCGCGGATCGCCACGGAGGCGCAGCAGGGCTACACGTTTTCGCGCCGGGCTTGGCTGCTCGGCGCGATGCAGATCGGCGTGGGCAGCGTGCTGGCCGGTCGAATGGGCTGGCTGTCGATTGCCGAGAACGAACGCTACAACCTGCTGAGCGAGAACAACCGGGTCAACATGACCCTCATCCCGCCGCGTCGCGGCTGGCTGGTTGATCGCCATGGTCACGCCATTGCGGACAACCGCACCGACTTTCGCGTCGACCTGATCCCCGATCGGATCGTTGACGAGGAACGGACGCTGGCGGCGCTTCGTGATCTCCTGGCGCTGACCGACGACGACCTGCTGCGTGTCCGCGCCGACCTGAAGCGGGCGGCGGGCTTTCAGCCGGTCAAGGTGGCCGAGAATGTGAGCTGGGAGCGGTTCGCGGCGGTGCAGGTCCGCCAGCCCGAGCTGCCCGGCGTCGCGCCCACGCGCGGGTTCGCGCGCAACTATCCCGCTGGCGCCGCCGTCGCACACCTGACCGGCTATGTCGGGGTCGCCACGGCGGAGCAGTACAAGCAGACGCGCGACCCGCTGCTGCTGACACCGGGATTCAAGGTCGGCAAGGACGGCCTTGAAAAGACGATGGAAAATGAGCTCCGCGGCAAGCCCGGGGCAAAACGGATCGAGGTGACGGCGCGCGGCAAGCTGGTCGCGGAGCTTGCCACCCGTCCCGACGTGCCCGGCAAGACGCAGAAGCTGACGATCGATTCCGGCTTGCAGGAATATGCCGCGCGCCGGCTTGGCACGAACTCCGGCTCCGCGGTGGTGTTCGACTGTCACACCGGCGAGATGCTCGCGATGGTCTCCATGCCGGCCTATGATCCCAACAGCTTCTCCGACGGGATCAGCCACATGGAGTGGAAGATGCTGTCGGCGGACGATCACGTCCCGCTGATGAACAAGGTCACGCAGGGGCTGTATCCGCCGGGCTCGACGGTGAAGCCGATGAACGGCCTTGCGCTGCTGGAAGCAGGGATCAGCCCCGACGAGCGGGTGTATTGCAGCGGAGCGATGCGGGTCGGCAGCGGCCTGTTCCACTGCCACAAGCGGCGTGGGCATGGCCCGATGGACCTGCGCGGCGCCGTCGCGCAGAGCTGCGACATCTATTTCTATGAGATGATCCGCCGCCTTGGTTACGACAAGGTGGCGCCGGTCGCCCGCTCGCTCGGCATGGGCGAGAAATTCGACTTGCCCTTCGCGACGCAGCGCTACGGCACTGTGCCCGACAGCGTGTGGAAGGAGCGCAAGTACAAGACGAAGTGGACCGTCGCCGACTCGCTGAACGCATCGATCGGCCAGGGCTATGTCCTGTCCAATCCGCTCCAGCTTGCGGTGATGGCGATGCGCATTGCGTCGGGACGGCAGGTCCAGCCCAGCCTGTTGATGGATCGCGTGCACGGCAACGCCCCTTTGCTGCCGTACAAGGAAGAGCATCTTCAGATTGTTCGCGAATCGATGTGGAAGGTGGTCAATGGCGGCGGCACGGGCGGCGCCTCCCGCTTGTACCTGCCTGGCATCGATCTGGCGGCGAAAACCGGCACCGCCCAGGTACGCCGTATCACCATGGCCGAACGTCGTACCGGCGTGCTGCGCAATTCGCAGCTTCCCTTCAAGCTGCGCGACCACGCCTTGTTCATCTGCTTCGCGCCGTCGGACAAGCCGCGCTACGCCGCGGCCATCGTGCTCGAGCATAACGGCCACGTCATCCGCAACCTCGACACGCCAATGATCGGCAAGGACATCATGACCTATCTGTTCGACAAGGAGCGTGCGCTGAAGGCGCTCGCCGAGGTCGAACCGACATGGGGCGGCGACATCCGGACGCGCATGGCCGCGCAGGAAGCCGCCTACCGCGCCGCCGCCAATGCGCCGTCCCCGGCGCAGGGCGCCGCCACCGAAACCGACGCCCCCGCCCCGACGCGCGCGCCGGCCGTTCGCCAGGCGACCGACGCCTCGAACGCGGCGCAGGAGGCGACCGTCAGCGACATCGCCAACGGCGCCGGTCCCGCGAGCGTCGGCACCACCGAACCATCGGATCCACAATGAGCCGACCGTCGATCGTGCCTGCGCCGCTGGCGCGGCTGCCGTGGCGGATGCTGCTGCTGGTGATCGCGCTTGGCGGGTTCGGCCTCGTCATCCTCTACTCCGCCGCCAGCGGCAACATGCGTCCCTGGGCACTCTCTCAGGGAATTCGCTTCGTCATCTTCCTGTGCGGGTCGATCGTGATCTCCCGCGTGCCGGAGGACGTGTGGCGACGTGGCGCGCTGCCCGGCTATGTCCTGATCGTCATTCTGTTGTTTGCCGTTGAACTGCTCGGCGCGGTGCGCGGCGGCAGCCAGCGCTGGCTGGATTTCGGCTTCATCAGATTGCAGCCGTCGGAGCTGATGAAGCCGGCGATCGTGCTCGCCTGCGCGCGCTTCTACGAGCTGCTGCCGCCCAACGAGACGCGGCGCTTCGGCGCGATCTGGCCGGCGGCGATCCTCATTGGGCTGCCGGCCGGCCTGGTCATGCTTCAGCCCGATCTCGGGACGGCGCTCATGATCACTGGCGGCGGCCTGACGGTGATGTTCCTCGCCGGCGTCCCGTTGCGCCTGTTCGTCGGCGGCGCGCTCGGCCTCGCCGTCGCCGCGCCGCTTGCGGTGACCTATCTGCTCCACGACTATCAGCGTAATCGCGTGCTCATCTTCCTTGATCCCGAGAGCGATCCGCTCGGCACCGGCTATCACATCAGCCAGTCGAAGATCGCGATCGGCTCTGGCGGCATCACCGGCAAGGGCTTCCTCAACGGCACGCAGAGCCACCTCGATTACCTGCCGGAGGGGCACACCGACTTTGTCTTCGCGACCATGGCGGAGGAATGGGGCCTGCTCGGCGGCCTGTTCATCATCGTCGCTTATCTGATGGTGATCCGCTGGGGCATCAACGTCGGCCTGCGCGCCCGCACCCGCTTTGCCAAGCTCACCGCGGCGGGCCTCGCGACGACGATCTTCTTCTACGTCGCGATCAACCTGGCGATGGTGATGGGCCTCGCCCCCGTGGTCGGCATCCCCCTGCCGCTCGTCAGCTTCGGCGGATCGGCGCAGATGACCGTGTTCCTGTGCCTTGGCATCCTCATGTCGATCGACCGCAGCAATCGCGGCGAACAAAATTGGTGAAACCCGAAAAAAGTGGTTGCGTCCCGCCGGAGCAATGCTAATGACGCGCCTCCCGGCGGCGAGGCACCAGCCTACACCGGAACGGACGCATAGCTCAGTTGGTAGAGCAGCTGACTCTTAATCAGCGGGTCCTTGGTTCGAGCCCAAGTGCGTCCACCACCCTCCTCCGAATAGTTTCAATGCCTTAGGGCGCAACGCTTCGGTGGAGTGGCATGTCCGGCTGAGATGGCAGCCCCCCCGATCGGGCGCGGATCGGCCGGATGTTTGGTTCGCCAATCCCCAACACCACCACTCCCCCGCCCCGCTACGGGCAATTGCGCAATGCATGTTGCTGCGGGAGGGGTGATGACTCCTGCGCCGCATTCGTGACGGCGACGAAGGAAGGGCCAGCCATGTCGAAAATCACCGGCACTGACGCTCTGATTTTCCTGGCGGCCATCGGCCTCTGTCTGGTGGTCCTGCTTTACTTCGTTCTCTGACGCGGTCGCCCCCGCCCTAAGGCACGATCGCAATCGTATCGACAGCCGCCCGGACCCGATCGTCGTTTTGCGTGCCCGGCCCATTGACTTGCCCGCCGCGCCGCTCGTACCTGTCAGGCGATTAGGTCGATCGACTTAATCCATACCGATCGCGCTGCCCACGATGGCCGCCGACGGCAGGAGAGCGTGCATGACATACGACCTCATCATCGTCGGGGGCGGCATCGGCGGGTCGGCGCTGGCGGCGACCATGGCGCGCGCCGGCCGGTCCGTGCTGCTGCTGGAAAAAACGACGGTCTATGAGGACAAGGTGCGCGGCGAATGGATCGCGCCCTGGGGCGTGACCGAAACCAAACGGCTCGGCCTGTATGATACGCTGGTCGCCGCGGGCGGCCATCACCTGACCAGCCACGTCACTTATGACGAGACGCGCGATCCCGCTGCGGCGGAGGCAGCGGCGATGCCGCTCGGCATGTTCGCGCCCGACGTGCCAGGCCCCTTATGCCTACGCCACCCCGTCCATTGTCAGACGCTGTTCGACACCGCCGCCGCATCGGGCGCGACGGCGCATCGCGGCGTCACCATCACCTCCATCACGCTGGGCGCATCGCCCGCGGTCAGCTACCTCCTCGATGGCGCCGAGCATACGGCGCGTGCCCCGCTGATCGTCGGGGCCGAGGGGCGGCAATCCGGGGTGCGCCGCGCTGCCGGGCTGACGTTGCATCAGGACAAGCCGCACCATTGGTTCGCCGGGCTGCTGGTCGATGGCGTCGCCGGCTGGGACGATACGCGCCAGGCAATCGGCACGGAGGATGATTTCGGCTTCCTCGCCTTCCCGCAGGGCCAGGAGCGGATGCGCGTCTATGGCGGCTGGTCGCTCGCCAATACCAAGCGGTTTGCCGGAAAGGACGGCCCAACCCGCTTCCTCGAGGCGTTCCGGATGAAATCGGCACCGCATAATGAGGCGATCGCTGGCGGCACCCCCGCCAGCCCGCTGTTCGCCTATTACAATAACAGCAGCGCCGCGCAGCGCCCCTATGCGCCCGGCGCCGTGCTGGTCGGCGACGCCGCCGGGTGGAACGATCCGATCCTGGGTCTCGGCCTGTCGATCACCTACCGCGACGTTCGCCTCGTCAGCGGCATCCTCAAGGAAACGGCGCCGGGAGAAGCGCCCGATTTTCGACCCTATGCAGAGGAACGCGCGGAGCGGATGCGCCGGCTGCGCATCGCGGCGGAGATGCAGGCGACGCTCGACATGGAGTTTGGCGAGGCCGCGCGTGCGCGGCGGCATCGTTACTATGAGGCAAGCGCCGCCGATCCGATGCTCGGCCTCCACGGCGTCGCGACGCTCGCCGGTCCCGAAGCCGTCCCGGCAGAGATTTTCGAGCCAGCGCATGTCGCGCGCGTGGTGGGAGCCTGATCGATGGATATCGCGCGCTACAATGCCGACTGGCTGGCCGCCTGGACCGCCAAGGACGTCGAGGCGCTGCTCGGCTTCTACGCCGAGGATTGCCGCTATTTCGATCCGCAGACAGCGGGCGGGATCACCGGCCACGATGCGCTGCGGGCGTATCTGACCGGGCTGTTCGCCGCGACCCCGCCGATGACCTACACCCCGGACAAGACCTGGCCCATTCCGGGCGGCTTCTGCGGCCGTTGGTATTGCGATGTTGAAGGGGCGGGTCGGATGCGCGGGTTCGACATGGTCCTGCTCGATGGCGACAGGATCACCCACAACGAAGTCTATGTGCACCAGCTGCCACAGGAATAAGAGGGAGGGGATCGATGCAGTTCGATTTCAACGAACAACAAAATGAATTCCGTCAGGAAGCACGGCGCTTCCTGACGGCGGAATGCCCGCCGGACCGCGTGCGCAAGGCGCTGGAGGGTGGCGGCTTCGATCGCGACCTGTGGCGCGGGGTGGCCGAGATGGGGTTCCTCGGCATCGCCATCCCGGAGGAGCATGGCGGCCTTGGCCTTGGCTATCTTGAGCTGTGCGCCGTGGCGGAGGAATTCGGCCGGGCGCTGGCGCCGCTCCCGATCCTCTCCTCGGTCTACCTGGTGGCAGAGGCGATCAAGTCGTTCGGCACGGCCGAGCAGCAGGCGTCATGGCTCCCCCGCATCGCGGCCGGCGCAGCGATTGGCTGCGTCGCCGCCGCGGAGGGTGAGCGACTGAGCGAGACCTCGGTTCGCACGACCTTCGCGGGCGGCACCGTGTCGGGCAAGAAGGCTCCGGTACTCGACGGCGAGATTGCCGACGTGGCGCTGGTGCTGGCGAAGGAGGGCGATCGGCTGAGCCTGGTGCTCGTCGATCTCGCGCAGAAGGCGGTCGAACGGCGCGCGCTCGACACGATCGATCCCACGCGTGCCCAAGCCGAACTGACCTTCAACAGCGCAGCGGCCGCGCGGCTGGGCGAGCCGGGCGAGGGCTGGTCGCAATATCAGACGCTGCTCGACCGCGCGGCGGTGCTGGTGGCGTTCGAGCAGATTGGCGGCGCGGACCGCGCGCTCGAAATGGGCCGCGACTATGCGCTGGAGCGGATGGCCTTCGGTCGCCAGATCGGCAGCTTCCAGGCGATCAAGCACATGCTGGCCGACATGTACGTCTCCGCAACGCTCGCCCGGTCGAACGCTTATTACGGTGCCTGGGCGCTTTCCACTGGGGCGGCCGAACTGCCGCGCGCGGCAGCGACGGCGCGCGTTTCGGCCACCAACGCCTTCCGCCATTGCGCGAAGAACAACATCCAGGTGCACGGCGGCATGGGCTTCACGTGGCAGATGGACTGCCACCTCTACTACCGCCGCGCGAACCACCTCGCGCTCGCACTCGGCAGCCAGCCCGACTGGGAAGAGAAGCTGGTCAGCCGCCTGGCTGCCGCCAACCAGCCGATCGCTGCCTGAGCCCCACCACGGACAGAACCGGAGGCCCCGTGCCATGAACTTCGACGACACTCCCGAAGAAGCCGCCTTCCGCGCCGAGGCTCGCGCGTGGATCGATGCCAATGCCCCCAAGCACCTGTACCCGATCCTGTCCGGGTCGGGGCACGGCACCGCCGGCGACATCGCCGATTTCGACATGCTGGCCGAGAGCAAGGCGTGGCAGAAGAAGAAATATGACGCCGGCTGGGCGTGCCTTCACTGGCCCAAGGAATATGGCGGGCGCGGCGCGACGCCGATGCAGCGGGTGATCTGGAACCAGGAGGAAGGCGTCTATGCCACCCTGTCCTTCACCTTCATCATCGGTCAGGGCATGTGCGGCCCGACGGTGATGGCGTGGGGGCGTGAGGAGGACAAGCAGGCACTGCTGCCGCCGCTCGCCGCCGGTGAGGACATCTGGTGCCAGATGTTCTCCGAACCGTCGGCCGGCTCGGACCTCGCAGGCCTTCGCACCCGCGCGGTCCAGGACGGTGACGAATGGGTCATCAACGGGTCCAAGATCTGGACCTCCGGCGCGCATATCTCGCAATATGGCATCCTGCTGACCCGCACCGATCCCAGCGTCGCCAAGCACAAGGGGCTGACGATGTTCTGGGTCGACATGCGCTCGCCCGGCATCGAAGTCCGCCCGATTCTTCAGGCCCACGGCCAGTCGGGCTTCAACGAGGTGTTCTTCACCGACCTGCGCGTCCCCGACAGCCAGCGGCTGGGCGGCGTTGGCCAGGGCTGGACGGTGTCGCTGACCACCTTGATGAACGAGCGTCTGTCGATCGGCTCGGGCATGTCGACCGGCTTCGAGACGCTGCTCGATTATGCCGTCCGCGCGCCGGGTCGCGACGGCGGCCGGCTGGTCGATGATCCGTCGATCCGCTCGCGCCTCGCCGATTGGGCCACCAAGGCCAGCGGCCTGAAATACACCTCGATGCGCGCGCTGACCGCCTTGTCGAAGGGACAGGAGCCGGGCCCGGAGAATTCGATCGGCAAGCTGGTCGCCGGCGCGACGAGCCAGGATATTGCGACCTTCGCCATCGACCTTCAGGGCGAGGCCGGCGTGCTGACGGATCCCGCACAGGCGGCGCATGCGGCACGCTTCCAGGCGACGCTGATGCGCAGCCCGGCAACCCGAATCGAGGGCGGGACGGACGAGATCCTGCGCAACATCATCGCCGAGCGCGTCCTTGGCCTGCCCGGCGACGTGCGCGTCGACAAGGACGTCCCGTTCGAGAAGATCCCGACCCGCGCCTGACCGGGCGCGCGGGTCAGCGACCGTCCCCTGCCCCCGGCAGGGGACGGTCGCGCTCTTGGCATGGCAAATGGTCCGTGTCCTTGCTCCCATCTGTCGCCTTGAACGTTGAAGGGCGATACGAATGAGCAAGAAAGGAACCTTGCGTGATCCGTGCTTCCGTCGCCGGCCTCCTGCTGGCCGCCTCCCCCGCCGTTGCGCAGGAGGCCCCTGACGATCCTTCCTGCGCGAATGCCCGGGTCGCGATCCCGGCAGAGCTTGCCGCCTGGTCGAAGCAGACACCGGTCGCGGCAGGGATCAAGGCGGGCGGCGGCGCATCGGTGACGCCTGGTCAGGCCCTGCTGGTCGCGCTTCATCCGGCGGATCTCGTCACGCTGGCGCCCGTGCCGAAGGAAAGCGGCGGCCATGCCGGAACGTTGACGCTGACCGTGCAGGAAGCAGGCAATTACCGCGTGGCACTGGGTGGACGCGCATGGGTCGATCTGGTCGACACGGGGCGCGCGCTTTCCTCCAGCGCGCATGGTCATGGCCCCAAATGCACGGGAATTCGCAAGATGGTGGACTATACGTTGAAGCCCGGTCCTACACGATCCAATTGTCCGGCAGTCAGGCGGAAAACATGCCGCTGCTGGTGGCGAAGGTCGGCTGATGCGGATGATCGCCCTCGCCGCCGCGCTCCTCCTTCCTACCGGCGTCGCCGCGCAGGATGTTCCTGCGGCTGCACCGGCCACCACTAGCGCTACGCCCCCTGCTCCGGCAAAGGCAGCGACCACGATCGTCACGCTCTCGACCGCCGCTGGCCCGATCGTGCTCGAAATCGAAACGGAGAAGGCGCCGGTGACCGCCGCCAACTTCCTCAAATATGTCGATGGAAAGCGGCTGGACGGGACGGTTTTCTACCGCACCGTGAAGGTGCAGGCGGAACCGCGCTACGGCTTCATCCAGTTCGGCACCCAAAACGATCCGAAGCGCACACTGCCGCCGATCGCGCATGAGCCGACCAGCAAGACCGGGCTCAGCCATGTCGATGGCGCCATCTCCATGGCAATGGCCGAACCCGGCACCGCACGCGGCGATTTCTTCATCATCGTCGGCAACACGCCGGCGATGGACGCCGACGGAACGAACCCCGGCTATGCGGTCTTCGGCCGCGTCGTGCACGGCATGGATGTCGTCCACCGCATCATGGACATGCCCACATCGCCAACCAAGGGAGAGGGAATTATGAAGGGCCAGATGCTCGAACCGACCGTGCCGGTCACCACCGCACGGCGCATGCCGGCCCAGGCGAGCATCCAGCCGTGAGGGCCGTCACCCTGTCGCAGCCGGGCGGGCTTGATCGTCTGCACGTGACCGACGCGCCCGATCCCGGCCAGCCCGGCGCTGGCGAGATCCGCGTGGCGCTCCACGCCAGCTCGCTCAACTTCCACGACTATCTGGTCTGCTCGGGCAAGTCCCCGACGGCGGACGGTCGCATCCCGCTGGCGGATGGCGCCGGCGTCGTCGAGGCGGTCGGCGACGGCGTGACGGACTTCAGCGTCGGCGACCATGTCGTCTCGGTCTTCTTCCCGGACTGGCAGGATGGCGGCCCGAAGGTGGGCGACTTCCGCCGCGTCCCAGGCGACGGCATCAACGGCTTCGCCTGCGACAGCGTGGTCCTTCCTTCCACTGCCTTCACAAGGGCGCCGCGCGGCTGGAGCCACAAGGAAGCCGCCACCATCACCACGGCGGGACTCACCGCCTGGCGCGCGCTCGTCGTCGACGCCGGCCTGCGCGCTGGCGACACCGTGCTGCTGCTCGGGACCGGCGGCGTGTCGATCTACGCGCTGCAACTCGCCCATGCGATGGGCGCCGAGGTGATCGTCACCTCCTCCTCGGACGAGAAGCTGGCGCGCGCGAAGGAACTCGGCGCCAATCATGTGATCAATTATCGTCAGGAGCCCAAATGGGGCCGCAAGGTCCTGGATCTGACCGGCGGCCGCGGCGCCGACATCGTGGTCGAGGTCGGCGGCCCGGGAACGCTCGCCCAGTCGATCGAGGCGGTGCGGATCGGTGGCCATATCGCGCTGATCGGCGTCCTCACCGGGGTCGGGGGCGACGTGCCGACCGCGTTCCTCATGGCCAAGCAGGCCAAGCTGCAGGGATTGATCGTCGGCAGCCGCCAGGAGCAGGAGGACTTCGTCCGCGCCCTCGAGGCGACCGGTATCCGACCCGTCATTGATCGGACATTCGCGCTCGAGGATCTGGGCGACGCGTTCCGTCACCTCGAATCCGCCAGTCATTTCGGGAAGATTGCAGTCGCCTGGTAGCCGCGCGCGCACTCATCTGGCCACGACCGCCGGCGCAATGGCCGATTTGCGCCGGCGGCGATCCGTTCTAGGTACGAAGCAAGGAAAGGATCGCCCATGAACGCTCCCCTCATCCGTGACGATTGGCAGGCCGCCGGGGTGGCGCAGCTCGACGACACGATCGCCCTGCGACGCGCCATCCATGCCGAGCCAGAGATCGGCCTCCACTGCCCCAAGACGACCTCGAAGCTGAAGGCGGCGCTTGCCGGCCTGCCGCTCGAAATTCACGACAGCACCTCCACCACAGGCTTCATCGCCATCCTTCGCGGCGGCCGTAGCGGCGCGGGCGACAACACCCGCACCGTGCTGTTGCGCGGCGACATGGATGCGCTGCCCCTGTCTGAAGACACCGGCCTGCCCTTCGCCTCCACCATCCCGGGCGCGATGCACGCCTGCGGCCACGACGCCCATTCCGCCATGCTCGCCGGCGCCGCGCGCGCCTTATGCGCGCGCAGGGACGAACTGCCCGGAACGGTGGTCTTCATGTTCCAGCCCGGCGAGGAGGGCCACCATGGCGCCCGCTGGATGATCGATGACGGGTTGCTCAACCTCGCGCGCCCCGACGCCGCCTTCGCGCTCCACATCTTCCCCAACGCGCCCGCCGGTGTGTTCGTCGGACGCGAAGGACCCCTTCTCGCCTCCACCGACACGCTGATCGCGACGATCCGTGGCAAGGGCGGTCACGCCGCCATGCCGCACGATTGCATCGATCCGATCCCGGTCGCTTGCGAGATCGTCACCGCGCTGCAGAGCTTTGTCGCGCGCCGTATCCCGGTGTCTGATCCCGCCGTCCTGACCATCACGCAGATTCACGCCGGCAGCAGCCACAACATCATTCCCGATGAAGTGAAGCTCATGGGAACGCTGCGCACCCTGTCGGATGCGACCCGGGAGAAGGCACGTGCCGCCTTCCATCAGATCGCCGGGAACATCGCTGCGGCGCATGGCTGCGAGGCGGATACCAGGGTCGAGGAAGGCTATCCGGTCACCTTCTGCGACCCGCGCGCGACGGCGATGATCCGTGAACTGTCACAGGACATCTCCGGGGAACGCGGCTGGACGACGATGCCGGCACCGATGATGGGCGGAGAGGATTTCTCCTACGTCCTGCGCGAGATACCGGGGGCCATGGCGTTCATGGGGGTCGCGCCGGAGGGCAGCGATCCGCGCACCAACCCGCCGCTGCACAATGTGAAGATGACGATCGAGGAGCAGGTCATGGCCAGGGGCGTTGCGATGCACTGCGCCCTGGCCGACCGCTTCCTCAATCGTGGTTTCGATTAAGGCTGCGCCGTATTGCCCCTCCCGCCGTTTCTGGCGGCGGGAGGGGCTACGATCATTCCACGGTCACCGATTTGGCAAGGTTACGCGGCTGGTCCACGTCAGTGCCCTTGGCGACTGCGACGTGATACGCCAGCAACTGGACCGGTACCGCATAGACCAAAGGTGCGATCAGCGGATGCACCTTGGGCATTTCGATCGTCGCGATCGTGTTCTCGCCCGCCTGTGCGATACCATCGGCATCAGAGATCAGCACAACCTGAGCGCCGCGTGCCTGCGCCTCCTGCATGTTGCTGACGGTCTTGTCGAACAACGGACCGGACGGCGCGATGACGACCAGCGGCACCGCCTCGTCGATCAAGGCGATCGGCCCGTGCTTCATCTCACCCGATGCGTAACCTTCCGCATGGATGTAGCTGATTTCCTTTAGCTTTAGCGCGCCCTCCAGTGCCAGCGGATATTCCGGTCCGCGGCCCAGGTACAACACGTCGCGCGCAGCTGCGATCTTCGGCGCCATCGCCTCGATCTCGGCATCGTGCGCGAGCGCCATGCTCATGGCCTCGGGCACGTGCTGCAGCTGCTTGACGATCTCCGCCTCGTTCGCCAGCAGGCCACGGGCGCGCGCGAGGTTCGTGGCAAGTGCGGCCATGACCGCGAGCTGACAGGTGAATGCCTTGGTGGAGGCGACACCGATCTCCGGCCCCGCATGCGTCGGCAGCAACAGATCGACCTCACGCGCCATCGAACTGGTCGGCACGTTGATAATACCGCCGGTCGTGACGCCGCCTGCCTTCATGTGGCGCAGAGCAGCAAGCGTGTCCGCGGTCTCGCCCGACTGCGAAATCACCAGACCGAGCGTGTTGGGCAGCAGGACGGGATCACGGTAGCGATATTCGCTCGCCACATCGACCTCGACCGGGATGCGGGCCAGCCCCTCGATCCAATATTTGCCGATCATGCCGACATAGCTGGCCGTGCCGCACGCAACGATGACGACGCGCTCGACCGTCGAAAGGTCGAACTCGATGTCCGGCAGCGAGACCTGCGATTCCAACGGGCGGAGATATGAGCGGAGCGTCTGCGCCACGACGACCGGCTGCTCGTAAATCTCCTTCTGCATGAAGTGGCGATGGTTGCCCTTATCCATTAGCTGGCCGGAAGCGCCGGAGTTGACGATCGGGCGTGACACGCGCTGGTTGGCGCTGTCGTACACCTCGACCTCCTCATGGGTGATGGCAACCCAGTCACCCTCTTCCAGATAGGCGATCCGCTGCGTCAGCGGCGCAAGGGCAAGCGCGTCCGAGCCCAGGAAGTTCTCGCCATCCCCATAGCCGACCGTGAGCGGTGCGCCGAGGCGGGCACCGAGCAGCAGATCCGGGTGTGTGCGGACCATGACGCCCAGCGCAAAGGCGCCATGGAGCCGCGGCAGGACAGCCGCCAGCGCGGCACGCGGCTCTGCGCCATTCTCGACCTCACGGGCGATGAGATGCGCGACGACCTCGCTGTCAGTCTGGCTGAGGAAGGTGCGTCCCTCCGCGATAAGTTCGTCGCGTAAGGGCTTGAAGTTCTCGATGATTCCGTTGTGCACGACAACCACATCGCCAACGATATGGGGGTGTGCGTTGTCCTCGGTCGGTGCGCCGTGCGTCGCCCAGCGGGTGTGCGCAACGCCGCTCTCGCCGCCCAACGGCTCCTCGGCCAGCCGCTGCGCCAGGTTGCGCAGCTTGCCCGGCGCGCGGCGGCGATCGAACGAACCATCAGTCACGGTGCAGATGCCGGCGGAGTCATAGCCACGATATTCCAGCCGCTTCAAACCATCCAGGAGACGATCAGCGGCCGGCTCCTTGCCGATTATTCCAACAATCCCACACATCTATCGAGATTCCTTCCGAGCACGCATCACGTTCCTGAACTTCGCTGCCCAACCGGGCTTTTCGGTCTGCGGCGGTCGCACGAGCGCCAGCGCATCGGCCTCCACATCGCTTGTAACGGTAGATCCCGCTGCCACGATCGCGCCATCGCCGATTGTCACCGGTGCTACCAGTGCCGAGTTCGAGCCGATGAAGGCGCCTGCGCCGATCCGGGTCTTGTACTTGAAGAAGCCATCGTAATTGCACGTGATCGTGCCGGCGCCGATGTTCGCGCCCGCGCCGACCTCCGCGTCGCCGAGGTAGGTCAAATGGTTCGCCTTGGCGCCCTCACCCAGCACCGCCTTCTTCATCTCCACGAAGTTGCCGACGCGTGCGCCCTTTTTCATCACCGCGCCTGGCCGCAGCCGTGCATAGGGGCCAACCGATGCGCCCTCGCCGATCGTCGCGCCTTCGACATGGCTGAATGCGTGGATCACGACCTTGTCGGCCACCGATACGCCAGGGCCGAACACCACATTGGGCTCTACAATGACGTCTCGGCCAACAACCGTGTCGTAGCTGAACCAGACGGTCTCAGGCGCGATGAGGGTGACGCCATCGTCCATCGCCTGCTTGCGCCGGCGTTGCTGCCAGATCAGTTCGAGTGCGGCGAGCTCAGCACGGCTGTTCACGCCGGTCACTTCCTCGGCATCGGTTTCGATGACCGCAGAGGAGCGGCCGTCGGCGCCCGCCAACATCACGATATCCGGCAGATAATATTCGCCAGCAGCATTGGCATTGTCCACGCGCCGCAGCAGATCGAACAGGTCCTCCGATCGAACCGCCATCAAGCCTGAGTTGCAGAGTGTCTCGGCGCGTTCCTCCGCTGAGGCGTCCTTGAACTCCACCATGCGCGCGATACGACCCTCGGCGTCGGCGATCACACGCCCGTAGGCACCCGAATCGGACGGGCGGAAGCCCAGGACGACGACAGCCGGCGCTTCCTCGGCATGCAGGCGATCGATCATCCGGCGCATCGTCGCTTCCGTCACAAGCGGGACGTCGCCGTAGAGGATCAGAACGTCACCGGCGAACCCGGCCAAAGCCTGCTCGGCCTGCTGCACCGCATGGCCAGTGCCAAGCTGCTCCTGCTGCTGCGCGACGGCCACGCCCAGCGGCACCACCGCGGCCTCCACCTGTTCGCGCCCCGCGCCGACGACCACGACGGTTTTTGCCGCGCCCAGCCCCTCCGCCGCAGCCAGCAGATGATGCAGCATCGGCCGCCCCGCGAGAGGATGGAGCACCTTGTGCGTGTCAGATTTCATCCGCGTGCCCTTGCCAGCGGCAAGCACGATTACGGCGAGAGGTCGGCTCGTCATGGCGCGCCTGTGCCATCGTCGGCTTGCCAATTCCATAGCGAGCCGTCACCGCGCATGACGATGGAACGATTTCACTTCGACACGGTCGGTTTCGACCTCGACGGCACGTTGATCGACACAAGCGGTGACCTGGCTGCGGCGGTCAATCACGCGCTGGCGCAGGACGGCCGGCCGCCGCTCAGCGTCGACGCGATCAAGCCCATGATCGGGGGTGGCGCACGCCATATGCTCGCCCAGGGGCTGGCCGCGACCGGCGGGGGTGCCGACCCCCTTCTTGATCAGCTGCACCGTGTCTTGCTCGAGTATTACGAGGCCAACATCTACGTTCACAGCGTACCGTTTCCCGGCGCTTTGCGGGCGCTGGACGAACTTGCACGAAGGGGCGTGCAGGTCGCGGTCGTCACCAACAAACTCGAGCCTTTCGCGCTTGAGGTACTCCGCGACGCCGGCCTGCTTGATCGGCTGACCTGCGTCATCGGCGGGGATACGCTGGGACCAGGCAAGTCAAAGCCGGCGGCCGATCCGATTCTCGAAATGATCCGGCGATCAGGCGGCGGAACGGCAGCATTCGTCGGGGATTCGATCTACGATGTCGCCGCGGCCCATGCGGCGGGCATTCCGGCGATCGCCTGCCGCTTCGGCTTTCTGATGCAACCGGTGGAAGAACTGGGCGCCAACGCGATCATCGATCATTTCGACGAGCTCATCCCAGCGTTGAACGGACTGCGGTAATGGCAGCACCCCGATTGATCTGGCGGCTGATCCTTCTGGCCGCCCTCGTGTTTGCGGTGACCATGGCGGTGCTGCCGCACCCGCCGAAAGTGCCGATCGATAGCGACAAATATCAGCACATGCTCGCGTTCGGCACGCTGACGATCCTGTCAGTCCTCGCATTTCCACAGACACCGTTGCTGCGGATTGGCGAGCGGCTGTCCTTTCTCGGCGCGATGATCGAAGTGGTTCAGTCGATCCCTGCGCTTCACCGCGACTGCGACATCATGGACTGGGTCGCCGACACCGCGGTCATCACCGGCGTGCTTGTCGTGGTGGCGATCAGCCGACGGCTCCGTTCTTCCGCCACTTGATCCACAAGTGCCGCGCCAGCATCAGCGGCGGCATCCGCAGCGCGTGGGAGCGGACGTAAAACGTCAGCCGGGTGGCAGGGTGGATGGCGCGACCCCAGCCATCGCGACCGAGCAATCGTCGCAGGTACAGCCGGTCGGTCACTTCCTTCCGGCGAAACGCAAGCGGCACGGGCGTGTCGAACAAGCGATGTGTCAGGCGAAGTGCGCGCGCCAGGACCGGGGAGACGCCATGGTCCCGCGCCCGGGCCGTAAGCCGATCCCAATAGCCGGGATCGTCATCGGCGAACTCACGCAACAGACGATCGATGTCCCACAGGTTGCGCAGCCCACCGGCGAGATCGCCATCCGCCAACAGGTGAATGGCGGCGTGCAGCACGACATCCTCGTTCGACAGCATTGCCAGACCATTGCCCAACGGCCGCGCTCCCTCCAGCAATAGCGCAGCATCTGGTCGCAGCCGTGCCGTTAACGGCAGGATCGTGTGGTGCACGTCGATCATCCGGTCGCGCTCGGGATGGATCATGGGGGGCAGTTCATGCATCCACCGCCGGTAGTAGCTGTCGTCATAGGGATCGGGCTTCACCCACGCCCATCCTTGCGCCAGCAGCGCCGCCTCAACGTCTGCGAGCGCGGCAGCGGGAACGAGTATGTCGAGATCGCCGATCGCTCGTCCGCTTCCCGCCGCAAGGCCGGCGGCGGCAAAGGCCGTGCCCTTCAGCAGGATCAGTGGCGCCACGACGCCTTCCAGCGCCCGGCGCGCCATTTCCGCTTCCCATAACGCCTGCCGACGCCCCTCCAAGGCGGTCGCCCTGGCATCGGCCAGGATGGCGGCCACGCGCGGCGGGGCCAGATCGCCGACGCGGCAGGCCAGCGTACCCATCATCTGCTCGGCCAGCGCCACGGACAATAGCGCCGTCCACCTTTGGTCATCGAGGCCCGAGGCACGTGATGGATCCACGAGGACGGCGACCAGGTCGCGCGCCGCGCTCACCAGAGATCCTCGATCATCGACGCTGCGGTCTCAATATTGGGATAGTCGATCGCCGCGCGAATCACACCGGTCACCAGTCCGGTTAGCGCGCGATAGCCGCGCTCGCCCAAGCCCACATAATTGGTCGAAGCCTGCGTCAGCCTGACGAACGCTTCCCCTGCCCCCACGGGCCGCTGATCAGCCGCGTGGCCAAAGCGCGGAAACAGCAACAGCGCCGGCGGCGCGGGAACGTTCGCCATCGCCAGTGCCGCGGTCTCGGGAACGAGATGCTGGATCGTGCCCTTGGGCGTGTCCGTCATCGCCGGTCCCCAGCGGCCATCCGGTAGCGCCGCCTTCACGACCGGGATTGCAGCATTCTTCACGCTCACCGGCCGCGGGAATGGCCATATCGCCCCGGTATCCGGATCGACGAGGACGAACTCATCGGCCATCAGCCGCCATCCGCGCGCCTGCAGCAGCGCCGCGAGGGTCGACTTGCCGGCTCCTGACTCGCCGGTCATGACCACTGCCCGTCCGTCGCGCTCCACCGCAGCGGCGTGGAGCAGGAGGAAGCGGCGCAGCCCCAGCGCCAATTGCAGGTTCATCGCCATCTCCGCCGCCAGCAACCCCTGCGGCAAGGGGAGCGGGGCGGCATCCGGAATGACGAAGTCGCCGGCGATGCGCACGGCGGGGCGAAGGAACCGGCGCCAGGGCCGCGATGGCTCAAGACGAACGGTAAAATCAGGCACCGACACGTCGGTCGGATAGTCGCGGTACAGCGTACGCATCTGATCAAGCGGCCGCCGCCATGCCGATCCAATCCGAAAGCTGACCGGTCCAACCTGAACGCGGAATTCGCTGGTCATGCGCGCTCGATCAAGCCGGTGACCGCAAGCTCATCAAGGAGCGCGATCAGTTCCGCGCGACCGCCTTCCACGATGTCGAACGCGGCCTCAATCTCGGCAATCGCCATCCAGCGCCCGGCAAGTACCTCCAGCACCTCAGGCACTGGCGATGCCACCAGGTGCGTCATGCCGGATGTACGGTGAAACAGCGCTACGATGTCGTCCAGCGGCGTGACGATCAGGTCGGCCGCCGGCGGCGCGCGATAGCGCGTCGCGTCCACTGGCTACCGCCGCGGCATCTGCAACGAGGCAAAACAGGTGAACCCCGTCGTTCCGCTCCGCAGGCTCTGGACATATTTCAGATAGGCGCGGCTGCGTTCGTAATCGACACCCGGCAGGTTGCCGCCAGACGCCAGCGCGCGCCGAATGTCCTCGCCCCTGAGCGGTCGGCCGGGCGGCGCATAGGCGCCCGGGGTGCCCGGCGGTACCACCTTGCCATTCTTATCGATGAAGCTGCCCGCGCGGCCCGGATCGGGAACGGGAATATCGCACGTCATCACCGAGCCGTAGGCTTGCGCCATTGCCGGGCGGATCGACACGATCGCCACCGCGCCAACGGCACCCAGGCGCAGGGCGCGTCGCCGCCCGGGCTGCTCGGGTTGATCCTGATCGCTCATGACGGGCACCTATCCACGACCGAGCCCTTCCATAATCCTAATGCCGGCACAAGCATCGCCGCGGCAGCGTGTCGTAGCGGGACACTGCCGGCGCGCCCCGCCAGCACCCTCGTACGTCGCGCGGCGCTCACCAGCGTGCTGGACAATCGTTCTTTCGCGTCCATAACTGACCGCAACTGCGTCATTCGCCGCCAAGGGACCTATGGACGAGATCATCTCTCCACGCGGCTGGACCGCGCTTGCCATCGTCGTTGTCACCGCCGTCATTCTAGGCGTCATCGGTGCGGGACTGGATGCTGTGGCGGTCAGCATCGTCGGCGGCATTGTCGCGGTGCTGACGATGACGGGCGGCGGCCAGCATGCGGGCGAACATCCTGCCGGATCGACCACGCCCGCGCCGTTTGGCGAAATCGAGCCGGTGCTGGATGCGCTGGCCGAGCCGATCCTCATCCTGGAGGGGCCACGGGTCGCCCACGCCAACAAGGCGGCCCGCGCATTGCTGGGCGCGCATATTATCGGCGAGGACGCGCGCACCGGCATCCGCCATCCGGCCGCCGCACGGCTGCTTGGCGAGGATGCCGCCGACGCCGTCGCGTCGCTCGCGGGCCTCGGCGCGCCGGATCAGCGCTGGGAAATGCGCCTTGCCCCGTTCAGCGACGGTCGCCGCCTCGTCCATCTTTCCGACCGCAGCGGCAGCCATGCCGCAGAGCGGATGCGGGTGGATTTCGTCGCCAATGCCAGCCATGAGCTGCGCACTCCCCTCGCCTCGATCCTCGGCTATGTCGAAACGCTCGCCGACACCGCGGGCGAGGATCCGGTAACGCGCGCCCGCTTCCTCAAGATCGTTTTCGACGAGGCGCAGCGAATGGATAGGCTGGTCGACGATCTGATGAGCCTGTCTCGGATCGAGGCCGACAAGTACCGTGCACCCGCCAGTTCGATCGACCTCGCGGCCCTGGTCGACAGGACGCAGCAGGAGCTTGCCGATGCGCATGACGGCCGCGGCAAGGACATCATCCTTGAACACGATCCGGGCGAGATCATGGTGCAGGGCGATGCCGCGCAGCTTTCCCAACTGCTGCACAATCTGATCGGCAATGCGATGAAATATGGTCGGCCCGGCACGCCGATCCGCGTCTCGATCACCCGGGCCGACGACATGGTTCGGCTGGTCGTCGCCGACCAAGGGGAAGGCATCCCGCCCCAGCACCTGCCGCGGCTTACCGAACGCTTCTACCGTGTCGATCCGGGCCGTAGCCGCTCGATCGGCGGGACGGGTCTGGGCCTGGCAATCGTCAAGCATATCGTGGAGCGCCATCGCGGCCGGCTCGATATCGCCAGCCAGGTCGGCGAGGGTACCCGCGTCACGGTCATGCTGCGTGCGGCAGGTTCCGTTACTCTACCGATTGATGCGCCGGGAGCCGCTGTCATCAAGCAGTAATGCTCGTGTCACACAGGCGCGAACGCCGCGTCGTGCGGCGCTCTCGGGATGTTGAATGATTCGCGCCGCTGTGATCGTCGCGCTGCTTGCGCTCTCTTCCGCCTGCCATGACCAGGCCAGCGGTGGTGCTGGCGCGCGCGCGCAGATCAAGGCGGTGGGATCGTCCACCGTCTATCCGTTCACGACCATCGCGGCCGAGCAATATCTGGCCAACAATCCGGATGCGCGCCCGCCGGTAATCGAATCCACCGGCACTGGCGCTGGCATGCGCCTGTTCTGCGCCGGGATCGGCGCCGCTTACCCCGACATCGTCAACGCCTCTCGCCGGATGAAGCGCAGCGAGTTCGAGGACTGCCTGCGCCACGGCGCAAAGGAGATCCTGGAGGTGCAGATCGGCATCGATGGCGTCGCCTTTGCCGAAGCGAAGAACGGGCCCAAGATGGCGCTTACCTCGGCGGACCTTTACCGGGCGCTCGCCGCTACGCCGGGGGGCAAGCCCAACCGCTATCGCACCTGGCGGGACGTCAATCCGGCGTTGCCGGCCATTCCGATCCAGATTTACGGTCCGCCATCGACTAGCGGCACACGCGATGCGTTGGCGGAGCTCATCATGGCGCAGGGCTGCCTCGACACCGATCCCGAAGCGCGGCGGCTGAAGGAGACGGATGAGGATGGGTTCAAGGCACGCTGCCAGCGCGTGCGCGAGGACGGCGCCTATATCGACGCCGGCGAGAACGATAATCTCATCGTGCAGAAACTGACCGCCAATCCCAATGCGATCGGCGTGTTCGGCTATTCCTATCTGGAAGAGAATGGAGGATCGGTCGTGGGTGTGCCGATCGGCGGCGTTGCGCCGACCACCGAGACCATCGTCGACGGCCGCTATCCCGGCGCCCGGCCGCTCTACATCTACGTCAAGAAGCAGCACATGGACGCCGTGCCCGGGCTCCGCGCCTTTGTGCAGCAATATACCGGCCTTTGGGGTGCCGGCGGGCCGCTCGCGCGTCGCGGCCTGATCGCTGCGCCTGCCGAGGTCCAGCAGCAGTCGGCCGACCTGGTTCGCACCGAAACCCCCATGGCGTCGGACGCACTGAAATGAGCGCTGGCGCATTGCTGTTCGTCATTGTCGCGTTGGGCCTGATCGCCTGGTTTGTCGCGCGCGCCCGCGCCGCGGCCTTCCGCGTGGGCGACACGCAGCGCTTCAGTGCGCTGCCCGGCCACCACGCGTCCTATGTGGCGCTCTGGACCTTGGTGCCGGCGCTCGTCTTCCTCGGCATCTGGTGGTTCGTGTCGCCGGCACTGGTCACCGATGCGGTGCTGGCGACGCCCGCCGCGGCCGCTCTGCCAGCGGCAGGCTTCGAGCGTGCGGCGATCCTCTCGGAAGCGCGCAACCTGTCGCGCGGTGAGGCATTTGGCGCGTTCCACGATCTGGCGGAGGTGCTCGCCCCAGCCTACGCCAGCGCGCAAAGCCGCTACAATTGGATCGGCACGATCTTGGCGGCGGTGCTCGCCTTCGCCGGCTTCGCCTATGCCTTTGCGCGGGTACGGCCGGGCTTTGCCGCCCGGACGCAGGTGGAGCGCATCGTCATGCTGCTCCTCCTGCTGGCGTCGCTGATCGCTATCCTGACCACCGTCGGCATCGTCGGCAGCCTGTTGTTCGAAAGCGCGCGCTTCTTCTCGATCGTGCCGATCACCGATTTCCTGTTCGGCACCCACTGGTCGCCGCAGGTCATCGACCCGCGCGATCCCGGCGCGAGCCTCGGCGCCGTGCCGTTGTTCTGGGGCACCTTCTTCATCGGCGCGGTGATCGCGATGCTGGTGGCGATCCCGTTCGGCCTGATGAGCGCCATCTACCTGACGCAATATGCCCGCCCGGCGACCCGGCGGTGGATGAAGCCGGTCCTCGAGGTGCTCGCCGGTGTGCCCACCGTCGTGTACGGCTATTTCGCCGCGCTGACCGTCGCGCCCGCGGTGCGCGATTTTGCCGTGTCGATCGGCATCACCTGGGCGAGCAGCGAAAGCGCGCTCGCCGCAGGGCTCGTCATGGGCGTCATGATCATCCCGTTCGTGTCGTCCATGGCCGACGATTCGCTGGCCGCGGTGCCCGGTTCGATGCGCGACGGCAGTCTGGCGCTGGGTGCAACCCCCTCCGAAACGATCAGCCGCGTGCTGGTGCCGGCCGCGCTGCCGGGAATCGTGGGCGGCGTGCTTCTGGCGGTGAGCCGGGCGATCGGCGAGACCATGATCGTCGTCATGGCCGCCTCTGGCGTCGCGCAACTCACGCTCAACCCGTTCGCCAGCACCACCACCGTGACCAAGCAGATCGTCGACCTGCTGACCGGCGAAGCGGAATTCGACAGCGCAAAGACGCTGGCAGCCTTCGCGCTGGGCCTGACGCTGTTTGTCGTCACGCTGCTGCTCAACATTTTCGCCCTCATGATCGTGCGGAGGTACCGCGAGGCTTATGACTGATCGCGCGCCCACCGACTGGCGGACCGACGCCATGCGGCGCCGGATTGCCCGCCGCTACCGCTCCGAACGTCGCTTTCGCGCGCTTGGCCTTGGCGCCATCATCATGTCGGCTGGATTCCTGGCCTTCCTGATCGTGACCATGCTGGCGCAGGGGCTGGGCGGGTTTACCGAGACGCGTCTCGCGTTGCCGATCAATTTCGCCGCCGCTGACCTGCAGGTGCAGCCGGATCAGCTGCGCGGCAATCGCGCCGATCTGGCCCTTGCCGGCGCCGGGCTGGAAAGTGTCGTCGATGCGGCCGCGACCGCGGCGTTCCCGCGCGAGGGCGGCGCTGCGCTGCTGTCCGACGGCGCCTGGTTGCGGGTGCGCGATGCGGTGAAGGCGAATCCTGCCCTGCTGCGCGGCACCGCCGTGGTCGAAGTGCCCGTCGCCAGCGATATCGACATGGCGTTCAAGGGCGATGGCACCCCCGCCGCCCGAAAGACCGTCACTGCGCTCGGCGATCATTTGTCGCGCGGGATCAACTGGGACTTCTTCGTCAATGCCGACGCGACCGATCCGACCCGCGTGGGGATCTGGGGCGCGCTCAAGGGCTCCCTATTGACAATGCTGGTCACGCTGTCGCTCGCGTTTCCCATTGGTGTTCTTTCCGCGCTGTACCTTGAGGAATATGCGCCCAAGAACCGTTGGACCGACCTTATCGAGGTATCGATCAACAATCTGGCCGCCGTCCCCTCGATCATCTTCGGGTTGCTTGGACTGGCGGTGTTTCTGGGCACCTTCGGACTGCCGCGATCGGCGCCGATCGTCGGTGGGCTTACCCTCGCGCTGATGACCATGCCGGTGATCGTCATCGCGGGCCGGAACGCGATCAAGGGGGTGCCGCCGTCGATCCGCGACGCCGCGCTCGGCATCGGCGCCAGCCCGGTACAGGTGGTCTTTCACCACGTCCTGCCGCTCGCGCTACCCGGCATCCTGACCGGCACCATCATCGGCATGGCGCGTGCGCTTGGCGAAACGGCACCGCTGCTGATGATCGGGATGCGCGCATTCATCGCCGCCCCGCCGCAGGGCCTGACCGATCCCGCCACCGTGCTTCCGGTTCAGATCTTCCTCTGGTCCGACGAAGTCGCGCGCGGCTTCGTGGAAAAGACATCTGCCGCTATCATCGTCCTGTTGGTCGTGCTGCTCTCGATGAACGGCCTGGCCATCTATCTTCGCAACCGCTTCGAGACCCGCTGGTGACCCACAAGATCACGGCCCGTGACGTCAACGTCTTCTACGGTGACAAACAGGCAATCCGTCACGTATCGATCGATATCGATCAGGAGGATGTGACTGCCTTCATCGGCCCATCGGGCTGCGGCAAGTCGACCTTCCTCCGTACGCTCAATCGCATGAACGACACGGTTCCGAACGCACGGGTCGAGGGCGACATCCGGCTGGACGGGGAGGACATTTATTCCAAGGACATGGACGTCGTTCAGCTGCGCGCCCGTGTTGGCATGGTGTTCCAGAAGCCCAATCCGTTCCCGAAGTCGATCTACGAGAATGTCGCTTATGGCCCGCGCATTCATGGGCTGGCGAGCGGCAGGGCCGATCTCGACCGGATCGTCGAACAGTCGCTGACCCGGACCGGCCTGTGGAACGAGGTCAAGGATCGCCTGCAGGACAGTGGCACCGCTTTGTCCGGCGGGCAGCAGCAGCGGCTGTGCATCGCCCGCGCCATTGCCGTCGATCCGGAGGTGATCCTGATGGACGAGCCGTGCAGCGCGCTCGATCCGATCGCCACCGCCCGGATCGAGGAACTGATCCACGATCTGCGCGGCCGGTACGCGATCGTGATCGTCACGCACAACATGCAGCAGGCGGCGCGCGTCAGCCAGAAAACCGCCTTCTTCCACCTTGGTGAACTGGTGGAATATGGCGATACCAACAACATCTTCACCAACCCGCGCGAACAGCGCACCACCGATTATATCACTGGCCGCTACGGCTAAGGGACGGGGCTATGCCAGAGCATACGGTAAAGGCGTTCGACGAGGATATCGGCCGGCTGCGCGGGCTGATCAGCCAGATGGGCGGTCTTGCCGAACAGGCGATCGATCGCGCGATGCGCGCGCTCCAGCGCGGCGATCTCGAACTCGCCAAGCGCGTCCGCAAGGACGACAAGCAGATCGACGCGATCGAGGCGGAGGTTGAGCGGCTGGCAGTGCGCATCATCGCGCTGCGCGCGCCGATGGCCAACGACCTTCGCGAAGTGGTCGCCGCACTGAAGATCGCGGCCGTGGTCGAGCGGATCGGCGACTATGCCAAGAACATCGCCAAGCGCGTGCCGATGATCGAGGGCGAGCATCGGATCGAGCCCATTTCCGTCATTCAGGCGATGGCGCGCATGGCAGCGGAAATGGTGCACGACGTGCTCGACGCCTTCGCCGCGCGCGATGCCGCCGCGGCGGTCGAGATCTGTGAGCGCGACAAGGCGCTGGACGATTTCTACGATGCGATCTTCCGCACCCTCGTCACTCACATGGTCGAAAACCCCAAGACCATCAGCGAGGTCGCGCACCTCCTGTTCGTCGCCAAGAACCTGGAACGGGTCGGCGACCATGCCACCAACGTTGCAGAAATGGTGTATTTCGCCGCCACTGGTACCCAGATGGCTGATCGCGAAAAGGGGGAATGATGCCGCGCGCACGCATGCTCTTGGTCGAGGACGACGCCGCACTCGCCGAACTGCTGGTCTGGCATTTCAAGCGCGAGGATTTCGACGTCGTCCACACGATCGACGGGGAAGAAGCGCTGCTCCTGGCACGCGAGAAGGTGCCCGACATCGTTCTCCTCGACTGGATGGTGGAGGGCCTGTCCGGCATCGAGGTGTGCCGCCGACTGCGCCGCAATGCCGAAACCGCCAACGTTCCGATCATCATGCTCACCGCACGCGGCGAGGAGGAGGATCGCATCCGCGGGCTAGAAACCGGCGCGGATGATTATGTTACCAAGCCGTTCAGCCCGCGCGAGCTGGTGGCGCGCGTCTCGGCCGTGCTCCGTCGCGTCCGCCCTGCGCTGGCTGGCGAGGCCCTGACCTATGCGGACCTCGAGATGGACACCGTCGGCCACAAGGTACGCCGCAGCGGGGAGGTTATTCCCCTTGGTCCCACCGAATTCCGGCTGCTGAAGCACTTCCTGGAACATCCCGGCCACGTCTTCTCACGTGAACGGCTGCTCGACAGCGTCTGGGGGCATGACAGCGATATCGAGAGCCGCACCGTCGATGTTCACATCCGGCGGTTGCGCAAGGCGATCAACGAAGGTGGCCGGCCTGACATCATCCGCACGGTAAGATCGGCCGGTTATGCGCTGGATGCAGGCCAATAGTCGCCGAAAGCAGGCCGATTATCGCCGCGGAATAGGGACTTTCCCTAGGGTTTGGACGTCGAATCGCCAGCGAAACAAAGGATACATCTTCCCCCCGGCGCGTTTTGTGTGCTGCGTTTGTACGCAATTGAGCGTCTTTTCAGGAGATTTCCTCATGAAGTCCTTCCTTCTCGCCGCGGCCGCCCTCATCGCCGCTCCCGCGATTGCCCAGGATCAGTCGGCGATGGCGGATCAGGCCCCCACCGCCCAGACCGGCGCGGTTCAGACCAGCACTGATCCCAACGGCATGCGCATCATCGAAACCCCGGGTGGCTATGAGCCCGCTGGCTCGCCGCTGAAGGGCACGCCGGAGCCGGGCTCAAAGGTCGTGTTCCAGCCTGCGCCGCCACCGTCGGTCGCCTTCCCGCCGCCCCCGCCGCTGCCGAGCTATCCGCCATGCAAGAAGGGACAGTTCAACAATTGCATGCAGCGCGGCGGCAAGTGATCGTCTGAGCGGAAGGTCTACCCGACGGGCAGTTGCACCCGTTTGAATGTCGAGTATGGGAGGGCGCTTCTATCCAAGTGAGGGAGCGCCTTTTCCATGTCCATTCGTTTCGATGACAAGGTAGCCATCGTCACCGGCGCCGGCGGCGGTCTTGGCCGTGAATATGCGCTCGAGCTCGCGCGGCGCGGCGCAAAGGTCGTGGTCAACGATCTCGGCGGCGATCGCACCGGCTCTGGCGCGTCCGACGCCGCCCACAAGGTGGTCGAGGAGATCAAGGCCGCTGGCGGCGAGGCGATGGCGAACGGTGCCAGCGTCACCGAATATGATCAGATGGTCGAGATGGTGGCCAAGGCCAAGGAAGCCTGGGGCGGTGTCCACGTCCTGATCAACAACGCCGGCGTACTGCGCGACAAGTCGTTCGCGAAGATGGAGCCGGCCGACTTCGCCTTCGTCGTCCAGGTTCACCTGCTCGGTTCGGCTTATGCCACCAAGGCAGTGTGGGAGACGATGCGCGAGCAGAATTATGGCCGCATCCTGATGACCGCCTCGTCGACCGGCCTCTACGGCAACTTCGGCCAGACCAACTACGGCGCGGCGAAGCTTGGTCTCGCCGGCTTCACCAAGTCGCTCTACCTCGAAGGCGCGAAGAACAACATCAAGGTCAACACGCTGGCTCCCGTGGCAGGCACCCGTATGACCGAGGATCTGTTTCCCGAGCAGCTGTTCCAGGCCTTCTCGCCCGACAAGGTCGTCCCCGCCGCGCTGTATCTCGTCAGCGAGGATGCACCGACCAACCAGATCGTCGGCGCCGGCGCTGGCGTGTTCCAGGCTGCCTATGTCACGCTGACGCCCGGCGTTGCGCTGAGCGGCGACGAGCTGTCACCGGAAGGCATCGCCAAGCATTGGGCGGAAATCACCGATCGTACCGGTGAGATCGTGCCTGATTCGGGCGCCGGCCAGTCGATGATGATCGGCAAGAAGCTGCAGGGCGGCTGATCCTCAACCACCGGCGCGTGTCACCAGCGCGCGCCGGTGTTTGACTTGCTTGTCACCGGCAATTGGAAGCGGTGGCGGTCACCGCAGCGTAGCCGCTCAGCCGTCGACCAGCTTCATCAGACGTCGCTCGACAGGTGCCAGCACCGGGCCCAGTTCGTGCCCGCGCTTCACGATCTGGCCTGCCTCGCCGTACAGCGCCCACATGCCCTGCCGGTTGCGCAACGAGGGCCGCTTTTCGATCCGGAACTCTGGCCGCTCGGCCGTCCGCCGGAACGCCGCGAACTCGGCAGCGTCGCGTCCCAGGCTGATCGCATAATCGCGCCAATGCCCGGCCGCCACCATGCGCCCGTACAGATCGAGAATACGGTTCAGCTCGCCCCGGTCGAAGCCGATCTGACTCGGTTTGCCCTTCAGCGGAAAGGGTGTGACGACCCCCATCAGGCGCGGTTACGCTCCCGCCCCTCGCCCTGCTCATCCACCAGGGCGTCGAGCCGCTTCTTCATCGCCTCCAGTTCGCAACGCAGGATTTCCACCTTCTGCGTCGCCGGATCGAACATCTCGCTGCACGGCGTGCCATAGGCCATGAACTTGCGCTCAGGCGCCTGACCACCCTCCACCACCGTCGGCCGCGCGGGAATACCGACCATCACCGCGCCCTCGGGAACGTCGCGCGTGACCACCGCATTGGCGCCTACCCGCGCCCGGCGCCCGACGGTAATCGGGCCCAGCACCTGCGCGCCCGATCCGATGATCGCCCCGTCACTGATCGTTGGGTGCCGCTTGCCCGCTATGCCATTGTCGGGGCTGGTCCCGCCCAGCGTCACGCACTGATAGATGGTGACGTTGTCACCGATCTCCGCGGTCTCGCCGATCACCACGAACCCGTGGTCGATGAAGAAGTTGCGCCCGATCTTTGCACCCGGATGGATGTCGATCGCCGTCAGGAAGCGGGAGAGATGATTGACCGCGCGCGCCAGGAAGAACAGCCGCGCACGATACAGGCGGTGCGCAAGCCGGTGCCAGCCGAGCGCCCACACGCCAGGATAGGTCAGGATCTCCAGCCGCGAATGCGGTGCTGGATCACGCGCGCGGATCGAATCGAGATAAACCGCCAAACGCCCCATCACGCGTCCCCTTTCGAACGCGCGATCTAGGATGTCGTGCGCACGATTTCCAGCACCGCAAAGAATGAACATGGCCGGCGAAAGCATAGCAATCTTGTGGGATTTGCTCTCGTGCGGCATGGCATTCGCGTCAGTCACTAGGGGATGAGTGTGGATTTTTCGTCGCTGACCTTGGAAGCGCTGCTGCCGTTCATCCTCGTCGGCTTTGGCGCCCAGATCGTCGACGGCGCGCTCGGCATGGCGTTCGGGCTGATTTGCAACACGTTGCTGGTCGCGGTGATCGGCCTGTCGCCCGCACGCGCTTCAGCCAACATCCACATCGTCGAAACCTTCACCACTGCCATTTCCGGCATCAGCCATGTGCTGCACGGCAACGTGGACAAGCGGCTGTTCTTCCGGCTGCTCGTGCCCGGCATCATTGGCGGGGTAAGCGGCGCGTATCTACTGACCAATCTGGACGGTGAAACGGTGAAGCCCTTTGTGCTGGGCTATCTGATCTTTGTCGGCATCTACCTGCTCGTCCGCGGGCTGCTGTTCTCTGCGCCGCGCGGCAAGCCCAAGGTGGTGGAGCCGCTCGGCCTCGTCGGCGGCTTCCTCGATGCGGCTGGCGGCGGCGGCTGGGGCCCGATCGTCACGTCCAACCTGCTGGTGCAGGGGCTGGAGCCACGCCGAGTGGTAGGAACGGTCAATGCGGTCGAATTCTTCCTGACACTGACGGTATCGGCAACGTTCATCTGGCATCTCGGTCTGGAGGATTTCGCCACCGCTACGGTCGGCCTGCTGATTGGCGGCGTCATCGCCGCGCCGCTTGGCGCCGTCATGGCGAAGCGCATCCCGACCACCGTGATGCTGGTTCTGGTCGGCGCCGTCCTGACGATCACAAGCACTTACGGTTTTATCCGCGCGGTTCTGTAACCTCTGCGGTCGATCTCGCATGATCGACCGAATGCACTATATCATGGCCATTGATCGATCGGACCGATTATATGGCGAACATCTATCTACCGACGCTGAAGCAGCTTCAATATCTCGTTGCGCTCAAGGATCAGGGGCATTTCGGCCGCGCGGCGGAGACGTGCTACGTCACGCAATCGACGCTGTCGGCGGGCATCCGTGAACTGGAAACGCTGATCGGGGTGACGCTGGTTGAACGCACTCGCCGCGTGGTCCGCTTCACGCCGCTGGGTGATCAGATTGTCGCCAAGGCACGGCGTATCCTGCGCGAGGCGGAGGAGCTTGGCGACATGGCACGGGCTGCCGGCCGCCCCCTGTCGGGCGAGATGCGGATGAGCGTGATCCCGACCATCGCGCCGTTCCTGCTCCCCCGGGTGCTGCCCCGGCTGCGCGCCGATTATCCCGATCTGAAGCTCTACCTGCGCGAGGAACCCAGCGCCCAGGCGTGCGAGGCGCTGCACAGTGGCAGGGCCGACTGTGTCCTACTCGCCCTGCCCTACGCCTGCGGCGACGTGACGACCGAACCGTTGTTCGACGATCGCCTGTTCCTCGCCTTTCCGACCGGCGAGCTTCCGGACAGCGTCCAGCCCGTGTCGCCGCTGGAAATCGATGAAACCCGCCTCCTGATGCTGGAGGATGGCCATTGCCTGAAGGATCATGTGCTCGCCGCCTGCAACCGGCCGGAGTTGCGCGCGGAGGCGACCATGATGGGTACGTCGCTTCACACCATCGTACAGATGGTCGACAATGGCCTGGGCCTGACGATGCTGCCCGAGATCGCGCTTACCGCGGGCATCCTCGACCATACGGGGATCACGGCCCGGCCGCTCGGCGGCGACAATCCGAAACGGACGATTGCGCTCGCCTGGCGCCGCGCCTCCCCGCGTGAAAAGGATTTTCGCCTCCTCGCCGAAATACTGTCATCCGTCAGGGATCGGCCGATTTGATCTTCTAACGACCTCATCTTTCGCGTTAGGTGTCGTGAAATGACGCAGAACATGCGCGAGGGAGAGGATGATGCCGCTGTTTTCAACGCCTGCATTGCGGGCGGCGCGTGCATGACAGGCGCACGACTTACCGACGTTTCGCCACGCCACCAGTTCGATGAACCGCGTCTGGCGGCATGGCTGGGCCGCCATGTCGAGGGTTTTGGCAGCGACATGCGGGTGCAGCAATTCGTCGGCGGCGCATCCAACCCGACGTTCATGCTGTCCACTGACGCCGGCGACTATGTGCTGCGCAAGAAGCCGCCTGGGCAGCTGCTGGCGAGCGCACATCAGGTGGAGCGTGAGTATCGCGCGATGGCGGCGCTGCGGGAAACGGACGTCCCGGTTCCCAGCATGCGCGCGCTCTGCGACGACCCCAACGTGATCGGGACTGCCTTTTACGTCATGGATTATCTCGAAGGGCGCATCTTCCGCGATGCGACGCTCCCCGATCTGACCCCGGCGGAGCGATCGGCCGTCTATGACCAGCTCAATCAGACGCTGGCTGCACTCCATCAGGTCGATCACCGCGCCGTCGGCCTCGAAGATTACGGTCGCCCGACCGGCTATTTCGATCGCCAGATCGCACGATGGATCAAGCAATATCGCGGGGCGGAGACGGAGCCGATCCCCGCGATGGAGGCGCTGATCGCAGAACTGCCCGCACGCGTTCCGAAGGATGAGGCGGTCAGCATCGCGCATGGCGACTACCGGCTCGAAAACGTCATGTTCCATCCAACCGAACCGCGGCTGATCGCGGTGCTCGACTGGGAATTGTCGACCATCGGACACCCGCTCGCCGACCTCGGTTACAATTGCTTCATGTGGCATTCGACGTCGCCCAGCTGGGGCACGCTGGAGGGCGTCGATTTCGCGACCAGCGGCATCCCCCGCGAGGAGGATTATGTCGCCGCCTACAGCCGCCGAACGGGACGCGGCGACGCGATCGAGGACTGGAACTTCTACCTCGCCTTCGCGGTGTTCCGCCTCGCCTCGATCAGCCAGGGCGTCTACGCCCGCGCGCTTGCCGGGGTGACGCCGAACGCCGGGGAGGCCGTGAACGGCACCCCGATGCTGGCGGAACAGGCACTCTCCCTCCTCCGGCGCGGATGACCCCGATGGACGATGCGATCACTCCCTTCACCCTCGCCATCCCACAGGCGGATCTTGATGATTTGAGGGATCGGCTGGCGCGCACCCGATGGCCGGAGCGCGAAACCGTCGACGATTGGCAACAGGGTGTGCCGCTCGCCGCCGCGCGCGCGCTCGTGGATCATTGGCAGCACCGCTACGATTGGCGCCGGTGCGAGGCGGCGCTCAACGCGGTGGGCCAGTTCACGACCCCGATCGACGGGTTGAACATCCACTTCCTGCACCGTCGCTCCCCTAACCCCGACGCCTTGCCGCTCATCCTGACCCATGGCTGGCCCGGCTCGGTTGTCGAGTTCCTGAAGGTGATCGGTCCGCTTACCGATCCGGCGGCGCATGGCGGCGATCCCGCCGATGCGTTCCACGTCATCTGCCCCTCACTCCCTGGCTACGGCTTTTCCGATCGCCCCGCTGAAGCGGGCTGGGGTGTGCCGCGGATCGCCGCCGCGTGGATCACGCTCATGAAGCGGCTCGGCTATCAGCGTTTCGGCGCCCAGGGCGGCGATTGGGGATCGGCCGTCACTACTGCAATCGGGGCCAGCGGTGACCCTTCCGTGGCCGGCATACACCTGAACATGGTGACGGTAAGGCCGACGCCGGAGGATGTCGCCAACGCGACCGAGGCGGAAAAGGCGGCCCTGGCGGACCTGAAACGTCATTCTGACGAGGGCACCGGCTATTCGAAACAGCAATCCACCCGGCCCCAGACGCTTGGCTACGCCTTGGTCGATTCGCCGGTGGGGCAAGCCAAGTGGATCTACGAGAAGTTCCACGAGTGGACAGATTGCAACGGGGTGCCGGAGAACGCGCTGACCCGGGATGAAATGCTCGACGACATCATGATCTACTGGCTGACCGGCACCGGCGCCTCGTCAGCCCGGCTCTATTGGGAGAGCTTCGGCGCCTTCGGCGGACAGAAGGTCACGGTGCCAACCGGGTGCAGCATCTTCCCCAAGGAAATCCTGCGGCCGTCCCGCCGCTGGGCGGAGAAGAGCTATACCAACATCATCCACTGGAACGAGCTGGACCGCGGCGGGCATTTCGCCGCGCTCGAACAACCCGAATTGTTCGTGGAAGAGGTGCGCGCCACCTTCCGCTCGCTGCGCTGACGCAGCGCCAGCACGACGCTGGCGGTCACCCCGGCGCCCGCCGCCGGGGTGACGCTCCGATCAGCCCAGCGCCTTCTTCAGCAGCTCGTTGACGACGCCTGGGTTGGCCTTGCCGCCCATCGCCTTCATCGTCTGCCCGACGAAGAAGCCGAACAACGCGACCTTGCCACCGCGATACTGTTCCAGCTGGTTGGGGTTCTTGGCCAGCACCTCGGCAATCACCGCCTCGATCGCGCCGGAATCGCTGGTCTGCTTCAGCCCGCGCTCCTCGACGATCTTGCCCGGCGCGTCGCCGGTTTCCAGCATCACCTCGAACACCTGCTTCGCCAGGCTACCCGACAGCGTGCCGTCCGCCACCAGTGCCAGGAGCTCCGCCGCCTGCCCCGGCGTCACGGGCGATTCTGTGATGTCCTTGCCGACCCGGTTCAGCGCACCGAACAGCTCACCCGTCACCCAGTTGGATGCCGCGACCGGCGCCGTGCCTTCTTCCAGCAGCGCATCGAACCAGCGCGCCGTCTCGACCTCGGCGGTCAGCACGCCCGCATTGTACGGCGTAATCCCCGCCGCCTCATACCGCTTGCGCTTTGCATCCGGCAGTTCGGGAAGCGAGGCACGGCATTCCTCGAGGAATGCGTCATCCAGTTCCAGCGGCAGCAGGTCGGGATCGGGGAAGTAACGGTAATCGTGCGCGTCTTCCTTCGACCGCATCGACCGCGTCGTGCCCGTGTCGGCGTTGAACAGCCGCGTTTCCTGAACGATCTTCCCGCCGCTCTCCAGCACGTCGACCTGGCGGTTCGCCTCATGCTCGATAGCCGCCATCACGAAGCGCACGGAGTTGACGTTCTTCGTCTCCGTACGCGTGCCGAATTCCTCGCCCGGCCGCCGCACGCTGACGTTGACGTCGGCACGCATGGAGCCTTCCTCCATGTTGCCGTCGCAGCTGCCGACATAGCGCAGGATCGCGCGCAGCTTGCGCAGATAGGCGCCCGCCTCGGCCGGCGAACGCATGTCCGGCCGGCTGACGATCTCCATCAGCGCCACGCCCGACCGGTTCAGGTCGACATAGGAACGCGTCGGATGCTGATCGTGCATCAGCTTGCCGGCGTCCTGCTCGACGTGGATGCGCTCCACACCGATCGTCTTCACCGTCTCGCCATCCTCGATCTCGATCGAGCCTTCACCGACAAGCGGATGATAAAGCTGCGAAATCTGATAGCCTTGGGGAAGATCGGCGTAGAAATAATTCTTGCGGTCGAACCGCGACCATTTGTTGATCTGCGCGTCGATCGCCATGCCCGTGCGAACCGCTTGGCGGATGCACTCGCGGTTCGGCACCGGCAGCATGCCGGGCATCGCCGCGTCGATCAGGCTGACCTGCGAATTGGGCTCCGCGCCGAACGCGGTGGCCGCGCCGGAGAACAGCTTGGCGTTGGAGGTCACCTGTGCGTGCACCTCAAGGCCGATCACGACTTCCCAGTCGCCGGTGGCACCCTTGATGCGATATGGTGCGGTTGCGTCAGCCATTGGCCAGATTCCCGAATTCGAACGTCATTACCACCACGCCTGCGGCCGGGCCACGAAGCCCGCGCGCTCCTCGATCGCGAGCGCCGCGTTCAGCACGCCCTGCTCATCCAGCGCCCTGCCGATCACCTGCAGCCCCAGCGGCAGCCCCTTGCGATCCAGCCCGCCCGGCACGCTCATCGCCGGCAGCCCGGCAAGGCTCGACGGCACGGTGAACACGTCGTTGAGGTACATCGCTAGCGGATCGGCGCTCTTCTCGCCCAGTGCGAACGCCGCCGACGGTGCGGTCGGCGTCAGCAGCACGTCGCAGCTTTCCCAGGCCTTCTCGAAATCCTGCGCGATCAGCGTGCGGACCTTCGACGCCTGCGTGAAATAGGCATCGTAGAAGCCAGCCGACAGCACATAGGTACCGATCAGGATACGCCGCTTCACCTCGTCGCCGAAGCCGGCGGCGCGCGTCGCTGCGTACATTTCCTGCAGGTTCGCGCCGTCCGGCAGGTCGCGCAGACCATAACGCACGCCATCATAGCGCGCGAGGTTCGACGACGCCTCGGCCGGCGCGATGATGTAATAGGCCGGCAGCGCGTATTTGGTGTGCGGCAGCGACACCTCGACGATCTCGGCGCCCGCATCCTTCATCCAGGCGATACCCTGCTGCCAGAGCGCCTCGATCTCCTCGGGCATATTTTCGACGCGATATTCGCGCGGAATGCCGACGCGCTTGCCTGCCATGCTGGCGTTCAGCGACTGCTCCCACTGCGGCACCGGCAGGTCGAGCGAGGTGGCGTCCTTCGCGTCGAAGCCGCTCATCGCCTCCAGCATGATCGCGCAATCGCGCACGTCGCGCGCCATCGGCCCCGCCTGGTCCAGGGACGAGGCAAAAGCGATCGTGCCCCAGCGCGAGCAGCGGCCATAGGTCGGCTTGATGCCCGAAATGCCGGTGAAGGCCGCCGGCTGACGGATCGAGCCGCCCGTATCGGTGCCGGTCGCACCCGGGCACAGCCGCGCCGCCACGGCGGAGGAAGAACCACCCGACGAGCCACCCGGCGCCAGCGGCGTTGTGCTGCCGTCGTTGCTGCGCCAGGGCGAGATGACATTGCCGAATGCGCTGGTCTCGTTGGACGAGCCCATGGCGAACTGGTCCATGTTCAGCTTGCCGAGCATCCCGGCGCCCGCGTTCCACAGGTTCTGCGACACCGTCGATTCGTACTGCGGCGTGAAGCCTTCCAGGATGTGGCTGGCAGCGGTGGTCGGCACGCCCTTGGTGCAGAACAGGTCCTTCATGCCGATCGGCACGCCGGCCAGCGGCTTCAGCTCATCGCCCGCCGCGCGCGCGGCATCGGCGGCATCGGCGGCGGCCAGTGCATGGTCCGGCGTTTCGACCAGAAAGGCGTTCAGCGGCTTGGCGCGGCTGACCGCGTCGTTGAAAGCGGTGGCAACGTCGCGCGCGGAAAAGGTGCCGGCACGCACCCCGTCGCGAATATCGCGAATGCCAAGATCGGTGAGGTCAGTCATCAAAACACCGTCACGCCGGCGATCGCCGGCTGTTCAAGGAATAGGAGCGCCTTCGGGCGCCGTGCGGCCACGATCGCCATCATTCGATCACCTTGGGCACGGTGAAGAAGCCATGCTCCGCCTGCGGCGCATTGGCGAGCACCGCGTCGCGGATGCCGCCACCGGTCAGCGGATCGGCATTCACCACATCGTCGCGCAGGCGCAGCTTGTTGGGGATCACCGCGGTCATCGGTGCGACGCCGCTGGTATCCACCTCGCCCAGTTGCTCGATCCAGCCGAGGATGTTGTTCAGCTCGGGCACGAGCCGCTCGGCGGCGGCATCGTCGATCGCGATGCGCGCAAGGCTCGCGACCTTCTTCACGGTGACGGTATCTACGGACATGGCGCCCGCTACCATCGGCGCGGGGCGAAGCGCAATGGGCGGGAAAGCGGATCGCGCACGCCCCTGCGCGCCCATCTGCGATGGCGTTCACCATGCCCGAAGTTGCGCGGCCGCCGCGACTGGGGCAGGCGGCGCCCATGGCTCGCAAGTTTCTTTACGTCATGGCGGTGCTGATCGCGCTGATTATCGCGTTTCAGATCACCTGGAACTTCTACGGCAGCGATCTGGTCCGCTGGTATTACAAGCCGAAGGTCGCGTTCGAGCAGCAGCCGGCCTTGCAGGAAAACGAATATGACCGCGCCGACATGTGGCTCGCGCGGCCGGATCGGACCGGGAACCCGGCACTATGGACCCCGGCGGGGTATCAGCCGCGCACGACGCCCGGCGGGCCCGCGGTCTTCTTCATCCATCCGACCTCCTATCTCAGCGCCGACCACTGGAACGCGCCGCTCGACGATGAGGAGGCGAATGCCCGTGCAGCGCTGTTCCTCCGTGGACAGGCAAGCGTGTTCAACGAGGTGGGCGAGATCTGGGCGCCGCGTTATCGTCAGGCGACCTTTGGGTCGTTCCTCACCAATGCGGCGGATGCGCAGCGCGCGCTCGAGCTCGCCTATGGCGACATCCAGGCCGCTTTCGCTGCATTCCTCAGAGAGATCGGGCCCGAACGACCGATGATCCTTGCCGGCCACAGCCAGGGCGCCCTGCACTTGACTCATCTGCTGAAGGATCAGGTTGCGGGCACGCCGCTCGCCCGCCGCGTGGTGGCAGCCTATGTCGTGGGCTGGCCGGTCAGCCGCAGCAACGATCTGCCTGCGCTGGGTCTCCCCGAATGTACCCGCGCCGATCAGCATGGCTGCCTGTTGTCGTGGGAAAGCTTTGCCGAGCCGGCAGACCCTGCGCTGGTGATCGACACTTATGACAGCAGCACCGGCTTCGATGGCAAGCCGCGCCGGGGCAGCACGCTTGTCTGCACCAATCCGCTGACCGGCACCGCCAACGCCGCTGCACCCGCCACCGCCAACGCGGGCACGCTGTTCCCGTCAGAGGATCTTGCCAGCGCCTCGATCGAGGCGGGCAAGGTGCCCGCACGCTGTGGCGATCGCGGGCTGCTGCTCATCGGCGAAGGACCGGACGTCGGGCCCTATGTGCTCCCCGGCAACAATTACCACGTCTATGATTATTCCCTGTTCTGGGCGAACGTCCGCCAGGACGCAGCCCGGCGGGTGGCGGCACGATGATTACGGCAAGCGCTTCCGAGTTTCGCGAGACCCTGCCCGCCGGGGGCCGCCTGCTTGGTCTTGACCTTGGCACCAAGACGATCGGTACCGCGCTGTGCGACGCCGGCTGGACCTTCGCCAGCCCCGCCGCACTGATCCGGCGGCGGAAGTTCACGCAGGACAAGGCCGCGCTGGCGGAGCTGATCACCGCGCAGAAGGTCGCCGGCATCGTACTCGGCCTCCCGCTCAATCTCGATGGCAGCGAAAGTCCGCGCAGCCAGTCGACCCGCGCCTTTGCCCGCAACATCACCGATCTTGGTCCCATCCTGCTGTGGGACGAACGTTGGTCCACCGTGGCGGTCGAACGGGTGATGATCGAACAGGACATGAGCCGGGCAAAACGTGCCGAGCGAATCGATTCGCTGGCGGCGGCGCACATCCTTCAGGCCGCGATCGACGCCCTCACGACCGGCTGATCATCGGCGCGCCGCTACGGGATACAGCGGCTTGCCCTGCCTGCGCGCCATGATTATCCGGCGCCTTCGATGCCAATGTCGGACCACCGCCCCGCTTCCCTCATTTCCGGAGGCGATGTTTTTCCGCACCGTCACCTCACCGGAATCGAGGGTCTTCAGCCACACGAGATCAGCTTCCTCCTCGACGAGGCGGAAGGCTGGATCGCCGCGAACCGCGATCGCGCGGCGCCCGACAAGAGGCTGGCCGGCCTCACGCAGATCAACGCCTTCTTCGAAAATTCGACGCGCACGCTGCTCAGCTTCGAAATCGCGGGCAAGCGGCTCGGCGCTGACGTCGTGAACATGCACGCCGCGCAGTCCAGCGTGAAAAAGGGTGAGACGCTGATCGACACCGCCATGACGCTGAACGCCATGCGGGCGGACGTGCTGGTCATCCGGCACATGTCGTCCGGGGCGGTCCGGCTGATCGCGGACAAGGTGGACTGCCCCGTCCTCAACGCCGGCGACGGGCGGCACGAACACCCGACGCAGGCACTGCTCGACGCACTGACCATCCGCCGGCGCCGCGGCACGATCCACAATCAGCGCGTCGTCATCTGCGGCGACGTGCTGCACAGCCGCGTTGCCCGGTCCAACATCCTGGCCCTGACGGCCCTCGCCGCGGAGGTGCGCGTTTGTGCCCCTTCGACGCTGATGCCACCGGCGAGCGACCGCATGGGCGTCACCCCCTTCACCGATTTCGACGCCGCGCTTGAGGGTGCCGACGTGGTCATGATGCTGCGGCTTCAAACCGAGCGCATGTCGGGCGGCTACGTCCCCTCCAGCCGCGAATACCGGCTGCGTTATGGCCTCACACCGGAGCGGCTGGCGCGCGCCAAGCCCGACGCATTGGTCATGCACCCGGGCCCGATGAACCGCGGCGTGGAGATCGACTCCAGCGTTGCCGACCATCCCGAACGTTCCGCCATCACCGAACAGGTCGAGATGGGCGTGGCCGTACGCATGGCCTGCCTCGACGTGCTGACCCGACGAGCACGCGGCGTGGAGGGCTGGGCATGAGCAACGCGATTCATTTCCGCAACGCCCGCATCCTGTGCGCGCGTAATGGCGAGCGCCGCGGCGACCTGTATGTTGCCGATGGCCGCATCGTCGACGAGGCTCGCGACGGCGCCACCGTCATTGACTGCGCCGGAAAGCTGCTCGCGCCTGCGATCGTCGACTTGGGCGTTGCGACGATCGATCGCGCCGCCTTCCGCGCCGGTGGCATCGTCCGCGTCGGCCTGTTGCCCGATCAAAATCCCGTACTGGACGAGCCCGGCATCGTGCAGCGGTCGGCGTTGATCGGCCGGCCAGACCTGTGGATCCACCCGATCGCCGCCGCCACCCGCGGGCTTGAGGGCACCGATCTTGCGGAAATGGCGATCTGCGCCTCTGCCGGCGCGCGCGCGGTTGGCACCGGCCCGCGCTGGATCGCTGATTCGGGCGTCATGGCACGCGTCCTCGCTTATGCCCGCGACCTTGACCTCGCCGTCATCACCCATGCCGAGGACGGCGGGCTGGTCGGCGATGCCGTGGCCACGACTGGTGAGACGGCGACTCGCCTCGGCCTGCCCGCCGCCCCCGCGCTCGCCGAACCGCTGGCGATTGCGCGCGACCTGATGCTGGCGGAGGCCGCGGATGCGCGCATCCACATTCGCCAGGTCACGACCGCCGCCGGCTTCGATCTCGTCCGCGCGGCCAAGCGTCGCGGCGTGCGCGTCACCTGCGGCATCACGCCCGCTCATTTGCTGCTGTCGGACATCGCCATGAGCGATTTTCGCACCTTCGCGCGCCTGTCCCCCCCGCTGCGCTCGGAGGAGGATCGCCGTGCCGCACTCGCGGCGCTGGCGGATGGCACGATCGACGTACTGTGTTCAGGCCACGATCCGCGCGGGCCGGAGGAAAAGCGTCTGCCCTTTGCTGATGCCGTTCCCGGCGCCGCCGGCGCCGCCACGCTCCTTGCGCTGGCGCTCGGCCTCGCGCTGGACGGCACCGTCACACCGGATCGCCTGCCCGCGCTGCTCGCCCGCAATCCGGCGTCGGTGCTCGGGCTGGATAGCGGCGTCCTTGCGCCGGGACAGGAGGCTGACCTGATGCTCGTCGATCCTGACAAGCCGTGGCAGATCAATGCGGATACGCTGCCAGGTATGGCCGGCAACACGCCGTTCGACGGACTGCCCGTACAGGGCCGCGTGCTTCGCCTGTTCAAGGGCGGCCGAGAGATAACGACGGGCTGATCAGCCGATCAGCACCGCCGGATCCGGGCGAGGCGGTTCAGCGGCCGGCGAGTTGGACCTTGCCGGCCTTGACCCACACCGCCGTCTGATCGCCGGCTCCTGTCCGCACGAAGCAACGCCCGCCAGTCGCACGATAGCCACGGCACAGCGTCTCGGCATCGCTGCGACCAAACCCGCCCACCGACAGGCGGTAGAACGACTTGAACGCCATGCCGGTCGGCGTCTGCTCGGCCAGCACGGGATAGCGGCGCTGCGCCCGATGCCAGGCATCCTTCGCGACATCCGCCGAATCAAACGCGCCGAGTTGCACGTACCACTTGCCCTTCGCCATCTCCCGTGCCGCAGGGGCCGGCGTCGCAGCCGCCAGCCGCGTTCTGGGCTCGACGCCTGCGGGAGCAGCCGGGACGCGGCCCACTGGCAGCGATTGCACCACCTCCTGCCGCGCGGCGAACACGATCCTGCTGCCCGACGGCGACGTCATCGTGGCGGCCGGCTCCACCTGCGCAACCTCAACCGCCTCGTTGGCCGCGGCCTCGGGCGAAGCTGCGTCGGCAGGCACCTGGCTCGGGGCGGCCGCCGCAAGCTGGGTCACCGGAACGCTCGCATTCAGCGCCAGCGCAACCGGCAGACCGGGATCCTTCACCGGAATGACGCCGAGCAGTGCCGAGACCTGATCGGCCGCCCCCGTCGGCTTGGCGAACGCGGTCCATTCCAGCATCCGGGCATCAGCCGCCTGCGGTGCCATGTCGATCCCGGCAACCTGCCGCGCCTCGGCCCAGCGGCCCGCGAGCGCCAGCACCAAAGCGAAATTCTGACGTGTCGTCGCGGTAGCATCCGGCGAGCGCGCCGCCGTCATCAGCAATTCGGCGCCCGTGGCCGGATCCCCGGCCAGGGCCATCGCCAGCCCGCGATCAGCGGCCGGCACGATGGTGGCATGTTCCTCCAACAGGGTGCGCGCCTCATCCCACTGCCCCTCGGCGATCATCGCCAGGGCGAGGTTGAGTGCCGCCTTGCCATTGGTCGGCGACAGCTGAAGCACGTCGGCATAAGCAGTATGCGCCGAGGTAAAGCGCCCGGCCTTCAGGTAGGACGCGCCCAGCAGGGCACGAAGCTCTGCGTCACGCGGCATCGCCGCCACGGCCGCCTCGGCATAGCTGATCGCCTTGATCGCATCGCCCTTCGCCAGCGCCTGCTGCGCCTTGGCCGCGTTGTTCTCGGCCAGCTTGGCGAGCTTCTCGTCGCTGCGGCTGCTGGCGGTCGAGATGCCGCCTTGCGCACACCCGACCATCGTCCCGCCCAGCATCAACGCGGATAGGCTCAGGCCGGCAATCGCGCGCTTCTTCATGTCTCAGTCCCCGAACCAGCTTCGTTGGCGGCGCCGGCGTGGCTCGTCAGCCGCTCCCCCGCACACACAGACGTGCGGGTCGCCATGCTGCCGCCCGAGGGCGGTCGTGCCTCGATGGTATTGCCACCTTGCCAGCGTAGATGTGCCCCTTTGGGTCTAAGGAATGGTAAATGGCGGCCCACTTTCGCTGACAAGAGGTTATGGAAGCGGTAATCTTATGCGATCAGATCGCTGCTCCGGCCGCGCGACACTGCTTGTCGCCGGAGCCGCTGGATGGGGGTTTGACCAGATGCGAAATGCCTGCCTGTTGCTGCTCGTGGCGGCACTTCTCGCCGCTGCGCCGGCTGCGGCCGACGTGAAGCAGGGTGTGGATGCGTGGACGCGGGGTGACTATAAGGCGGCGGTTCAGACCTGGCGCCCGCTTGCGGTGGCCGGCAATGCCGATGCCCAGTTCAACATGGGTCAGGCCTACAAACTGGGCCGCGGCGTCCAGGCCGATCTGCCCGCCGCGATCGAGTGGTTCCGCAAGGCCGCTGTGCAGGGACATGCGCAGGCGATCGACAATTACGGCCTCGCCCTGTTCCAGGAAGGCAAGAAGGCCGAGGCATTGCCCTGGCTGGAGAAATCCGTGGCGCGGGGCGAGCGGCGCACCCAGCTCGTCCTTGGCACCATGTTGTTCAACGCGGACGGTGTCGCCCGCGACTGGACCCGCGCCTATGCACTCGTCACCCGCTCCTCGCAGCAAGGCCTGCCACAGGCGTCGCAGACGCTCGCGCAGATGGATCGATATATCCCGGAGGTGCAGCGGCAGCAGGGGCTCACCCTCGCCCGTAAATATGAGGCTGACGCGCGGGCGCTCGCTGCATCCCTCCCGGCACCGCGTGCCCCCGGCGCGACGGTCAATTCCGCGCCGCCGCGCGCCGCGACGCCAACCGGCCCATCGCCCGCCCCGGCAGTGGCGACGCGCGCGCCGCTGACGACGTCCGGAAGCACGCCTCCATCCGCGGCTAGCCCCGCCGCGACGCCGCGCCCGGCGCCGGCCGTCGCCGCGCCCCGGCCTACACCCGCGCCCGCACCCGCTCCAGCCGCGAGCGGCGGGAATTGGCGTATCCAGCTCGGCGCGTTCCGCAACGAGTCCAACGCGCGCAACCTCTGGGCACAGGTCGGCAGCCGCACCGGCGGCAGCCCCAGCTACGTGAAGGCAGGCGCCGTCACGCGCTTGCAGGCGACGGGATTTGCCTCACGCAGCGCGGCGCAGGCGGCGTGCGCCAAGGCCCGCGTCAGCTGCGTCGTGGTCGCTCCCTGATGATCGCTGACGCGGCGGGGTTCAGATGATCCCGCCGCCCAGCATCAGGCGCAGCGCGAAGATCACGACCAGCACGATGTTCAGGTTGCGCCCGCCATTGGTGGACGACAAAGCGCCCACCGCGATGCCCACGATCCCGATCGGGATCACGAACCAGTTCAACCAACCGAGCAGCGGCATGAACGCCACGATTCCCAGCAAGAGGGTGACGAGGCCGATCAGAATCGAAGCAATATTCAGCATCCGCAAGACATGGTGCCAGACGGGGTGTGTTGCAAGCATGGGACACATCATGGGCATCCTTCCTTAAGGATGCGGCGATAATCATGAGGCCGTTTTCGAGGGAGCGATGATGAAAACCAACGTTATGCTTGGGGTGGCAACAGCGTTGCTCGCACTCGCCTCCTGCGGATCTCCGCCCGCGGATCAAGCCGCGGTGGCTGATCTCGACAACAGCCTCGCGACGATGAACGACGCGGCAAGCGCAAATGACCCGGCGCTGCAAGGTGCGCTTCGCGATCCGATCATGGTCGATCCGAAGCTGGTGCAACAGGCGAACGCCAATACGGTGCGACCGCCGCTTCAGCCAGGTTCCGGCGCGCTACCGCCGGAAGGCATTGGCCAACGCGCTGACGCTCAGGTAGCCGGCGCGCTCCGCGCCGCGCCCGCACCGACCGGAACCTGCACGCAATGTGCCGCCGCCCGGCGCGCGCTGACGCTTGGGGCCTTGGCGCAGAGCCAGGGCGCCTCGGCGCAATGCGTGAACAACGTCGCCTATTCCGCCGATTGGGCCAACCGCCTGCCGCAAGGCGTGCCGCTTTATCCCGACGCCCAGATCAGCGAGGCGGCCGGCGCCGATCGCGACGGCTGCGCGCTGCGAGTCGTCAGTTTCATCAGCGCAGCGCCCGTCCAGCGCCTGCTCGACTGGTATTACACCCGCACCTCAGAGGCCGAATTCCGATCCGAACATCAGGCCGCCAGCGGGGAGCATATCCTGGCAGGCACCAAGAAGAACGCGGCCTTCTTCCTGATCGTCAAGCCGCGCCAGAACGGCGGATCGCAGGTTGACCTGATGGCCGACGGCGGCGGCTGAGCAAGCCGACCGAACGGCACAGGGCACGCGTTCGGCGTTCCCCTTTGAGCGTTTTCGCTCTAGGGGCGCGGTAATGAACGGATTACTTCTGGTGATGGCCGGTGGGGCCACCGGGGCGGGCCTGCGCCACCTCGTCGGGCGCGCCGCCCTGACCACCCTTGGCACAGGCTGGCCCTGGGGCACATTGATCGTCAACATCGCGGGCGGCTGCGCCATGGGGATGCTGGCGGGAACGCTGGCGCGGCTCAGCAGCGGCGGCGAGGCTTGGCGCCTGCTGATCGGGGTGGGCGTACTCGGCGGGTTCACTACCTTCTCCGCCTTTTCACTCGAAACATTGCTGATGATCGAACGCGGCGCCTGGCTTCAGGCGTTTGGCTATATTCTCCTATCGACGATCGGTTCGATCGCGGCGCTGGCGGCCGGACTCGCCTTCACCCGGGTGGCAGCATGAACGACAGCGTCCGCCAGTTCACCGTCGCCGCCGATGACGACGGCATCCGCGTGGATCGCTGGTGCAAGCGGCATTTGCCCGACACCAGCTTCACCACTGTCGCAAAATGGGCGCGGACCGGCCAGTTACGCCTTGATGGCGCGCGCGTCGGCCCGGGCGACCGCGTGACGGCCGGCCAGGTCCTCCGCCTCCCGCCGGCGGAACCGGTGCGCACCGATGCCAAGCCAAAGCGCGAGCGTCCGCCACTCAGCGAGGATGAGGTCGCCTTCGCGCGCGAAATGGTGATCCACCAGGATCCCGCCGCATTCGTCCTGAACAAGCCGCCGGGCCTCGCCACGCAGGGCGGAACGAAGACGACCGCCCATGTCGATGGCCTGCTCGACGCGCTTCAGTTCGATGCCGAGGGTCGGCCGAAACTGGTCCATCGCCTCGACAAGGATACGTCGGGCGCGCTGCTCGTCGCCCGCACCTCCCGCGCTGCCGCCTTCTTCTCCAAGGCGTTCTCCGGCCGGTCAGCGAAGAAGGTTTATTGGGCGCTCGTTGTCGGCGTACCTTCGATTGATGACGGCACGATCGATCTGCCAATCGCCAAGCAGCCCGGCACCGGCGGTGAGAAGATGCACGTCGACGAGGAGAACGGCCAGCCCGCGCGCAGCCGCTACCGCGTCATCGAACGCGCCGGCAACCGCGCCTGCTGGGTGGAGCTACAGCCGTTCACCGGGCGCACGCATCAGCTGCGCGTCCACATGGCGGCGATTGGTCACCCGATTGTCGGGGACGGCAAATACGGTGGCCCGGCCGCGTTCCTGACCGGGGGCATCAGCCGCAAGATGCATCTCCACGCGCGCCGCATCCGGGTGGATCATCCCGATGGCGGGGCGATCGACGTCACCGCCGAACTGCCCACGCATTTTGCGGAAAGTCTGGCCGGCCTTGGCTTTGACGAGGCCGCTGGTGACGCGCTTCCGGCCGATACGCGGCCGCCGGTGACCCGCGAGGACCGCAAGGCGAAGGCACGCGCGCATGCCAAGCAGGTCCGCAAGGCGCGCCGGGGCGAACGCCGCGGTCGCGGCGCGCGGGGCGAGTGAATGGCACGCCGGGAGCCTGGCTCCCGGCGGCGCTCAGATGGTGAGGTTGAGCAGCGGCGCGCCCAGCGACAGGCTAACCACATGCGCTGACAGGATCAGCGATGCGCCTGCGGTGATGCCGCACATGACATAGCCGACATAGGTGAGGACCGGCGGATTGGGGCGGCGCAGCTTGGCGTTGCGCGATGCGCCCGAAAAAATGAAGCTGACCAACAAACCGTAGATAAAGACTGCCGCGCCGACCATCGTCGTTCCGTTTCCATAGGCTCAGAAAATGTGAGGCCTGCCCCCCCGGGCCCGCTCTCGCTATTGCTTCCATAGACCATAAAGCTGATGCGTAACCAAGAGGTTGACTGCCAGTTGATCCCGTTGCGGAACCAACTGGTCGCGACTGGCGCCTCCACGAAGCATAGGCCATAGCGGCGACATGGCACGCGACCCCGCCCGAACACGCTGGCTGATTATTTCGCTGACCCGCATCGTCACGGCGATGGCTGCGGTGCTCGGCGTCATCCTGCTCGCAGAGGGGCCGGACACTGGCAGCAAGATACTGGGCGGCGCGATTGTGCTTGCCGCATTGTGGGCCATGGCGGTCGTACCGCGCGCGCTGGCGCGGCAATGGCGGAGCCCGAGTGAATGAAGCGTTTCTGGACTGACGTCACGATTGACGAGGAGCGGGTGGTGCGGCTGGACGGCCGCCCTGTTCGCACGCCGGGTCGAGCACCGCTCGCATTGCCAAGCACCGCCCTTGCAGAGGCAGTCGCGGACGAATGGCGCGCGGTCGGCGAGACGCTCGATCCACGGTCAATGCCGCTCACCGGGCTCACCAACGCTGCGATCGACCGTGTCGCCCCCTCCCCCCGCGCCTTCGCCGCAGGCCTGGCGGCTTATGCCGAGACCGATCTGCTCTGCTATCGCGCCGAATCGCCGATCGAACTGGTGCGGCGTGAAGCCGAAGCATGGGATCCGCTGCTGGAATGGGCGCGCGGCCGCTACGACGTGCATTTCGAGATCGTCAGTGGCCTCATGCACCAGCCACAGCCACCAGCGACTGTGACCCGGCTGGCAGAGGCTGTCGCGAGTCGCGACCCTTTCTCCCTCGTCGCGCTTCAGCCGATCGTCACGATCACGGGCACACTCGTCGGTGCTCTTGCGCTGGCCGAGGGGCAGATCGACGCCGACACCCTGTGGGCCGCCGCCACGGTCGATGAAACGTGGCAGGCCGAACAATGGGGCGTGGATGAGCAGGCGGCCGAAGCCAATGCCGCGCGCCGCCGCGATCTCGACGCGGCTGTACGCTTTCTCGCGCTACTCGAGTGAACCGCTTTTCTTGAGCAGACTGCGGATGAAGCCGATGATGCCGGTCTGGCGTGATCGCTTCAGCCGCTCGGCCGCCAGGATCATCCGGACACATTCGAAGCAATGTTCAAGGTCATCGTTGACCAGGACGTAGTCATAACCGTCCCAGTGGCTCACCTCGTTCGCGGCACGCGACATGCGCGCGTCGATCACCTCTTGGCTGTCGGTCGCGCGCTTCTGTAGCCGATCCTGAAGGATAGCCATCGACGGGGGCAGGATGAACACACGGACTACGTCGCCGCCGGCCAGCTGGTGCAGCTGCTGGGCGCCCTGCCAGTCGATGTCGAACAATATGTCCTTGCCCTCGCTCAACGTGTGAAACACGTCGGCCTTGGGCGTGCCGTAGCGATTGTCGAAGACATGCGCCCACTCGAGGAATTCATGGTTGTTCGCCATCTCGCGAAAGCGATCCAGCGTGACGAAGTGATAATCCTTGCCGTCGATCTCGCCGGGGCGCGGCGCACGCGTCGTATAGGATACGGACATCGACAGCTCCGGCTCAGCCGCCAGGAGCTTCTTGGCTATCGTCGACTTTCCTGCGCCCGAGGGTGATGACAGGACGAACAGGACGCCGCGACGGCGAAAGCCATGCGGATCGGTCGGGGAAGATGCGGCCATGCGCGCTCCTGCCGCGCGGAGGACATGAGCGTCAAGGTTCCGTCCGCGTCATTCCCGCAAAAGCCGCGCGGCTGAGCAGCTCGGCCGGTGCTCAGCCGCTCGTCACTGTGCCGGCAGATCCCATCATGGGCATCTGCCTGGCAGGATCAACGCACGGGGCGCCCGGACATGCCTTTGCCCGCCTTGCGCCGGTCGTACATCTTCTTCGCTACGTAGCCGCCACCGAGCAGCAGCCCAAGCGGGCCCGTTCGGGTCGCCATGCGTGCCGCCAGGGCGCCCACGGCCGCGCCCTTCAATCCACCGCGCCCATCCCGACGATCGATTTCCTTGCCGACGAGTGCGCCAACGATGGTGCGAAGCATGGATGTTCCTTTCTCTACTTGGCTCGCTAAGCGCTTCGGCGCGGTTCAGGTTCCCAGCATCCCCTCGGGGCGAACCACGCGGTCGAACGTTTCACCATCAACCAGCCCAAGCGCCAGACCTGCCTCACGCAGCGTCAGCCCTTCGGCATGGGCATGTTTGGCGATCTTCGCCGCATTGTCATAGCCGATCTCGGGAGCGAGCGCGGTGACCAGCATCAGCGATCGGCCGACCAGATCAGCAATCTGCCGCTCATTGGCGACCATCCCATCGACACAGCGCTCGGCAAAGCTGGTCATCCCCACTGCAAGCAGGTGGATCGATCGGAGCACGTTGGCCCCGATCAGGGGCATGAACACGTTGAGCTCGAAATGCCCCTGCATGCCCCCGACGGTCACCGCCTGATGATTACCGATCACCTGCGCTGCAACCATGGTCAGCGATTCGCACTGCGTGGGATTGACCTTGCCCGGCATGATCGAACTACCCGGCTCGTTCGCCGGCAGCGAAAGCTCGCCCAGGCCGGAGCGCGGACCGGAACCCAGCAGCCGGATGTCATTGGCGATCTTGTTGAGCGCCACCGCCAGCGTGTTGAGCGCGCCGGAAAAGAAGACCAGGCCATCCTTGGCGGCCAGTTGCTCGAACTTGTTCGGCGCCGGTTCGAACGGAAAGCCCGTGATGTCGCTGATCGCCGCGGTCATGTCGGATGCCCAGCCCTCGGGCACGTTCAATCCCGTGCCAACCGCGGTACCGCCGATCGCGAGCTTGCGAATATCGCGGTGCAGCGCCTCCTCGATCCGCCCGCGGCAACTTGCGAGCTGCGCGGCATAGCCGGAAAATTCCTGCCCCAGTGTCAGCGGCGTCGCGTCCTGCGTATGCGTCCGCCCGATCTTGACGATGTCGCGCCATTGTTTCGCCTTGGCATCCAGGGCAGCGTGAAGCCTGTCCAGCGCCGGGAGCAGCGCATCACGCGTCGCGAGCGCCGTCGCGACGTGCAGCGCCGTGGGAAAGCTGTCGTTGGAAGATTGGCTCATGTTGACGTGATCGTTGGGGTGCACCGGCGCCTTGCCGCCGCGCTTGCCGGTCAGCACCTCGTTCGCGCGTCCGGCGATCACCTCGTTCACGTTCATGTTGGTCTGCGTACCGGAGCCGGTCTGCCAGATGACCAGCGGGAATTGCTCATCCAGGTTGCCTGACACGATCTCCTGCGCGGCATCCTCGATCGCCTTGACGACCGCTCCGTCCAGCCCATGGCGGGCGTTCACCCGAGCGGCGGCTTGTTTGACGATCGCCTGCGCGCGGCCGATGCCGATTGGCATCCGCTCCATCGCCCCAAAGGGGAAGTTCTCGATCGAGCGCTGCGTCTGCGCGCCCCAGTAAGCGTCCGTTGGCACCTCGATGCTGCCAATCGAGTCGGTCTCGGTGCGCGTGTCGTTCATGCCTCAGCCTATCTGTCGTGACAGGCGGTATTTGGAGGCGAAGCAGTAAGGCGCAAGGGGACACGGCGGTCGGCCGCCGTGTCCCCTTGCGCCCATGTTCATGGTGCCGGCACGCTACCGGCCCGAAGCGAGGCTATTTCTTGCGCTTGAAGTCCACGGAGACGACGTTCGACCCGTCCTCGCTCGACGTGGGTGGCGGGCCATCGTTTTCCGCCGGATCGTGCGGCTCGGGACCGTCACCGGGCCCTTCCTGCGCCTGGAAGCGCAGCTCGAAATTGACCGCCGGATCGTGGAACCCGGTGATCGCCGAATAGGGAATCATCAGCTTCGAGGGCACCTGGTTGAAACTCAGGCCGACAGAGAAGCGCTCCGCGTCGACGGTCAGGTCCCAGAAGCGGTTCTGCAGCACGATCGTCATTTCATCGGGGAAACGCTCGATCAGCCGCTGCGGGATATCGACCCCCGCCGCCTGCGTCTTGAAGGTGATGTAGAAATGATGGTCGCCCGGCAGCCCCCCGCCGGTCGCGACCGAGCCCAGCACGCGACCGACGACGGCGCGCAGGGCCTCCTGCACGATCTCGTCGTAGGGAATCAGGCTGTCAGGTGCTTGGTCGTCCATTTGCATCATCGGTAACGGCACGAACCGTTCGGTCAAGATTGCATGGCGCGTCGGCTCCGCTATGTGCGCGCTCATGCGCAGCGCGACGATCCGCCGTGACACCAGCGAAACCAAGATCGCGGTGACCGTTAACCTTGATGGCACGGGCGCGTACCGTGTGTCGACCGGAGTTGGCTTCTTCGACCATATGCTGGAGCAGCTCTCCCGCCACTCGCTGATCGACCTGGATGTCGAGACGAAGGGCGATCTGCATATCGACCAGCACCACACCGTCGAGGATACCGGGATCGCCATCGGCGAGGCGCTGGCCAAGGCGCTCGGCGATAAGCGCGGCATTCGTCGCTATGGCGATGCGCTGTCCCCGATGGACGAGACGCTGACCCGCGTCGCGCTCGACATTTCCGGGCGCCCCTGGCTCGTGTGGAAGACCGAGTTCAGCCAGAAGCGGCTTGGCGAAATGGACACCGAGATGTTCAAACACTGGTTCCACAGCTTCGCGCAGGCCGCGGGCATAACGCTGCACGTCGAGACGCTGCACGGCGAGAACAACCACCACATCGCCGAAAGCGCGTTCAAGGGCCTCGCCCGGGCGCTGCGTCAGGCGATTGAGATCGATCCGCGCAAGGCCGATTCGATCCCGTCGACCAAGGGCGTTCTGTGACGCTCGCGTTGGTCGACATACAGTCGGGGAACCTGCTGTCGGTCGAAAACGCCCTGCGCGCCGCCGGCGCATCAGACGTGATCGTCACCGCCGATCCGGACGCGATTGCCCGCGCCGATCGCATCGTCCTTCCCGGCGTCGGCGCCTTCGGGGCCTGCGCGGCAAACCTGCGTGCGGTCGACGGGCTTGAGGCGGCGCTGCGCTCCCGCGTTCTCGACCAGGGCGCGCCGTTCCTTGGCATTTGCGTCGGCATGCAGCTGCTCGCGGAACAGGGCGAGGAACTCGGCCAGCATCGCGGGCTCGGCTGGCTGCCCGGCAATGTCCGGCGACTCGATCCCGCCGGTACCGATGCAAAGGTGCCGCACATGGGCTGGAACGATGTGGTGCCCACCGGCGATCACCCGCTCCTGCGGCCGGGCGAAGCCTATTTCCTGCACAGCTTCGCTTATGATGGCGACGGCGTGCTCGCACAGACCGACCATGCTGGCCCCGTCACTGCCGCGATCGGCCGCGACACGATCGTCGGCGTTCAATTTCACCCGGAGAAGAGCCAGCGCTACGGCCTCGATCTTCTTGCTCGCTTTCTGGAGTGGCGTCCTTGAGCCTCATCGTGTTTCCCGCCATCGATCTAAAGGCGGGCCAGGTCGTTCGCCTCGCCGAGGGCGATATGGATCGTGCGACCGTTTATGGTGATGATCCCGCAGCCCAGGCGATGTTGTTCGCCGATGCGGGCGCAGGCCACCTCCATGTCGTCGATCTCGACGGGGCCTTTGCCGGTGAAAGCCGCAACGGGGAGGCCGTGCGCGCGATCGTCAGCCGCTTTCCCGGCCATGTGCAGCTCGGCGGCGGCATTCGCACGCCGGAGAGCGTGGAGGCCTGGTTCGACGCCGGCGTCGCCCGCGTCGTGATCGGTACCGCCGCGCTCGAAAATCCGCAGTTCGTTCGTGACATGGCCGCCGCCTTCCCCGGCGGCATCGTCGTCGCGGTCGACGCGCGCTACGGCATGGTCGCGACCAAGGGTTGGGCCGACGTATCCACCACCACCGCCACCGACCTCGCGCGCCAATTCGAGGATGCCGGCGTTGCGGCGCTCCTGTTCACCGACGTCGGCCGCGATGGCCTGTTGAAGGGCTGCAATGTCGAGGCGACGGTCGATCTGGCGCGGGCCGTGTCGATCCCGGTGATCGCCAGCGGCGGCGTTGCCGGCATCTCGGACATTCACGTGCTGGCGCTTCACGCCCGCGACGGGGTCGAAGGCGTCATTACCGGGCGCGCCCTGTACGACGGCAGGCTTGATCTTGCCGCCGCGCTTACCGTTGCTGCGGCGGCCTGAACGATGACGGTTCGTGCCCGCGTCATTCCTTGCCTCGACGTCGCCAACGGCCGTGTCGTGAAAGGGGTCAACTTCGTCGATCTGATCGATGCCGGCGATCCGGTGGAACAGGCCCGCGCCTATGATGCGGCGGGGGCCGACGAATTGTGCTTCCTCGACATCATCGCCAGCCATGAGGGACGCGACACGATCCTTGACGTGGTGCGCCGCACGGCAGCGGTCTGCTTCATGCCGCTGACGGTGGGCGGCGGCGTGCGCAGCGCCGATGATGCGCGCGCGCTGCTGCTGGCCGGGGCAGACAAGGTGGCGGTCAATTCCGCCGCGGTGGCGAGGCCCGAAGTGGTCGCTGACATTGCCGAGCGATTTGGCAGCCAGTGCTGCGTCGCCAGCGTCGATGCGCGTCGAGTCGATGGCGGGTGGGAGGTATTCACCCACGGCGGCCGACGCGGAACGGGTATTGATGCCGTCGCTCATGCCTTGCGCCTGGCGGAGCTTGGCGCAGGCGAAATCCTGCTGACGTCGATGGACCGGGATGGAACCCGCGACGGCTATGACCTCGACCTGGTCCGCGCCGTTGCGGACAGGACGAGCGTGCCGGTGGTCGCCTCTGGGGGTGTCGGCACTCTCGACGATCTCGTCCGCGGGGTGACGGAGGGTCATGCCTCGGCGGTGCTTGCAGCCTCGATCTTCCACTTCGGTCAGGCGACCATCGCCGACGCTCATGCTGCCCTCGCCGCGGCGGGCGTGCCGGTACGGCGGCATTGACGCTTCGCTGCATGTCGGTGGCATAAGGGACGCCTCGTCCCTTCCGGAGCCGCTTGCGTCATGCCGCCTTCGCTGTTCACGCTGACCGGCGCCGCTCCGCCCGTCGGGGCTGCGGCGGTGTCCACGCCGCGTACCGGTCCCGAACTGTCCGATGCGGCGCTGTTCGTTGCCGCCGCCATCGCCGTCTGGCTGACCCGGCGTGCGCTGCGCAACCGTGGTCGGAAAGGTTGACCTGGATCGCCGCGCGCGGCACCTCGCGCGGCATGGCTGACGACACTCTCGACCGTCTCGAAGCAACGATCCGCGCGCGCAAGGATGCACCCGCGGTACGCTCCTATACCGCGAGCCTGTTCTTCCAGGGACGACATAAGATCGCGCAAAAGTTGGGCGAGGAAGCGGTCGAAACGGTCATCGCCGCCTGCTCCGGCGAGGATGCGGATATCGTTCCTGAGGCGGCCGACCTGATTTTCCATCTGCTGGTGCTGCTCGCCGACGCCGGCCTCTCGCTCGACGACGTCCGACGCGAGCTCGACCGGCGTGAGGGCCAGTCGGGCCATGACGAAAAGGCTGGCCGCCCCCTCTCCTTCCGCCCTGAATAAGGCTTCGCTCATGCCCGTCGATGCAACGCTGCCCTATGACGATCAGAACATCTTCGCGCGGATCCTTCGCGGCGAGATACCGGCCCGCAAGGTGTACGAGGACGAATACGCGCTCGCGTTCCACGACATCGCGCCTTGGTCTCCGACGCACATTCTGGTGATCCCGAAGGGCGCCTACGTCAGCTGGGATGATTTCTCCGCCAGGGCCAGCGATGCGGAGATTGCCGGATTCGTCCGGGCGGTTGGCCACATCGCGCGGGAGGCTGGTTTGGTCACACCGGGCTACCGCCTCTTGGCCAATGCCGGTCCGCACAGCCATCAGGAAGTGCCCCATCTGCACGTCCATATCCTTGCTGGCCGGCCGCTAGGCCCTATGCTGGTTCAAAATGACAGCCATAAGTAGCAGAAAAGACGCAATCTTGCTTCCGAACGCCGTGAGGGATTGCGCGATGACGATCTCCCGCTAGTTTCGCGCGCTTTAATGCACATGCGGCCGCCAGTGCCGCGCTCCTGGGGGAAAAGGCCGCATGATCTTTGGCCGAGTAAAACCGCTCGACGCCATCTTGGCGACTGCCGAGAAAAAAGCGCTTCATCGCACCTTGGGCTGGTTCCAGCTCACCTTGTTCGGCATCGGTTGTGTGATCGGTACCGGTATTTTCGTTCTCACCTCCGCCGGCGCACAAAAGGCCGGCCCGGGCCTGATGCTCGCATTCGCGATCGCCGGCCTGATCTGCATTGTCGCCGCGCTTTGCTACGCGGAGATTGCAGCCATGATCCCCGTCGCGGGATCAGCATATACCTACAGCTACGCCACGATGGGCGAACTCGTCGGCTGGACCGTTGGCTGGGCCCTGATCCTCGAATATGCCGTGGCGGCCAGCGCCGTGTCCGTCGGGTGGTCGGGCTATTTCACCGGCACGATCCTCAATGAATTTCTCGGGATACACCTGCCGGCGTGGCTGTCGGGCGCACCGCTCGCACTAGGCGGTGTCGAAGGCGGCTTCATCAATCTGCCCGCCGTCGTCATCTCGCTCTTGATCACTTGGCTGCTGATGGTCGGCACCACTGAAAGCGCCCGCGTGAATGCGGTGCTGGTGGCGATCAAGGTGACGGCGCTGACCGCCTTCATCGCACTCACCATTCCTTCCGACGCGTTCGACTCCGATCGCTTCAACCCCTTCCTCCCGGCCGGCATCTTTGGTGGCTTCGGCACCGGCGTCGGTGCAGTCGGCGCCGCGGCGACGATCTTCTTTGCCTATGTGGGCTTCGACGCCGTGTCGACCGCGGCTGAGGAAACTAAGAATCCGCAGCGCAACGTCCCGATCGGTCTGGTCGGATCGCTGCTGTTCTGCACCGTCTTCTACATCCTGGTGGCTGCGGGTGCGATCGGCACCGTCGGTGGTCAGCCGATCATGGGGCCGAACGGCGTGCCGTTCCCGGCCGGCTCGGAAGAGCTTGCCCGCCAGTGCGCCACTTTCGCCGCCAACGACCTCCCGCTCGTCTGCTCGAACGAGGCGCTCGCCCATGTGCTGCGTCAGATCGGCTGGTCGGGCGTCGGCAACATGCTGGGCATCGCGGCATTCCTCGCGCTGCCGTCGGTCATCCTGATCCTGATGTTCGGCCAGACCCGCATCTTCTTCGTGATGAGCCGTGACGGCCTGCTGCCGGAGCGCCTGTCGGCAGTGCACCCGAAGTGGAAGACCCCGTATATCGTCACTGCGATCACCGGCGCAGCCGTGGCCTTTGCCGCTGCCTTCCTGCCGGTCGGCAAGCTCGCGGATATCGCCAATGCGGGTACGCTCTACGCGTTCATGATGGTGGCCATCGCGGTCATGATCCTGCGCCGTACCGAGGCGAATCGTCAGCGCAGCTTCCGCACCCCGGCGCTCTGGATCGTCGGCCCGCTGACGATCGCAGGCTGCATCTTCCTGTTCTTCAACCTGCCGCTAGACGCGATGCTGGTGCTGCCGCTCTGGGGCATCCTGGGTCTCGTGATCTACTATGGCTACGGCTACCGCGCGTCGCACCTTGGCCGCGGCCTGGTCGAAGTGCACGAGAGCGAAGCGGTGCATGAGGTCGATCCGTCGGTGCCGGGCACGCGCTAGGCACGGCGACGCACCTTAGTTACAGCAAGAGGGCCGGGGCATTGCTCCGGCCCTTTTCGCATCGGGCGCACTGGCTTGGCGGCGCGTCCCGGCTCGCCTAACCAGCCGGCATGACCGCGCTTCCCACCACCGAAACCGCCGCTGCTGCCGAGCTCGAGTATCTCGCCGGCGAGATCGCGCGCCACAACCGCCTCTACCACACCGACGATTCTCCGGAGATACCCGACGCGGACTATGATGCGCTCGTCCGCCGCAACAATGCGCTGGAGGCCGCCTTCCCGCACCTCGTCCGCGCCGATTCCCCCTCGCGGCAGATCGGTGCAGCGCCCGCGGGCCATCTCGCGAAGGTGACGCACGCACGCCCGATGACCAGCCTCGACAATGCGTTCAGCGACGAGGAGGTGGAGGAATTCGTCGCCCGGGTCCGCCGCTTCCTGCGCCTCGGTGATGACGAGGAGGTGGCGCTCACCGCAGAACCGAAGATCGACGGCCTGTCCTGCTCGCTCCGCTACGAACAGCGCCGGCTGGTCCAGGCGCTGACCCGCGGTGACGGTACCACGGGCGAGGACGTGACCGCCAATGTGCGCACCATCGCGGACATTCCCGCCAACCTCCCAGACGATGCGCCCGATATCTTCGAGGTCCGCGGCGAGGTTTATATGGCGAAGGCCGATTTCGCCGCCCTGAACCAGCGGCTGGCCGAGGAAGCGGCTGAGACGGGCAAGGAAGCACGCCAGTTCGCCAATCCGCGCAACGCCGCCGCCGGTTCGCTGCGGCAGAAGGACGCTGGTGTGACGGCGCGGCGCCCCTTGCGCTTTCTCGCGCATGGCTGGGGAGAGGCGACCGCCCTCCCCGGCACCACCCAATCGGCCGTGATCGCCGCCATTCGGCAATGGGGCTTTCCCGTCGCCGACGGCTTCACCACCGTTGCCACTACCAGCGACGCCCTCGCCCAATATAACCGCATCGAACGCGAGCGCGCCGACCTGCCCTTCGACATCGACGGCGTCGTGTACAAGGTCGATCGCCTTGACTGGCAGGAGCGTCTGGGCTTCGTCGCCCGCGCCCCTCGCTGGGCAATCGCACACAAGTTTCCGGCCGAACGCGCGCAGACGACCCTCAACGATATCGACATCCAGGTCGGCCGCACCGGCAAGCTGACGCCGGTGGCAAAGCTGGAGCCGGTGACGGTCGGCGGCGTCGTTGTCCGCAACGCCACCCTCCACAATGCGGATGAGGTCGCGCGGCTCGGCGTCCGCCCCGGCGACCGTATCGTGGTGCAACGCGCCGGAGACGTCATTCCGCAGATCGTCGAAAACCTCACCACCGATGAGGAGCGCCCCGCCTGGCACTTCCCCACCCACTGCCCCGAGTGCGGCTCCGAAGCGGTGCGCGAGCCGGGCGAGGTCGACTGGCGCTGCTCGGGTGGGCTCGTCTGCCCCGCGCAACAGGTGGAGCGCCTGCGCCATTTCGCCTCACGCTACGCACTGGATATCGATGGGCTTGGCATCACCAACATCGAAAGCTTCTTCGCGGACGGGCTGATCGCAACCCCCGCCGATATCTTCCGCCTGACCGAGGAACAGCTCCTCGCGCGGGAACGCTGGGCTTCTGTCTCCGCCCGCAATCTGATCGCGGCGATCGACGCCAAGCGCCGCCCCCCGCTCGACCGCTTCCTCTTCGCACTCGGCATTCGCCACATCGGCGAGGTCACCGCGCGAGATCTCGCGCGGCGATGGCGGAGCTGGGACGCGTTCCGCGAGATGGTGCAACGCGGCATCGAAAAGCGCGACGGCATGCTCCAGGCGATTGGCGAGAGCGACGACAAGCTGCTCGCCCGCACCGCCAAGGAACTGGCCGCAATCGTCGACACCAAGCAGGTCGGACCGGAAGTGGCGCTCGCGCTGATCGATTTCTTTGCCGAGGAACGCAACGACTCGGCGGTTGCAGACCTGCTCGGCCAACTGACGCCCGCAGATGTCGTGCATGAGACTCGAGCCTCGGAGGTGTCGGGCAAGACCGTCGTCTTCACCGGCACGCTCGAAACAATGAGCCGCGACGAAGCGAAGGCGCAGGCAGAGGCCTTGGGGGCGAAGGTATCAGGCTCCGTATCGTCCCGGACCGACCTGGTGGTGGCCGGCCCAAGCGCTGGATCCAAAGGGAAAAAGGCCGCTGACCTGGGCATTAGGGTCGTCGATGAGGCAGGCTGGCAAGCCATCGTCGCTGCTGCCGGATAGCACGAATACACCTGTCGCTTTTTTGCAACGCAGCAAAATCAAAAATGGTTCCCTTTGGATTCTTCTCGCCCGCGTAACCGAACGGAAATATTGCGCGGGCACGGGCGCGGCAGCGGTTCAGGCACCGTTTGTCAGAGCACCTGCTCCAAGGGGAATTTGATTAAATGCGACATAACCTGTTTCTGGGCGTAGCTGCGGTTGCGCTCATCGCACCGGCCGGCGCGATGGCTCAGGAAACCACTTCCGCCATCCGTGGTACGGTGACGGCAGCAGGTGCGCCCGTCGCGGGCGCAACGGTTACCGCGCGGGAAACCGCGTCGGGCACGACGTCTTCGACCACCACCGATGCGAACGGCGGCTTCTCGCTGAGCGGTCTGCGTCCGGGTGGCACGTTCACCGTTGATGTCCAGTCGCCCCAGGGCGCCAAGCAGGTCACCGACATCTACACGGTGGTGGGTCAGACCTATTCGCTGCCGATCGACGTTGCGGCGGCTGACGAAGGCGACGGCGACATCGTCGTGACCGCCTCGTCGATCGCCGGCGCAGGCGTCACCTCGGACGGCCCGCAGACCGTTCTTAACGCGCGCGACATCTCGAAGGTCGCCTCGGTCAATCGCAACGTCCGCGATCTCGCCCGCCGCGACCCGTTCGCCGCGCTTGATCTCACCAACGGTCAGGGCGCCGTCAGCTTCGCCGGCGTCAACCCGCGCTTCAACCGCTTCACCATCGACGGTGTGCAGGTCGGCGACACCTTCGGCCTGAACTCGGATGCGAACCCGACCAACCGTGGCCCGGTCCCCTTCGACGCCATCGGTCAGTTCTCGGTCTCGATCGCACCCTATGACATCCGCCAGGGCAACTTCCTCGGCGGCGTCATCGACACCACGCTGAAGTCGGGCACCAACACCTTCACCGGCACCGGCTTCTATTCGCAGTCGACGGATGGCCTGCAGGGCGACCGCATCGGTTCGAACCGCATCACCCTGCCGAAGTACAAGTCGGAGACCTACGGCGCGACGATCGCCGGCCCGCTGATCAAGGACAAGCTGTTCTTCATGGTCTCGGCGGAGCGCAACACCGATCCGCGCCCGCTGTCGATCGCCACGCTGAACCAGATCCCCGGCTACAACCAGGGCGTGCTGGATGAGGTGATCAACATCGCCAACACGCAGCGCTACGGCGGCTATGCGACCGGCGATTTCGTGACGATCAACAATCAGAAGGACGAGAAGATCGTCGGTAAGATTGATTGGAACATCACCGACAATCACCGCCTCTCGCTGTCGTACATCAACGCGTACGAGGAAAGCACGGTCGCCAACGGCACCAGCGCCAACAACAACACCCCGGTCATCGGCCTGGCGTCCAACTATTATCAATCCTCGAACCTGCTGCGCGCCGGCATCGTGAAGCTGAACTCGGACTGGACCGATCAGCTGTCGACCGAAGCCCGCTTCCTCTATCGCAGCACGCGCCGCGGCCAGGATCCGCTGCTCGGCACCGGCTACCCGCAGATCCGCGTCTGCACCGACCCGACGAGCATCGTGAACGGCACCAACACCGCGTCGAGCTGCGGCGTCGGCACGCCGATCGTGGCCTTCGGCCCGGACAACAGCCGTCAGGCGAACGAACTGTTCTTCGACACCTGGGGCGGTTCGTTCCTGACCCGCTACTCGGCCGGTTCGCATGAGCTGAAGTTCCTCGTTGAATATAACGAGAACCGCAGCCGTAACCTATTCGTTCAGAACGCCACCGGCAGCCTGTACTTCGACTCGATTACGGACTTCCGCAACGGTCGCGCCAGCGCCTACAACCTGCAGGTCGCGCTCGATGGTGACATCAACAGCGCCGCAGCCGACTTCAAGTACGGCCAATACACCTTCGGCTTCCAGGACGATTGGGCGATCACGGACCGCCTGACGCTGACCTACGGCGCTCGCTACGACCTGTACGGCATGCGCACCCAGGTGCCGCTGAACAGCTTCTACCTGGCGCGCTACGGCTTCCCGAACACCAAGACGTTCAAGGGAATGGACAATTTCCAACCGCGCATCAGCGCGAACTGGCAGACCAACGACTGGCTCAGCCTGCGCGGCGGCGTGGGTGTGTTCGGTGGCGGTTCGCCGGACGTGTACCTGTCGAACAGCTTCTCGACCACGGGCGTCCTGACCAACGCGCTGAACTCGTCGACCTCGGGCTTCGGCGTGATCCGTTCGAACACCGATCCGGCAGGCTGCAGCACCGGCGCAGCTTTGTGCGGCATTCTCGACAACGTCGTTGCACCGGGCATCCCGCAGGCGGCCGTCGATTACCTGCGCAACAACACGCAGTCGCTGTCGCTCGCCCCGACCTCGTCGCTGGCGCAGGACCTGCGTCTGCCGGCGGTGCTGAAGGCGACCTTCTCGGCTGACGCCAAGGTTCGCGGCGTGAACCTGGGCGCCGACTTCCTGTACACCGACGTGCTGAGCGCCCCGTCGTTCACCGACCTGCGCGTCCGCCGCGTCGGCACGCTGCCGGATGGCCGCCCGCGCTACGCGCCGCGCACCACGCTGACCGATGGCAACAGCGACTTCCTGTTCTACAACGAGGATCGCGGTCGCAGCTTCATCTTCGTGGTTCGTGGTGACAAGCGGTTCGACTTCGGCCTGTCGGTCCACGGCAGCTACACCTGGCAGGACGTGAAGGACGTCAGCCCGGCCACCTCGTCGACCGCCAGCTCGCTGTACGGCAACGCCGCGATGATCGACCCGAACGTGCCGGCCTATGGCATCTCAAACGATCAGATTAAGTGGGCGTTCAAGTACGGTGTCGGCTTCGATCGTGCGCTGTTCGGTGACTATCGCACCGCGATCCAGCTGTTCGGCGAAACCCGCGCGGGACGTCCGTTCAGCTTCACGATGCAGGACAACAACAACGGCCGCTCGCCGGTGTTCGGGACGATCGGCAACAACGATCGCTACCTGATGTACGTGCCGACCAGCACCACCGATCCGCTCGTCAGCTACGACAGCGAAGCGACGCGTGCCGGTCTGGAAGGGCTGATCAACCGCACCAACCTGAAGGACTATCGCGGCCGCATCGCTGGCAAAAACATCGCCCGCAACCGCGCCTTCACCCGCATCGACCTCCACGTCGAGCAGGAAATCCCGACCTTCGTCGGCGGTTCGCGGATCACGCTGTTCGGCGACATCGAGAACCTGCCGAACCTGCTGAACAGCAACTGGGGCGGCCTGCGTCAGCTCGGCTTCCCGTACACCGCAGCGACGGTTCAGGTGCAGTGCCTGAACGCCACCGGTGGGGCGCTGACCGGCGCGATCGGATCGCCGTCCAACGGGGCGAACGCCTGCGCGCAGTACCGTTATTCGAACTTCCGTGAGCCGAACACGGCCAACCCGAGCATCAACAACTCGCTCTACCTGATCCGTCTCGGCGCGCGCTTCACCTTCTGATCGCGCTGACCTGAATGGGTCTTCGGGGCCGCCGCATCTTCGGGTGCGGCGGCCCTTCCTTTTTGCGCGACGGCGAATGGCGGTGTAAGGGGCGCGCAATGGCGACCTCGCTTCCTGCACCGTCCACTCCGCAAGCGCCGATCCGACCCAGCAATCTGGCGGTCCGGCCCTTCTTCGAGGACAAGGCCCGCGCCTTCTGGATCCTGCAGGCGGCCGGCTGGACCGGCTATCTCGTCCTGCGGACCGTTTCGGCCATATCCGGCGGCTTCACGATGCAAGGTGTGGTCAGCATCCTCGTGGAAACGATCGTCGGCTATTGCATCACGCTGCTGCTGTCGGTGCTGTACGGCGTCTATCGCGGCCTGCCGCGTATCACCGCGATCCTGCTGACGGTCTTCACGCTCGGCGCTGCGACCTTCATCTACGCGCTGCTCGACACTTTCTCCTTCAGCCTCATCAAGCTCTCGGCGCCCGGCGTCGACGTGAAGCTGCTGATCGGCTCGCTGTTCCTCAATTTCACCGTGCTCGCCGGTTGGTCGGCGCTCTACTTCGGGATCAATTTCTACCTTATCGTCGAGGAGCAGATCGATCAGCTCCAGCATCTGGAGACGCAGGCGTCCTCGGCGCAGCTGGCGATGCTGCGCTATCAGCTGAACCCACACTTCCTGTTCAACACGCTCAATTCAATCTCGACGCTCGTGCTGCTGAAACAGACCGAGCGGGCGAATGCGATGCTCAGCCGCCTCTCCAGCTTCCTGCGCTACACGCTCGCCAACGAGCCGACCGCGCATGTGACGCTCGCGCAGGAGATCGAGACGCTGAAGCTGTACCTCGAGATCGAGAAGATGCGCTTCGAGGATCGGCTCCGCCCGAAGTTCGAGATCGACCCCGCGGCCGAACGCGCACGCCTGCCCTCGCTCCTGCTGCAGCCGCTGGTCGAAAATGCGATTAAATATGCCGTCACGCCCAAGGAGGAAGGCGCCGAAATCCACGTCAGCGCGCGGTTGATCGGCGATCGCGTTCGGATCAGCGTATCTGACACTGGACCGGGCTTGCAGCCGACGCGGAACAAGCCAAGCCTTTCAACCGGCGTCGGGATCGCCAATATCAGGGAGCGACTGGCACAATCTTTCGGAACGGATCACCGGTTCGAGGTCCGCGCGATGCCGACGGGGGGGTTCGGCGTGGAGATCGAGATACCGTTCCAGCTTGAATAACGGGGAAGAGTTAAGGGGGCAGTGACGTACGATGACCGCCGGCGCCGATCGTCAGGGCTGGTGGCATCCGCTTGGAGAATGACTGTACCATGACCATCCGCACCATTCTCGTCGACGACGAGCCGCTCGCGATCCAGGGCCTAGAGCTCCGGCTGCAGGCGCACGCCGACGTCGAGATCGTCGCCAAGTGCCAGAACGGGCGCGAAGCGATCAGCGCGATCAAGACCCACAAGCCCGACCTCGTCTTTCTCGATATCCAGATGCCCGGCTTTGACGGCTTCTCCGTCGTCCAGGGCCTGATGGAGGTTGAACCTCCGCTCTTCGTGTTCGTCACCGCTTATTCGGATCACGCCCTGCGCGCGTTCGAGGCGCAGGCCGTCGACTATCTGATGAAGCCGGTGGAGGAATCGCGGCTCGCCGACACGCTCGATCGCGTGCGGCAGCGCCTGGCGGAAAAATCGAGCATCAACGAGGCGGAAAAGCTGAAGGAGGCGCTCGCCGAGCACGCGCCCGAGGCCGCGGCCGAGATCGTGGACGGCGGCGAAGGTCCCAATGCAAGCCGCTTCGAAAAGCTCATCAACGTCAAGGACCGCGGCCAGATCTTCCGCGTCGATGTCGACACGATCGAAATCGTCGAGGCCGCGGGCGACTATATGTGCATCAAGACGGCGGACAACACGCTTATCCTGCGCGAAACCATGAAGGACCTGGAAAAGCGCCTGGATCCGCGCCGCTTCCAGCGGGTCCACCGCTCGACGATCGTCAACCTCGATCAGGTGCGCCAGGTGAAGCCGCACACCAATGGCGAATGCTTCCTCGTGCTCGATTCGGGCGCGCAGGTGAAGGTGAGCCGCAGCTACCGCGACGTCGTCGCCCGCTTCGTCCACTGAGACGTTCGCACCGATGACCTGCCGGCTGGCGCATGCGCGCCGGCCGGTACCGACGTGCATTACGCAAGCGCAGCAAATCTGCTACGGCGCGCCAATGCTTACGATCAATGGTATCACGGTGCGCCTCGGTGGGCGCGCAATCCTCGACGGCGCCTCCGCCTCGCTGCCGCCCGGCAGCCGCGTTGGCCTGATCGGGCGCAACGGTGCCGGCAAGTCGACGATGGTGAAGGTGATCGCCGGCCAGATCGAGCCCGACGGCGGCTCGATCGACAAGCCGCGGGGCGCCCGCATCGGCTATATCGCGCAGGAAGCACCCGCAGGGGACGCCACACCGTTCGAGACGGTGCTCGCCGCTGATACCGAGCGCGCGACGCTCATGGAGCAAAGCGAAACCGAAACCGATCCCGAAAAGCTCGGTGACATCTATGAGCGGCTGATCGCGATCGACGCTTACACTGCGCCGGCTCGCGCCTCGCAGATCCTCCTCGGCCTCGGCTTCGACGAGGAAGCGCAGAACCAGCCGCTCGACAGCTTCTCCGGTGGGTGGAAGATGCGCGTCGCGCTCGCCGCACTGCTGTTCTCGCAGCCCGACCTGCTGCTGCTCGACGAACCGTCGAACCACCTTGATCTCGAAGCAGTGATGTGGCTGGAGGATTTCCTGCGCTCCTACAAGGCGACGATTGTCGTCGTCAGCCATGAGCGTGATTTCCTCAACAATGTCGTCGATCACATCCTGCACCTGCAGGGTGGAAAGACGACCCTGTACGCCGGCGGCTATGATTCGTTCGAGCGCCAGCGGGCCGAGCGTATGGCGCAGATCGCGGCGGCAAAGGCGAACCAGGATGTACAGCGCGCCAAGCTGCAGGATTATATCGCCCGCAATTCCGCACGCGCCTCGACCGCGAAGCAGGCGCAGAGCCGCGCCAAGATGCTGGCCAAGATGCAGCCGATCGCCGAACTCGCCAACGATCCGACGCTCTCGTTCGGCTTCCCCGATCCCGAACCGCTGCGCCCGCCGCTGGTTACCCTCGATTATGCCAGCGTCGGCTATGGCGACACGCCGATCCTTCGCCGGCTGAACCTGCGCATGGATCCGGACGATCGCATCGCGCTGCTCGGCCGCAACGGCAACGGCAAGACCACGTTCGCCCGCCTGATCGCGGCGCAGCTCGCCCCGATGGAGGGCAGCATGACGGCGAGCAACCGGATGCGGGTCGGCTATTTCACCCAATATCAGGTGGAGGAGCTCGACTCCGACGACACCCCCCTCGCCCATATGACGCGGGTGATGAAGGGCGCGACGCCGGCCGCGGTGCGCGCGCAGCTTGGTCGCTTCGGCTTCTCGGGCGATCGCGCGACGGCAACCGTCGGCAAGATGTCAGGCGGCGAGAAGGCGCGGTTGGCGCTCGCACTGATCACGCGTGAGGCGCCGCACCTGCTGATCCTCGACGAACCGACCAACCACCTCGATGTCGACGCACGCGAGGCGCTGGTACAGGCGCTCAATGACTATAAGGGCGCCGTGCTGATCGTCAGTCACGATCGTCACATGGTGGAGCTTACCGCCGATCGGCTGGTGCTGGTCGACGGCGGCACTGCGCGCGAATTCGACGGCAGCCTCGACGATTACACCGCCTTCATCCTCGCCAAGGAGCCAAAGTCCGAAGGGAAGGCAAAGGGCAAGGATGATCGCAAGGCGTTTGCGGAGAAGCGCGAAAACGACAAGGCGTGGCGCAAGTCCGCAAAGGAGGCCGAGGCCGAGATCGCCAGGTTGGCGTCCGAACGTGACGCGATCGACCATGCCATGGCCAATCCGGTATCGGCACCGAAGGAATTGTACGGCTTCAACACCGGCCAGTTGCTGAAGCGCCGCGCCCAGGTGGTGGAGCGGCTTGAGGCGGCCGAGGCGCGTTGGCTGGAAGCGACCGAGGCGCTCGAAGCCGCCTGACGCACCACGCATGGAAGTCCCGCGCGGTGACCCGCGAGGACCGGGGACGCGTGCCCAGCCTGGTGGCTAGTGGCCTTTGACCAGCGTGATCTGGACCACGTCGATGCCGCCGCCTCGAAAGCCACCCTCGCAATACATCAGGTAATAGCGCCACAGATTGACGAAGCGGCCGTCGAACCGCGGCGGCAGCCGTCCGTCTGCGACGGCCTTGTCGAAGTTCAGGCGCCATTGCAGCAGCGTCTCGGCATAATCCTGGCCAAAGGCATGGCGATCCTGCCACGTCAGCCCCTCTGCCTCCGCGAGGGCGCGAAACTCTGGTTCGTGGATCAACATCCCGCCTGGGAACACATAGGCCTGGATGAAGTCGACATTGGCGCGATAGCCGGGCCAGATATCATCGGCGATCTTGATGAACTGGATCGCGGCGCGTCCGCCCGGCTTCAGGCCGCGGGCGATCGCCTTGACATAATCCGCCCAATACCGCTCGCCCACCGCCTCCACCATCTCGATCGACGCGACGGCATCGTACATCCCACGCACGTCGCGATAATCGGTCAGCGACACCGCCACCGGCAGGCCTGAGGTGCGGGCAACCACATGGCGTTGCTGCTCCGACGCCAGCGTGATCGCGCGAACGCCGATCCCGCGCTTCCCCGCCGCTTCTGCCAGCGCGCCCCAGCCGCACCCGATTTCCAGCAACGTGCCGTCCGGCGGCACGTTTACGCGATCCAGGACCGCATCAATTTTGCGCTGCTGTGCCGCCTCCAGCGTGTCGCCTTGTGCGAAGATCGCGCTCGAATAGGTCAGGGTCGGATCAAGCCATGCCTCGTAGAAATCATTGCCGAGGTCGTAATGCGCGGCGACGTTGCGCCGCGCATTGCGCCGTCCGTTGTGGCGCATGGCATGGATGAGGCGCGCCCCCAGCCGCGCGCCGGGCTTTGCGCGACCAAGCTCCCCCAGCGTCGCACGGTTGCGCATGAACAGGTCAAAGATCGGGACGGGATCCGGGCTGGTCCAGTCGCCATCGACCCAGGCTTCATACCAGCCGATCGACCCGCCGATGATCAGGCGCCGAAGCGCGCGCCAGCGAACGATCGTGACATGTGCCACCGGGCCGTCGCGCCGCCCCCCCAGCAGCCGGCGTACGCCATCGGGCAACACGCCTTCGATTGCCCCCTTTTCCAGCCCCTCGTCGATCCGGTCGAGGATACGGTGGAATACCGGCGCAATGCTGCGCGCCCACCGATTGTCCGCCGCCGGCTCTGTCACCTGTCTCAGCATCGTCGCTGCTCATGCACCGGCGCGTGCAGCGACGAAAGCAGGAATTACCGCACCTGCCGTCCCGCCGCGAGCGCACGTTCGCGCGCTTCGCGATGCCCGATGATCTTGCGCGGATAGTTCGCCGGCAAGCAGCCGCTCTCCTCCGGATCGTGGATCGCGGCATCGGGCACATCGCGCAACTCGGGCACCCATTCGCGGATATAGTCGGCGGCGTCGAACTTGGCCGAACGC